>CAIKTR010000231.1 GCA_903830425.1 uncultured Opitutia bacterium
GCGCGCCGAGCGCGCCGAGGCCCACGCTTTGGACGAAGGTGCGGCGGTCGAGTCTCATGGGGCCGGCGGGCTCAGGCTTTTTTCAGCACCTCGCCGAGGGCGCCGACCAGGCGGTCGCACTCCTCGGGGGAGTTGAAGAGGTGGGTCGAGACGCGGACGGCGTCGAGCCCGACCTCGGACACGGGCCGGCAGCGCAGGCGGTGGTCGGCGAGCAGGCGCTCGAAGATTTTCCCGAAGGGCAGCTTGGGCGAGCGGAAGGTGAGGATCGAGCCGCTGAGCGCGGGGTCCGCGGGCGTGAGGATCTCGACCCCGGGGATCTGCTCGAAGCCGGCGCGCACCCGGGCGGCCAGCGCCCGGCCGCGCGCGGCGATCCGGTCGCGCCCGAGCTCGGTCTGGAACCGCATGGCCTCGGCCAGCGCCAGCACCGAGGCGGCGTTGCGCGTGCCATACTCGAAGCGCTTCATCCCGGGGCTGTAGAGGAACGGGCCCGGGTGGTTGAGGTTCCGGTCGTCGCTCGAGTACGCCCCCACGTGGCGCGGCGTGACCCGCTCGATCCGGTCGGCGCGGATCCAGAGCACGCCGGTCTCGTGCGGCCCGCCGATCCACTTGTGGCCGCTGGTGGCGAAGGAGTCGCAGCCGAGCGCGGGCAGGTTGACCGGGATCATCCCGGCCGACTGCGCGCCGTCCACGTGGAACCAGAGGCGGTGCCGCCGCGCCAGCTCGGCGATGGCCGGCACCGGCAGGAGGATGCCGGTGGGCGACGTGAGGTGCGACACCTGGATCACGCGCGTGCGCGGCGTGATCAGCGCGGCGATCCGCTCGACGTTGGCCGCGGCGTTCACCGGGTCCGGCACGAAGGTCTTGACCACGATGCCGTCGGTGCGCTGGCGGTTGAGCCAGGGGAACGAGCCGCCGGGGTGGGCGTGGGTCTCGAAGATCACCTCGTCCGCCGCCTGCAGCTCGAGGCCGTCCGCCACGATGCACGTGCCCTCGGTGGTGTTGCGCACGAAGCAGGTCTCGCCCGGCTGGGCCCCGAGGTACCCGGCGACGATCGCCCGCGCCTGCTCGAAGAAGTCGTGGCCGGTCTCGACCCGCTCCTGCAGCTGCCGGCTGGCGACCGTGAGCATGTCGAGCACCCGGCGCGGCGCCGGGCCGAGCCCGCCGGTGTTGAAGTAGGTGCGCTCCGGCGTCATCGGGAACTGCACCCGCACCTGCCGCCAGAAGCCCTCGGGGTCGTCCCCGCTCCACGCCGGCGTCACCGCCGACTGGTAGCCGTCGGCCTCCATCGCGCCGAGGCCCCGCGCGGCGAGCAGCCCGGCGGCCCCGGCCCCCAGCCGGCGGAGAAACGTCTTGCGGTCGAGGTTCACAGGGAGGTGAAGGTGAGGGTGTGGTCGACGGCGAGGTCCGCCCCGGCGGCGATCACGCGGTCCTGGTCGAACTGCACCGGCAGCGCGGCCAGCGGATAGTTGCGGCGCACGAACCAATGCAGCGGACCGGGGTGGTTTTCAAACCGGATGATGACCCGCCGCAGCGTTTCGTCCAGCTGCCCGTGCCACTCCATCCAGCGCGCGGCGGTGCCGTGGACCGCCGGCACGCCCTCGTGCCCGCCCTCGGCCGTGACCTTGATCGTCGGGTCCAGGTGGTCGTCGAGCAGCGCGCGGGCGCCGCGGAAGGCCAGCCCGGTGTAGTGCGAGCCGGCGAGGCCGCCGTGCGAGTGCGGGTTGCCCAGCGCCAGCGGGCGACCGCTGACGTTCGTCAGGCAGCCGCGCCAGTGCAGCGACCAGGACTGGGCCGCGGCGTCCACCGCGACCTCGAGGGTGCGCGCCTCGCGGAACAAAACCTCGTCCTGCCGCCGCCACTCGAGGGTGTGCGCGAGCACCGCCTGCGCGCCGGCCGCCTCGAGCCGGGTCCAGGCGACGTGCTGCTGCACGCCGTGGTCGTCGCGCCACTGGTAGCCGTCGGCCCGCCGGCAGGTGGGGCCGCCCCAGAAATTGACCCCCGCCACCTGGTTCAGCGTGAAGCACAGGCCGTGGTGCCACGGATGGTCGTTCGGGCGGAAGTTCGTGAGCGTGTCGCCGGCGAGCGAGTTCAGCGGGTGGAAGTAGGGCTTGGGGGACTCCTTCGCGTCGAGACCGGGCGCGTAGACATAGCGGCAGAGCAGGGCGTCGCCGGCGAGCAGGCTGACGGACCGGCCGGTCTCGTGGTGGAGGCGGAGAGTTTTCATGGCAGGGCGAAGCGGGCCGTGTAGTGGCGGCCGGTGAACTCGTGGGTGCGGCCGTCCGGGGCGACGATGGTGGCAGGGAGCTCCGTGGGCAGCGTGAGGGTGAAGTGGAGCTGGCCGTCGGCGACCCGCCAGGCGACTTCCACGAGCCCGTGCGGGGTGCAGACGCTGCCGGCGGCGTGGGTCAGGCCGCAGCAGTGGGGCTGCACGCGCAGGCGGGCGAAGCCCGGCTCCGCCGGCGTGACGCCGAGGATGCGCTGCTGGAACTCCAGCACGGGATGCGCGCTCCAGGCGTGGCAGAGCGAGCGCCAGTAGCTGTTTTCCTCGACGAACGTCGAGAGGCCGTAGCCGACGGACTCGTGCCAGGGGCCGAGGTGGCGCGTCAGGTCGTCGGCCCGGCCGCACTTGGCCAGGGCGGCGAAGCCGGTGTGCCACCAGAAGAAGGAGCCGGGGGCGAGCTGGGGGTCGTGCGGGAACCGCCGCAGGAGGATCGGGCGCTCCCGCTCGCCGGCGAGGCCGGCGACGATCGCCCAGGCGTTGCCGTACTGGCTGAGCTCCGGCCCGCCGGGCCGGTCGAAATACAGCCCCTCCGCCTCGGACCAGAACCGCGCGTGCGCCACGCGGCGCAGCGTGTCGGCCTCGGCCGTGAGCGCCGCCGCTTCGGCCGCGCCGCCCAGGTGACCGGCCAGCACCGCGGCCTCGTCGAGCGCGTTGATGTACTGGGCCGCATGGATGCAGGTCGGGCCGGTGTCGGCCCCCGGCACCACGCCGCGCGGCCACCACGGGCACCAGTCGGTGATGTTCCAGAACGGCAGCCGGGCCGGCAGCCCGTCGGCGTCGGTGTGCCGGCGGTACCAGTCGAGCACCGCGCGGACCCCGGGCAGCAGGTCCTGCACCGTGGCCCGGTCGCCCGTGCAGTAGAAGTAATCCTTGAGGGTCGTGATCCAGTGGAGGCTCCAGGCCGGGATCACCTGCACCAGCCGCGAGGGATACCGCGCCTGCGTGAGGCCGTCGGAGAGCCGCGACCAGTCGAAGTGGTACAGCGCCTGGCGGCTCAGCCGCCCGTCGCCCGTCGTCAGCAGGCCGAGCTGCGAGGTGATCATCGTGTCCCCCGCGTACTGCATCTGCTCGTAGTGCGGGCAGTCCTCGAAGGTCTCGTGCGCGCACATCCGCATCGTGTGCAGGCCGACGTCCCAGATCCGGTCGAGCGCCGGGTCGGAGGAGCGGAAGGTCGCGGCCACGCGGTACGGGTAGGCCGTGAACCGGTGCCGCACCGCGCGCAGCGTGAGCGGCGCGGCCCCGACCTGGAGCTGCAGGCCGATGTAGCGGAACGCGCGCCAGTGCAGCGGCTCGAAGGTCTCCTCCCCGCCCGCCGGCTCCCAGCGGTCGCTCCAGCCGGTGACCTGGCCCCGGCGGTCGAAGGTCCAGCCCCGGGTCTCGTCGGCAAAATGCGAGGCGAGGTTCGCCAGCGACTGCTGCTTGCCGAGCAGTTGCGCCCCCGGCGTGTCCCACGGCAGCCGCAGCGCCTCGGCATAGGTCAGCCGCACGTGGCTGCCCGCCCCGCCCGTCACCGCCAGCTGCGGAAACGCCGTGGTGAGCGCCCCGGCGTCGAGCACCAGCGTCACCGTGGCCTGCGGCGGCAGCGTCAGCGGGCGGCCCTCCGCCAGCAGCGCCTGCCAGTCCGCCGGCACCGCCGCGCCGCCCTCGAGAAACGCGTCGGCAAACGCCGCCGGCGCGCCTTCCTCCAGCATCGGCACCAGCCGCGGCATCAGGCCGTAGGGGCTCGCGGGGTCGCGGCGGTTCTCCCACCGCTCCGCCTTGAACAGCACGTGCGCCGCCGGCCAGGCCGCGTCGTCAAACTCCGGCGTGTTCCAGCCCGCCGGGATCAGCCGCGACACCCGGTGCTCAAAATAGCCGAGGTAGCCCTCGAACGTGGTGTGCTCGTTCTGGAAGCGGTGCGCGGTGTCGACCGCCACCCGCCAGCTGGCGTCCGTGCGCAGGTCCTCCAGCGCCTCGCCGGCCGGCGTCCGCAGCGCCCCCTCGAGCACGAAGCCGCCGGTGTACGTCATCACCGAGCAGGGCGGCCCGAGCAGCGCGGGGCGGTGCGCCACGCGCGACTGGTCGAGCACCAGCGCGGCCAGGACGTTGCGGCCGCGGCGCAGGTGCGGCCCGAGGTCGAACGTCTCGTAGAAGTGATGGTTCACGTCGCCCTTCGCCGGGCCGCGGCCGAGGAGCGCGCCGTTGCAGAAAAACAGGTAGCGGCTGTCGCCCGAGACGTGGACCGTCAGCGCCGCCGCCGCCGGGTCGGCCACCGCAAAGGGGCGCCGGAAATACCGCACCTGGTAGTGCGAGGGCGTCGCCGCCTCGGGCGGCGGGGCGGCATGGGAACCCTCGGCGGACCAGATCCACGAGGCGGAGTTGAGGAAGGGAGTCACGGGGAAGAAAAAAAGGGGGTGCGCTCAGCGCGCCGGCGGCGCAAAGACAAAGTCGAGGCCGTAGGCGCCGTCCAGCCCGCCGGCCTGCCAGGTGCGGCCGAGGTCGTCGGAATAAAACGCGCCCTCCTCGAAGGTCGAGGCCCACAGCCGCTCCGTCTCCCCGGGCTCGAAGGCGAGCAGGAAGACCTGCTTCACCGGCAGCCCGGCGCTGCGGTCCGCCCAGGTGCGGCCGCCGTCGGCCGAGACGCGCACCCCGACCCCCCAGCCGCCGACCGCCATCAGCTCGGCCGCGCGCGGGCTGAGCGCCACGGCGTAGAGGTTGGCCGTCGCGGTGCCCGCATCCGTCGCCGCCCAGGTGCGGCCGCCGTCGGTCGAGAGCCAGGCGCCCCGCCCCTGTGTGCCGGCGAGCAGCCGCCGCGCGTCGGCCCCGCTCTGGGCGAGGCGCAGGACGGTCGCCGCGGGCGAGGGCACGCGCGTCCACGACCGCGCGGCGTCGGTCGAGACGTAGATGCCGTCCTCGGTGCCGAGCAGCACGCGGCCGGACTGGGCGCGGTCGGCGAGGATCGTCTGGGAATAAAGTTTCGCGAGCCCGGCCTGCGCCAGCTGCCAGGTCTCGCCGCGGTCGGTCGAGCGCAGCGGTCCCCACGCGGTGGCGGCGTAGACCTGCGCGGGCTGCGCCGGGTCGAAGGCCAGGCTGCGCACGTCGGCCACCTCCCACCCGGTGGTTTTCCGCCAGGTGCGGCCGCCGTCGGCGCTGCGCACCACGCCGTCGGCGCTGGCGATCAGGAGGAGGTCCGGCCAGGCCGGATGCACCGCCACGCTGGCGACGCCGAGGATGCGCGGGCCGAAATGCTGCCAGGCGCCCTGCGCGTCCCGCCGGTACAACCCGGAGTCGGCCGGGACGGGGGAATTGCGCTGCGCCTTGGTCATCGCCACGGCGGCGAAAAACCGGCCCGGCGCCGCCGGCACCGCCGCCGCGCCGCCGAGGGCCAGGGCCAGGAACAACAGGACGGGGCCGCGGGGGTTCATGGCTGGGCGGGGACGATGGTTTGCTGGCTGAGATTGCGCCCGAGATCGAGCAGGTAGCGCTCCGCGCCGTGGCGGATTTCCAGGCGCTGGCTGCCGCGCGCCGCCTGGCCGTACGGGCTGTCGAACAGCGGCCAGGACGCATAGTCCACCGGCGCGCCGTTGAGCGTCGGCGGGGCGCCGTACCGCGCGTGGAGCACGCTGCCGTCGAGCGCGGTGAACGTCGCCTCGGGCGCCGCCGCGGTGGAGAAACGGAGCGGGAGGGCGCGGACCGCCTGCTGGAACTGCGCGAAGGTCGCATAGGCGCGCACCGGGGCAACCTGCACGACATACCCGTTGCGCCGGGCGCCGCTCACATAGCAGCGGTGGCCCTCGCCCCACTCCTTGAAGCCGGCGCTGATGAAGCCGCCGCCGCCGCCGCGCAGCAGCCCGGTCCAGTCGTTGGGCTTCCACTCGCCGGCGGCAAACGGCCGGTAGGCGATGTAGACCGGCCCGCCCCGGGAGAAAATCCAGCCGGAGGCGTCCTCCGTGGTGTCGGCCAGGTCCCGCGAGAAGAAGGTCGTGATCTGCGGGAAGCGCGTGCCCTCCGGCAGGTCGTAGAGCGCGATCAGCGCCGCCCCCTGCTGGAACACCTGCTCGTGGGGCGAGCCGCCCGGCAGCTTGTCCGGGGAATCATAGTCCGCCTTCGAGCGCGCAATCAGGTCGGTGACCGTGTCCCAGTCGCCCCCGAAGTACATCGTGCCCTCGTAGGGCGACGAGTACGGCTGCATCCCGAAAAACACGTTGGCGGAGCGCGCGCCCCGGTCGGTGCGCCAGAGCAGGCTCCAGGTCTGCTGCTGGATGGGCTGGAGGAGCCCGCCCTGGGACGAGCCCAGGATGAAGTCGGGGTCCACGTAGCTGTACTTGTAGACCGGCACGGTGCGCTTGTCGCCGATGACAAACGAGTCCGGCCCGGCGTGGCGCAGGCGCCAGCGGGTGCGCTTGAGCTCGCGCTCCACATAGGGCCGGTCCCGGTCGCGCGCGATCCGCTCCAGGATCGGCGGCGGGGTGTAGCCGCTCAGGGCCACCAGCTGGACGGTGCCGCGGGACTGGGGTTCGCCGAACCCGAAGAGCAGCCAGGCGAGGGCGGACGCCGGGGTCAGCGCCGGGGCCACGATCTGGCGGGGATACACCCGGCTGTGGGCGCCGCCGTAATAGCCGTCGAGCGACTCGACCACGTAGTCGTAGAGCACGTAGTCGGCCATCAGCCGCGCCTTTTGCCGGAAGCCTTCGTCCTTCGCCCAGCCCGCCAGCAGGCACATCGGGATCACATACTCCTCAATATAGTTGGGAGAGTCGTACTCGCCCTGGCCGTAGGAGGTCGTCACCTGCATCCAGTGCTCGAGGTAGCCGCGCGCCTCGGCCATGTTCTCGGCGGCGGACTGGCCGTTGAACCACTGCTCGGGACCGGACTCCGGGAAAGTCTGCGCCGCCAGATAAAGGCTCGAGTAATACAGCGCCCAGTGGTTCTCCGTGTCGCCCCGGCTCGGCCAGTAGCTGCGCCAGAGCTCCTGGATCCGCGCCCAGCTGGCGGCGTCGAGCCCCTCGTGCCCCGCCAGCATCACCGTCGCCATCGGAAACATCCAGAACATGCTCCCGTCCGGCATGGGCTGGTTGATCCGCGCGAGCCGGGCCAGGGCCGCCTCCCGCTGCTTCCCCTGCTGCAGACAGGCCGCCACGTCGAAAATACTGCCCTTGGTCGGGTCCGCCGGCGGGAGGTCGCTGATCGATTTCGCCAGCACCCATTCGCGCCGGGCCTGAAAGCGGTGCGCAATGTCGGCGTCCGTCAGCGCCAGCCCCTCGGCCGCCGTTCCGGCCCGCCCCACCCCCAGGCCCACGACAAAGATCGAAACCATGACGCTCCATCGCTTTGCCTGTGGCAGAATCATATAATGGGGTTGTCTCCCGAAGCAGACGACCCAGCATGCATCGGCTCCATTCAGCATTTCAATCAGCATTTTCCCTGAAATTTCATCCATGAAAACCCTGAAAAAAAACCCTACCCCCCGTCTCGTCCAATGCGCCACGCCGTGGACGCTGATGTCCTTCCCCAGCGCCAAGCGCGAATGGTCGCTGGACCGGAAAATGCAGGCGATCAAGGCCGCCGGCTTTGACGGCATCGCCGCCGTCATCAACCCGGAAATCCAGGCGATCGCGGCCCGGCACGGGCTGGCGATGATGGGCGGCTTCGACGGCTCGAACGTCGCCCGCGCCCGCCAGCAGATGATCGCCCAGCGCGAGCTCGGCGTCCACTACATGAACGTCCAGCTGCTGGACCACGACACCCCGCCCGCGGTCGCCGCCAAGCTGGCCGTGAAGCTGGTCCGGATGTCCGAAGAGCTCGGCGTCGGCGTGCACCTCGAGACCCATCGCGACACCGCCACGGAGACCCCGGAAAAGTTCACCGAGATCGCCCGCCGCTTCCAGCAGGCCACGGGCCGGCCCATGCCGGTGACCTGGGACCATTCCCACTTCGCGGTTTCCAAGCACATCCTGCCGGCCGACTACTCCTCCCGCCTGCTCGCCTGGCCCAAGCTCATCCAGCACTCCCACGTCTTCCACCTGCGGCCGTTCAACAGCCAGCACTGCCAGGTCCCGGTGACCAACGGCCGGGGCCGGCTGACCCCGGAATTCAACGACTACCTGGCCTTCGTCGAGGACCTCTTCACCCTCTGGCTGCAGGGGCCCAAGCCCCGCGGCGAGCTCTGGACCTCCCCCGAGCTCGGCATGACCCACGGCTACCACGTCAGCACCAATCCCCCGCCCTGGCCCGACGCCATCCGCGCCCGCGAAGAGTACGTCCAGGCCTGGCAGCGGGCCCTGCGGCGCGCCAAAAAGTAGGCCCCGGACCGGCCGGCCGGCGCCCCGCCGACCGGCCTGATACTGCTTGACGGCCGGCGCTGATTTTCAGAGATTCTTTCTGAAACTTTCACGGCGTACCCCTAGCCATGCTCATTGCCGATATTGCCCATCGGGCCAAGGTCTCCCCGGCCACGGTCTCCCGCGTTATCAATCAGCCGCACTTGGTTGCACCCGACCGCCTGGCCCGCGTCCAGGCCGTCATGGCCGCGGTCAGCTACGTGCCCACCCCCCTGCACCGGCGGCGCGGACCCAAGTCCCGGCTCGCCGTCCCCAAAAAAATCGCCGTCTGGTTCGTCGGCGCGAAAAAAACCTCCAGCCTCCACTGGTTTCAGGACCAGCTGCTGCAGGTGCAGCCATCTAACGAGCGTCAGCGCATTGAGTTAAGCGTTCTTTTTTCGGACACGCCGGATGATTTGCCCCGGGTACTGGCCGAGCGACAGGTCGACGGCGTGATTATCCAGGGCATGGAGCCTTCGGCGAGCTGCATGCAAAAACTCGGGACCCTGCCGCATGTGTGGTTCATGACGCGGCGCACGCCCACCTATGACGGTGATTACGTCGAGCCGGACAACGACTTAAATGGACGGATCGCCGCCGATTTTCTGCACGGACACGGCCATAAGACGCTGGCGGTCATCTCGACGGATCCGGCCTACAGCGCGGTCGCCTGGCGGGTAAAGTCGTTCGGCGAACGGGCCAAGGAACTCGGGCTGACCGTGCACACCATTCTTGGAAAGAGCCGGCCCGGCACCAGTTTCCTCGAGATCGCCCCGCTCCACGAGGAAAGCGACACCCTGGTCCGCCGGATGATGCAGGCGACGCCCCGGCCGACCGGCCTGTACATGCCGGTCGATCATTTCTGCGGGTCGCTCTTCCGCTCCATGCGCCAGGCCGGGCTGAAGTCCGAGCGCGATTTTCAGGCCGTGCTCGGGAACTATAACCCGGTCATCTACCACAACCTTGACCACCACCCCGCCGTCCTCGACATCAACCTGCCCACCCTCGTCCGGAAGGTCGTCGACCACGTGCTCTGGCGCATCGAGAATCCCACCACCATCGGCCGGGTCGGTATCAACGTCGCACCCACCCTCGTGACCATGACTCCGTCGAAGCAGTTAATCGCCTGAAAATTCATTTCAGGCTGAAAAGACGCTCTTGCTAAAGTGCCCGGGAATCTCTTCCCTACGGCCCAGATTCTGCCCCCCCCTGAATCGGCTTAGCCGTCGGCTGTTCTTTACCTCTTTTTCGCTTTCCCGACTTTTGGTTCCGCTCACGCGGACTCAAAACCGGAAACTACAAACCACCCCCACACGAATGAAATCAGAAATCAGCTATCCAATGCACAGCACCAGTAAGTATCTGGTCGCCTGTTTGGCTGCCTTGGTTGTTGTTTTGGCTCCGATCACGCGAGCCCAAGACACGGCCAAAGCGACTGCGGCCCCGAAGGCCGCGGCCCTCGCAACCGACGAAGAGGTCCAGGTCCTCTCACCCTTCCAGGTGACCAGCGACAAGGACTACGGTTACCTCAAGACCAACGCCGCCACCGCGACGAAGATCGGCATGGAGATTCAGAAAGTGCCGCTCAACATCTCGGTCGTCTCGCGTGAGTTCCTCGATGACACCAACGCCCGCTCGCTGACCGATCTGTTCCGTTACACTTCGGCCTCCACGGGTGACAATCGTTTCGCCATGCGCGTCCCGGCCAACGAAGCGACCCCCCAGGGTGCCTTCACGATGCGCGGTTTCCAGGTCAATAACATGATGCGCGACGGTATCTTCCGTTACACCGCGTACAGCTTCGACTCCGTCGAGCGCGTGGAAATCGTCAAGGGTCCCGCGTCCGTGTTCTTCGGCCAGGGCTATCCCGGTGGCGTTATCAACTACATCTCGAAGCGCGCGACGTTCGCGAAGCTCCCGACGACGTTCACCTACATGATCGACGACAACGGTGGCGACAAGTTCAAGTTCGACCAGAACACCGTGCTGTCCAAGAAGGCCGCCTTCCGCGTGGTCGGCGCCTGGGAAGACACCGTCGGCCAGTACGCCTACGAATTCAAGAAGGGCTTCAACATCACCCCGTCGGTGACCCTCCTTCCGTTCGACAGCGGCAAGATCAAGATCAACCTCGACTTCGAGTACCTGCACGAGCGTTTCAACTACAACGACTACGGCTGGATCTACAGCGACTTCGCGGGCTGGA
>CAIKTR010000232.1 GCA_903830425.1 uncultured Opitutia bacterium
CATCATCCACGGCAAGCACGAGCACGAGGAGACCAAGGCGACCTTCTCCAACACCCGCCGCCAGGCCCCCGCCGTCATCGTCCGCAACCTCGACGAGGCCCGGCAGCTGGGCGAGATGGTCGCCAGCCCGGATCCCGCGGCCCGGCGGAAATTCTACGCCCTGTTTGCCGGCCGCCACACGCCCGGCTTCGACGTGGAGCGGCACCTCGAGCGCGTGGCGGTCGTCAACCAGACCACCCTGCTGATGAACGAGACGCTCGGCATCATCGAGCATCTCCGCGGCGTCTACCGGGCCAAGTTCGGCGACGACACCCGCGTCGGCGGCGGCGGCCGCCGGGACACCCTCTGCTATGCGACCCAGGTCAACCAGGACGCCCTGAGCCGCGCCCTCGCCGCGCCGCTCGACGCGGCGTTTGTCATCGGGGGCAAGAATTCCTCCAACACCTACCAGCTCTTCCGCCTGTGCGAGGAGCGGATCGGCGAGCGGTCCTTTTTCATCCAGTCCGAGGCCAGCATCCGCGGGCGGGACGTCGTGGACCACTACATGTACGGGGGCGGCGGCGTCGGCCGCACCGAGGCCCGGCCGCTGTGGCCCGGCGACGGGACCGGACCGGCGGGGCCGGCGAAGCGGGTCCTCATCACCGGCGGGGCGAGCTGCCCGGACGGCATCATCCAGCAGGTGATCACCCGGATCAACGGCTTCTTCCCGCCCGCCCAGCTCCGGAGCGTCGCCGACGTGCTGCACGACCTCGGCGCCTGAGGCCGGCCCGCCGCGCCGCGGCTTCAACTCCGCCGGGTCACCGCAGCCTGCTGCCGCCGCGTGTAGGCCACCAGCACGCACCAGCAAACGGCCGAGACGATCAGCGCGCCCGGGAGGGTCCAGAGCACCGCCCGCCGCAGGTCGCCCCAGCGGTCCGACAGGTAGCCGACAAACTTGGGTGACCACAGGTCGCCAAAGAGGTGGATGGCGAAGATCGAGGCCGCCATCGCACTCGCCCGCATCGCCACCGGCACCGTCTCGAGAATGAGCGTGTTCACCGGCCCGGTGGAGAGGAACAGCAGGAACATGGTGGCGACGAGCGCCACCTTGGCCTGGCCGACGTCGGACAGGGAGAAGGCGGCGAAGGCCGTCGGCGCCGCCAGCAAGGCGCTGAGCGCAAGCACCCAGGCGTAGCCGGTGCCGGTGCGCCGCTGCCAGCGGGTCGCCCAGAAGCCGCCGGCCAGCGTCGCCACCAGGCCGGTCGCGGCCAGCGAGGCGCTGAAGAAAAACCCCGCCTGGTCCAGCGCCAGGTGGTGCACCCGGCAGAGGAAGGTCGGCGCCCAGAGGGAGAAGCCCCCCAGCGCGAACGTCTGCGCGAGGTACCCGGCCACCACCAGCAGATAGGCGGGAAACCGGCACAGGGTGAGATAGGCCCGCCATCCCCCCGCCGCGGCGGGAGCCGCCGGGACGGCGCCGGCCGGGTCGCTGGCGCCTCGCGCCGGCTCGCGCAGCAGGGCGAGGCTGAACGCCAGCAGCAGGCCGGGATAACCGGCCCAGAGAAAGGCCGAGCGCCACCCGTAATGCACCGCCAGATAGCCGCCCATCAGGTAGCCGAGCGCGGAGCCCACCGGGATCGCGAAATAAAAGATCGTGATCGCGTTGTTGCGGCCCCGCGGCGGAAACAGGTCGGCGATCCACCCCGGCCCGATCGTGCCGAAGCTCGCCTCGCCAAAGCCGACCAGCACCCGGAACAGCACGAGCGAGACATACGCCCCCGCGTGCCCCGACAGCAGCGTGCCCAGGCTCCAGACGAAGACCCCTCCCCCGATCAGCCATTTCCGCGGCAGGCGGTCGCCCAGCCAGCCGAAAATCGGCGCGGTCAGGAAATACCCGAGCATGAAGGCCGTGGCGATCGTGCCGGCCTGCTCGTCGCCGATTTTCAGGTCGGCCTGCAGCGCCGGCAGCACCGCGGCCAGCAGCTGCCGGTCCAGATAGTCGAGGAGGTTCAGCCCGGTCAGCGCCGCGAGACTCACCACGGGCCAGAGGGGTTGGGCGTCAGGCTTCACGCGCCCGGAGCCAAGCGGGCCCGCCCCTGCTTGGAAAGCCCTAACCCGTCCGCTCGCGCCTCACCCCCGGCGCTTGGCCTTCCCCGCCCCGCCGCCGCGGGTCGGATAGGTCCGCCCGGCGCCGCGGGCGGCCTGCTGGTAGTCCCCCGACCGGAGCGACTGGATCTGGTCCCGCAGCACCGCCGCCCGCTCGAACTCCAGCCGGACCGAGGCCGCCTGCATCTCCTCCTCCAGCTCCGCGATCACCACCGCCACCTCGTCCGTCGACTCCGCCACCATCGGCTCGGCGGCGGCCCCGGAGCCGTCGTAGCTGCGCAGGCTCGACTGCGCCAGCCGCTGCACGCTGCGCGGCGTGATCCCGTGCGCCTGGTTGTAGGCCAGCTGCTTCTCCCGCCGGTAGGCGACCTTGGCCACCGTGCGGCGGATCGACTCCGTCAGCTTGTCCGCATAAAAAATGACCCGACCCTTCTCGTGCCGCGCCGCCCGCCCCGCGGTCTGGATCAGGCTCGTCTCGCTGCGCAGAAACCCCTCCTTGTCCGCATCGAGGATCGCCACCAGCGCCACCTCGGGCAGGTCGAGACCCTCGCGCAGCAGGTTGATGCCGATCAGCACGTCAAAGTTGCCCAGCCGGAGGTTGCGCAGGATCTCCACCCGCTCGATCGCATCAATGTCCGAGTGCAGGTACTCCACGCGGATCTTCGCCTCGCGCAGGTGGGTGGTCAGGTCCTCCGACAGCCGCTTCGTGAGCGTCGTCACCAGCACGCGTTCCCCGACCTCGGTGGCCCGCCGGATTTCCCCGATCAGATCCTCCACCTGGCCCTGGGCCGGCCGCAGCGTGATCTCCGGGTCGAGCAGGCCGGTCGGGCGGATCAGCTGCTCCGCGACCACCGTCGAGCACTGCAGCTCGAACTCGGCCGGGGTCGCCGACACGTACAGCGTCTGGCCGGTGACCTGCTGGAACTCCGCGAAGCTCTGGGGGCGGTTGTCGAGGGCCGACGGCAGCCGGAAGCCGAAGTTCACCAGCGTCTGCTTGCGGGCGCGGTCGCCGTTGTACATCCCGCCGATCTGCGGCACCGTGGCGTGGCTCTCGTCGATCATCAGCAGGAAGTCCTTGGGAAAGAAATCCAGCAGGCAGAAGGGGCGCGCGCCGGCCGGCCGGCCCGTCAGGTGGCGCGAGTAGTTCTCGATCCCGCTGCAGAAGCCCATTTCCTGCAGCATCTCGAGGTCGTAGTTGGTGCGCATCCGCACCCGCTGGGCCTCGAGGTACTGGGCGTTCTGCTCGAAGCTCGCCACCCGCTCCTCCAGCTCCGCCTTGATCGCGGCGATCGCCGGCTCGAGCTTGCCGCGGGTCGTCACGTACGGGTTCGCCGGATAGAGCTCAAACTGCTCCAGCCGCCGCAGCACCCCGCCCGTCAGCGGGTCGAACACGCTCAGCCCCTCGACGTCGTCGCCGAAAAACTCCACCCGCAGGCCGTGCTCCTGGTACGCCGGCATGATGTCCACCACCTCCCCCCGCACCCGGAAGCGGCCGGGCTTCAGCTCGAGGTCGTTCCGCTCATAGAGGTTGTCCACCAGCCGCTCCAGCAGCCGGTGGCGCCCGAACGGCTGGCCGCACCGCAGCGGGATCCGCATCGCGCTGAACTCCTCGGGCGAGCCCAGCCCGTAGATGCAGGAGACGCTCGCCACCACGATCACGTCCCGCCGCGAGACGAGCGAGCTGGTCGCCGCCAGCCGGAACCGCTCGATCTCCTCGTTGATCGACGAGTCCTTCTCGATGAAGGTGTCGCTCGACGGCAGGTAGGCCTCGGGCTGGTAGTAGTCGTAGTAGCTGACGAAGTACTCGACCGCGTTCTCCGGGAAGAAGTTCTTGAACTCCGAGTACAGCTGGGCGGCGAGCGTCTTGTTGTGCGAGATGATCAGGGTCGGGCGCTCGCACTGGGCGATGACGTTCGCCATGGTGAAGGTCTTGCCCGAGCCGGTGACGCCGAGCAGCGTCTGGTGACGGTGGCCGGCGCGCAGCGACGCCACCAGCTGGGCGATGGCCTGAGGCTGGTCCCCCTTGGGTTCGTAGCCGGACTGGAGTTGGAACAGCATGGTCAGAGGCCGAAGACCCTGAGGGCCCCGCCCCAGACACTCGACCAAAACTTCCGCGCCTGGCGCGCCGCGCCGTCCGCCGACACCTGCTGGCAGAGAAACAGCCCCTGCCCGGAGAAGAGGTCGTCGAACAGCGGGTTCATGCCGCGGTAATAGCTCCAGAACGTCTCCGCCCGCACCGGCGCGTAGTCGAGGTTGGGGGTGAAGCCGACCGTGGCATCCTGGTTCGCCCGGCGGGCCGGCTCCGGGTTGCCGGCGCGGCACACCAGCCACTCCGCCCGCACCCCGCGGCTGCCGGCGACGACCAGGCGGCACGGCCCGTGAAACTCGAGGAAGCGGAACTGGAGCGTCACCCAGGCCTGCCAGCGGAAAAACTGCCAGCACCGCCGGACCGCCAGCGCGCGGCCCTCCGCCAGCAGCACCCCGGCGAGGTAGCTCGGGCGCAGCACCAGCCGGGCGTCCGGCCCCAGCGTGACCACCGCCAGCTCGCTGTGCGGGTTCGCCTGGTTCGACAGCGTGCAGGTGTAGTCCCGCTGCGGGTGGCGGTTGCGCATCTCCACCAGCTCCGTCAGCCCGCCCGCCAGGCAGGTGAACGGCAGTCGCCAGTCGAGCAGCCAGCGCGTGCTCCGGACCAGGCCCTCGTCCGAGGCCTGGAGGAACTTCTCGCGCACCCAGAGCCGCTCACCCGGCCAGAGGGTGAGGTCGGCCGACACCCGGCTGGGCCCGACCTCCGGCAGCGCCGGCAGCGCCGTCGCCAGCCGCACCGGCCGGCCGCGGGTGATCACCGGGGCCACCAGGTAATACAGCGTGAGTTTTCCCGCCGTCGGTCCGAGGAAATAGAGCCCGAGCCCGAGCAGCACCCAGCCCTGCACCGTCAGCCGTCCCAGCCGGTGATGCCAGACCCGCTCAAGATAGTGCAGCACCCGGGACCGCTTCGCCTCCAGGTTGCGCAGCTGGGTGTCGAGCTTGCCGAGCGCAATCTCCAGCCCGTCCCGCTCCCAGCCCGTGCGGGTGAACTCGGCCTGCAGCGCCGCGATGCGCGCCTGCCCCTCCGCCCGCGCCTGCTCCAGCTTCACCCGCCGCGCCCGGTTCGCCGCCTGCTGGGCGTCGCCGGTCAGCCGGTCCCACGTGCTGTCCAGCTCGCCGAGCTGGGCCAGCACCCGGTCGGTCTGCCGGATGCGCTCCTGTTCCGCCGCCACGCCGGCCGCCGTCCGGTCCAGCCGCTGTCGGACGTCCGCCAAGGCCGATTGCACCTTCGCCCGCTCGCCGGTGAGGGTGCGGAGCACATCGTGGCGCCATTCGTCAAAATCGACGTTGTCCTGGAGATACAGCCAGAGCCCGCACGCCGCCAGCGCCAGCCCGAGGATCAGGCCGGCCGTGGCGGTCTTTTCGAGCAACCACCGGAAGATTTTAAGTACCCCACCCATGTATCATGTCCCGTTTTTTGTGGAATTAGGCTCGGTCATTGAAGTTCAGCACCGGCCGGAAGCCAATTGCTAAACCCATTGTATTTAGCCAACTTCGATCCAATCACAACGGTACGTTACCCTCAACCGACCCCAATAAAACTTGTTCCATGTCCAAAGCCATTATCTCCAGCCTTTACGACTCTGATGTCTTCAAGATGGCCTGCCGTCAATTCGACCAGGCCGCCGATGCCATCAGCCTCCCGGACGCCATCCGCGATCGCACCAAATATCCCCGCCGCTGCATGGCCGTCACGCTCCCGGTGCGCCGGATCGACGGAAGTGTTACGGTGTTTGAGGGTTACCGGGTCCAGCACAACGTTTCCACCGGCCCGTCCAAGGGCGGCATCCGTTTCCACCAGGACGTCACCATCGGCGAGGTGGCCGCGCTCGCCATGTGGATGAGTTGGAAGTGCTCGCTGGTCGGCCTCCCCTACGGCGGGGCCAAGGGCGGGGTCATCGTGGACCCGAAGCAGCTCTCGGAGTCCGAGTTGGAACACCTCTCGCGCCGGTACATGCAGGAGATGGTCAATTTTCTCGGGCCGCACACCGACGTCCCCGCCCCGGACGTCGGCACCAATGAGAAGATCATGGGCTGGATGATGGACACCTACTCCACCCACGTCGGACACCTCTCTCCAGCGGTCGTCACCGGCAAGCCCATCGCCCTCGGCGGCTCGCAGGGTCGCCGCGAGGCCACGGGCGCCGGCGTCGCCTACCTGGTCAAAAAATACCTCGAGGACATGAAGATCCCGATCACCAAGGCCACTGTCGCCATCCAGGGCTTCGGCAACGTCGGCAGCGAGACCGCCCTCGCCCTCGAGGGCTACGGGGCCAAGATCATCGCCATCTCCGACTACACCGGCGGCGTCTACAACCCCAAGGGCATCAACATCAAGAAGGCGCTCGCCTACCTCCAGTATGCCAAGGTCCTCAAGGACTTCGACGGCGCCGAGCCCATTTCCAACGAGGCCCTGCTGGAGCTCAAGTGCACGGTGCTGGTGCCCGCCGCCCTCGAGCGCGTCATCCACGACAAAAACGCCCCCAAGCTCAAGTGCCGCCTCCTCGCCGAGGGCGCCAACGGCCCGACCACCAACGCCGCCGACAAGATCCTCGAGCAGCGCGGCGACATCGAGATCATCCCCGATGTGCTCTGCAATTCCGGCGGCGTGATCGTCTCCTACTTCGAGTGGCTGCAGAACCTCTCCAGCTTCTACTGGGGCCGCGACGAGGTGCTGGTGAAGCTGTTCGCCATGCTCGACAAGGCGAAGGAGTCCGTCGACGCCCAGCAGCGGAAGTTCAAGTTCAGCCGCCGCCTCGCCGCGCTCACGCTCGGCATCGCCCGGGTCGCCGAAGCCAAGGGCGCCCGCGGCCTGTTCCCGTAAGCCGCGCGGGCCGGCGCCCCGGCGTCCGGCCCCGCCGCCTTACAGCATCAGCCACCCGACCAGCATCAGGATCGGCAGCAGGATCGGCAGGCTGTAGCGGAAGATATACCCGAAGAAGCTCGGGCAGTGCACGCCCGCGCCCTGCGCGATCGACTTCACCATGAAGTTCGGGCCGTTGCCGATGTACGTCAGCGCCCCGAAAAACACCGCGCCGAGGCTGATCGCCACCACGATCGGGGCCTGCACCTCCAGCAGCCGCCGCACCGCCCGGCGGTCATAGTCCGCCCCGCCCGCCGCCAGCTCCTCCGGCGTCTCCGGCACAAAGGTCGTCTCGGCCAGCTTCAAAAAGTTCACATAGGTCGGGGCGTTGTCGAGAACCGCAGACAGTCCGCCCGTCGCGTAATAATACTGCGCCGGCCGGTTAAACCCGAAGCGGCTGCCGTGGGCCTCAAGGTAGTTCAGGGCCGGCATCATCGTCGTGAAGATGCCCAGGAAGAGGAACGCCACCTCCTTGATCGGGCCGAACGTGAAGTGGTTGTGGGCATGGATCTGCGGCGGCGTGACCCGCAGCGAGGCGGCCGCCGCGGCCAGCATCACGCCTTCCCGGATCAGGTAGGCCGCCGGCAGGAAGACCGCCGCCACGATCACCGCCAGCAGGACCAGGTTGCGCCGGCCCTCGATCCGGAACCCGCCCGGCTGCTGCCCGACCTCCCCCTGGATCTTCGCCGGCATCCGGGCAAAGCTCCGGCGGTCGAGGACGTAGAAGACCGCGAGCAGCAGGCCCAGCGTGAGCAGCCAGGCGGCCCACACGTGCTCCAGCAGCCAGAAGAACGGGACGCCCCGCAGGTAGCCCAGGAACAGCGGCGGGTCGCCAATCGGGGTCAGCGCGCCGCCCACGTTCGAGACCGTGAAGATGAAGAACACCACGTGGTACGGTCCGATGCGGATCTTGTTCATCCGGATCCACGGGCGGATCAGCACGACCGACGCCCCCGTCGTGCCAATCAGGTTGGCCAGCACCGCGCCCACCGCGAGAAACCGCACGTTCTCCCACGGGGTCGCCTCCCCTTTCGTCCGCAGGTGGATCCCGCCCGCCGCGACAAACAGCGATCCGATCAGCACGATGAACGAGACATACTCGTGCAGCGTGTGGGTCAGCATCCGCCCGCCCGCCGGCACCTGCAGCAGGTAGTAGCCGCCCACCAGCAGCGCGAGACCCACCGCGACCAGCGGATAGGACCGCTCCCAGCGCTCATGCCACCGGGCCGGCGTCAGCGGCATCACCGCGATCAGCCCCAGCAGGAGGACGAAGGGCGCCAGCAGGATCGGGGGGAGGTCCGCCGTCAGGGCGGCCAGAAACGGGGCCGGGGGCATCATAAAATTCTCGTCAGCTCCGCCAGCGAATGAATGAAGGCGCCGGCCTCCGCCTGCACCCGCGGCCGGGTCACATACCCGCCGAACCCGATGAAGCGGTCCACCCCGGGCTGCGTTTCCAGGTCGCTCACGCCATCCCCCACCATCACCGTCACCACCGGCTGCAACTCGCGGCGCAGGCGCGCGATCACCTCCGGCTTGCCCCCCGAGCGGGCGGTCGGAAACTCCGCCGCATATCCCCGGTAGGCGCCGTCCGCCGCAAAGGTCAGGCCCACCGCCTCGATGCGCGTCACCCCGAGCAGGTCCGCCAGCGGCTGGATCGCCGCCGTGAATCCCCCGCTCACGATGACCGTCGTCCAGCCCCGCGACCGCAACTCGGCCAGGGTCGCCTGCGCCGTCGGTTCCACCGTCTCGACATAGCGCCGCCCCACCGCCGCCACGTCCTCGCGCCGCGGCTGGATGATTTCCAGGCGGCGGCCAAACACGCTTTCCACCGGCACCTGCCCGTTCATCGCGTCGTTCGTCATCGCCGCCACCTCGGCCAGCACCGCCGGGCCGCGCCGCCGCGCCAGCTCGTCAATGCCCTCGAGCGCGCTCAGCGTGCTGTCGCAGTCAAAGCAGATCAACTTGGTCGCGGCCACGCCCCACACAGGCAGGGGGGCCCGGCGGGCGGCAACAAAAAAGCCCTCCCGCAGGGGAGGGCGAAAACGACGGCCCAAGCCGGCGGCGTCACTTCTTGGTCGTGACGCGCTTGAACTTGGACGTGAACTTCTCGACGCGGCCGGCGGTGTCGACCAGGCGCTTCTCGCCGGTGTAGGCGGGATGCGAGTCCATGGTGACGTCGCGGGGGACGATGAAGTAGTCCACGCCGTCAATCTGCTCCTTGCGGGCGGATTTCATCGTGGACTTGGTCAGGAAGCGTCTGCCGGTACCGATGTCGAGGTAGCAGACGTTGTTGAGAGTGGGATGGCCTTCGGCTTTCACGGCGGTATGGAGAGGTTAGATCAGCCCTGCCGTGCCTTGTAGCGCGGCTCGACTTTGTTGATGACGTAGATTCTGCCCTTGCGGCGGACGACCTGACAGGCCGGGTGGCGCTTCTTGGCAGATTTGATGGAGGAAACAACTTTCATAAAAGAAACCAAAACAGAGCGCGCCCAAACCCCTGTCAACTGAAATGTCCCGGATGCGGCCACTCCGACGCCCCGGCGACTCCCGCCCGGCCGCCGGCGGGCTCAGTTCCGGCTGGTGTCCTCCGGTTCGCCGGCCAGCAGGCGCCATTCGTCGCCCACCGCCCCCAGGATCCCGCGCCACAGCCCGTCATCCTGGGGCTGCTCCAGCAGGTCGAGCGGCACGTCCGTCACGATCCAGGTCTGCTGCTTGAGCTCGTTTTCCAGCTGCCCGCGCGACCAGCCGGAGTAGCCGAGGAAGGCCCGGATCTGGGCCCCCTCCCCGAGCAGTTGCGCCGCCTTCGCCGGCTCGACGCCGAACTGCAGCTGAAAGCCGTCCTCCCGGATCTGCCAAACCACCAGAAGCAGCTGCTCGGGCCCCACCGGGCCACCCCGGAAGAGCGGCACCGCGGCCAGCGGCCCCAGGGCGAACTCGCCGTTCAACTCCCCCAGCCGGCGGCCCAGCGGGCGGTTCAGCACCACGCCCATCGCCCCCTCCGTGCCATGCGAGGACATCAGCACAACCGTCCGCCGAAAATTCGGATCCTGCAGCGCCGGATGCGCGAGCAGCAGCGAGCCGGCGGTGGTCGGCTTCAGGGCTTTGCGGCGGGCGCGCATGGCGGGGGCGGCGTTCGGGGCGGCGTCAAGACGGCGGCGCGGGCGGGTCAGAGTTGCAGGATCTTCACGCCCGACTCGGCCAGCAGCGGGGCCACCAGCGGGTCGTTCGCGTAGTCCAGCCGGTAGCGCACCTCGGCGATGCCCGCGGCAGCCAAAATCTTCGCGCAATTGATGCAGGGGAAATGGGTCACGTAGGCCACGCAGCCCTCGACCGAGCTGCCGCGGCGCGCCGCATCCGCCACCGCGTTCTGTTCCGCGTGCACCGTCGCCTGCTCGTGCCCTTCCCGCAGCCGGGAAACGTGCGGCGTGCCCGGCAGGAAGCCGTTGTAGCCCGCCGCCACCAGCCGGTTCTTGCGCGCGCCGCCCGTGACGATCACGCAGCCGACATGCAGGCGCTCGCAGTTGGAGCGCGTGGACATCAGCACCGCCGTCGCCATGAAATACTCGTCCCAGGAGGGGCGGCCGGGAAACTGGTCGGTGGCGGCGGCGATCAGGTCGACGGGGCTGGCGGGGGCGGTGCTCATGGGTTGCCCGGACACCTTGGAGGCCCGACCGCACCCCGGCAACCTTCGTCTCATCGCCGGCGCGCGGCACCCCGGCCGCGATTTTTGGCTCGTGAGTTTCCGCGCGGGCTTTAGCGCACATAGGTGCCGGACCGGCCCACGCCATGCCCACCCTCACCGACCTCGTCGCCTATTGCGACCAGCGCACCCGCCGCGCCGCGTTTCAGGACGCGCCCGGAGCCTTCAACGGGCTCCAGGTCGCCAACCGCGGCCGCGTCACCCGCATCGGCGCCGCCGTCGACGCCGGCGTCGTCCCGTTCCAGCGCGCCGTCGCCGCCGGGGTGGACTTCCTGATCGTCCATCACGGCCTGTACTGGGACATGCCCCGGCCGCTGACCGGGCCGGCCTACACGCGCGTCGCCACCCTGGTGCAGGGCGACTGCGCCCTCTACTCGAATCACCTGCCCCTCGACGCCCACCCCCGGATCGGGAACAACGTCCTGCTCGCCCGCCAGCTCGGCCTCCGGCCCCGCCGCTCCTTCCTCCCCGTCGGCGGCCAGGACATCGGCTGGATCGCCCCCAGCCGGCTCACCCGCGCGGCGCTGCGCCGCCGGCTGGAGGCGCTCTACCCGCGGGTCATCGCGATCGAATACGGGGCCGCCGCCCCCCGCGAGATCGCGTTCTGCAGCGGCGGCGGCAACAGCGCCCTCCCCGCCCTCGGGCCGGCCGGCGTCGACACCCTCGTGACCGGCGAGCTCCGTGAGGAGCATTTCAACCGCGCCCAGGAGGAGAAGCTCAACCTCTACCTCTGCGGCCACTACGCCACCGAGGTCCACGCCGTCCAGGCGCTGGCCGCCGAGCTCGCGCGGAAGTTCCGCCTGCCCTGGGAGTTCATCGCCACCGGGAATCCCCTATGAAAAAGATCGCCGTCCTCCATGGCCCCAACCTCGACCGGCTCGGCAAGCGCCAGCCGGAAATCTACGGCACCGCCACCCTCGCCGACCTCGAGCGCGTGCTGCGCGCCGAGGCCAAACAGCTGGGCCTGACCCTGACGTTTTTCCAGTCCGCCCACGAGGGCGCCCTGGTCGATCGGATCCACGCCCTGACCGACCGCGGCGTGGACGCTTTCATCGTCAACTTCGGCGCCTACTCGCACACCAGCATCGCGCTGCGCGACGCGCTGGCCGCCTCCGGCCGCCCGGCCGTCGAGGTGCACATTTCCGACATCGCGAAGCGGGAGAAATTCCGCCGCACCTCGATGACGGCCGGCGCCTGCGTCGCCCTGATCAGCGGTCTGGGCTTCCCCGGCTACGTACAGGCCCTGCGCCGGCTGGCGGGGTCCTGATCTCATGGTTCCGCCGGCCCCCGATCCCGACCTGCTCACGCCCCGCTGGTTCGTCGGCCACACCCGCCCGCGCTGCGAGAAGAAGTTTGCGGCCCTGCTCGCCGCGGAACGCTTCCCCCACTACCTGCCGCTCGTCACCAGCGTGCGCCGTTACGCGCGCCAGACCAAGAAGTTCACCAAGCCGCTCTTCCCCGGCTACGTGTTTGTCCAGCTACCCGTGGAGCGGAAGGCGCGACTGTACCAGCAGGACCTGCTCGCGCGCGCCATTCCGGTCGACGACGAGGCGCAATTCCTCCGCCAGCTGGCGGAGGTGCGGGCCATCGTGGCCTCCGGCTACGAGCTGAGCCTGCTGCCGCTGCTGGCCCGCGGCCGCCGGGTCCGGGTCACCGGCGGGCCGCTGCACGGCCTCGAAGGTTTGGTCGACGATCCGTCGAACCCGCAGGGCGTCGTGCTGTCTGTGGATGTGCTCCAACAAGGCTTGCACGTGAAGGTGCCGGCCGAAAATCTCCAGCTCCTGCCCTGATCTCCCGCATGCCCAACCGGCTTTCACCCCCCTCGCTCCGCTTGCTCGCGGCCCTGCTCGGCTCGCTGCTGGCGGGCGTCCCCGCGGCCCGGGCCCAGTCGGACGCCGGCGGCTCCTCGCCGTCAGCCTGGGACATCAGCGACCTGCTGGACCACCTCCCGACCGTCAGCCCGTTCGGCAAATTCAACGCCGGGTCGCCGTTCCCGATCAAGTACTACGCCCGGCCGCGGCTGGGCGACTTCTTCCACCGCCGCTACCTGCGGCTGCCGGTCGGCGCCCGCGCCCAGCTGAGCGAGCACGTGGAGCTCAGCACCGAACTCGAGGGCTACTTCACGCACGGCCTCAAGGATCCCGCCGGCTACGGCCTCTCCCGGCTCCGCGTCGGCGGCAAGTACGAGGAGGTCATGTCCCCCCTCCACCGGCTCGGCTGGAGCACCGGCGCCGACTTTGAGACCCCCCTGAGCCGCCCCCCGCTGGAACTCACCGACGGGCACCGCCACCTGCTGCCCTACCTCGCCTTCTCGCGGGTCCTCGCCCCCGACTGTCATCTCGTCGGCTACACCGGGGCCAGCGCCGACTTCCTCTCCCACACGCCCCTGCCGATCCATTTCGGCCACAACCAGCTCCACTCGAACTCCACGACGCTGGGCGCCGGCCTGACCCGCGACTGGTCCCGCTTCCGGGTCGCGTTGACCGGCACCTGGAGCACCACCGCGCTGCTCAGTGACGAGGGGCACCATCTGTTCGCGCTGCGGCCGGACATCCTGATTCCCCTGACGCGGAAGCCCGGGCCCGGCGCGCGGACCCATCTGCTGCTGATTGTGGGCGGCCGGGCCGTCCATGGCCCCGACGGCAACGAGCTGGGCGTCAATGCCAGCCTGCGCATCGAGTTCGCGGTGCGCTCCGGGCACCCCGACGCGGCCCGCGCCTACCGCAAGTAGCCGCCCGCGACCTCCGGCCCGCCCGGCGGTTTCAGCGCGCGAGCCACAGGCGCCAGAGCCCGAGCCCGGCGTGCAGGGTCGCACAGCTCGCCAGCGCCGCCGCCAGGTCGTCCACCACGACGCCCCAGCCGCCCGGCAGGTCCTGCAGCCGGCGAATGCCCAGCGGCTTCAGGATGTCGTAAAAACGGAACAGCGCGAAGCCGGCCAACAGGACCGCCCAGACCGGCAGGGATCCGGCGAGCGCCGGCCAGCCGAGGAAGCACAGCGGCATCGCCACCACCTCGTCCAGGATCACCTCGCCGGGATCCTTGCGCGCCAGCCGGAATTCCGCCTCGCCGCAGATCGCCACGGCCAGATAGGCGCCGGCCGCGGCCAGCAGCAGCGTGCCGACCAGACCCAGCCGGCCGAGGTAGAACACCATGAAATAGACGAGCCCGGCGGCCGACCCCCAGGTGCCCGGCGCAGGCAGGCGCCGGCCCACCGGCCCCAGCGTCGCCAGCCTCAGCACCGTGCGCGTCGTCAGGAACCGCGGCCAGATCGGTTGCTCCAGCCGCATGGTCAGGTCATCACCACGTGCCCGTGGCGCCGGAAATACGACCAGCCGGACGTCACCGTCAGCACCGCCGAAAGCACAAACAGGCTGATCCCGACCGCGTGCACCACGCCGGTGATCCGCGCCTCGTCGCCCCGGAACAGCTCCGGATAATCCTGCGCAAACATGCGCCAGCCGATCAGCCAGCCGATCGCGTTGAACTGCACGAAGGTCTTCACCTTGCCGCCCGCGTCCGCCTCGACCACGATGCCCTTCGACGCCGCCGCCATCCGCATCCCGGAGACCGCAAACTCGCGCGCCAGGATGCACAGGAGCAGCATCGTCGCCGCAATGTTGTGGCCCAGGAAATAATTGCCGCCCACCAGCGCGATCATGATCCCGATCACCATCACCTTGTCGATCACCGCGTCCATGAACCGGCCGAAGGGCGAGACCTCGCCGCGCTCGCGCGCAATCTTCCCGTCCAGCCAGTCCGTGAGCGCCGCCGCGATGTACAGCCAGAAACAGATCGTCGCCGACCAGGGATACTCCTGGTTCAACAGCGCCACCACGACGAACATCATCGGGATGCGGGACAGCGTGAGCAGATTGGGCAGGTTGTACTTCATGCGGGGCGTGACTGCGGCGCGACCAGACAAACCCCCGCGGACGGGAAGGCAAGAACTCCGCAGCCCGCGCCGCCCGCGGTCCATTCTCCGCTTTCCCCGCGGCCGTTTTCCTGCCTAGCTCCCTCCGCTCCGCCATGCGCCACTGCATTTATCCCGGCACTTTCGACCCCATCACCTACGGCCACCTCGATGTGCTCGGTCGCGCCGCCGCGCTGTTCGACCATGTGACTGTCGCCGTCGCCGACAACCCCGGCAAGGCGCCGCTCTTCACCGTCGCCGAGCGCCTCGCCATGCTGGCCCCCAGCGCCGCCAAGTTTCCCAATGTCTCCGTCACGGCCTTCGACGGCCTGCTCGTCGAGTTCTGCATCAACCAGAAGGCCGATGCGATCATCCGCGGCCTGCGCGCCCTCTCCGACTTCGAGTTCGAGTTCAACATGGCCCTGATGAACCGCCACCTGCAGCCCAAGGTGGAGACGATCTTTGTCATGCCCAACGAGCAGTTCAGCTATACCAGCTCGTCGCTGGTGAAACAGGTCGCCAAGTACGGCGGCAACGTCGCCCACTTCGTGCCGCCCAACGTCGCCGCCGCCCTCACCCGCGCCTACTCCGGACGCCCTGGGTGACCCGCCGCTCGCTGCGGCTGCGGTTCGGCTGATCCGCCCCCCGCGCCGGGTCGCGTAATCGGCCGCTCGCGCTCGCGTCACCCACCCGTACGCGCGGCGGTCCCGGGGACTTAAGGTTGCCCGCCGGCCAAACTTCCCTTCTCCTCCCGCTCTCCCCTATGGCTACTTCGAAGCGCTCCGGCGGCCTTGTCCTGCTCCTCGTGATTCTGGCCGCCGCGGCGGCCGGCTGGTATTACTGGCACCACGCCGCCGAGGCGGCCCCCGACTATGCCACCACCCCGGTGGGCCGCGGGGAGCTCATCCAGGCGGTCACCGCCACCGGCGGGCTGCAGGCCGTCACCACCGTCGATGTCAGCAGCCAGATTTCCGGCCTGATCAAGGAGGTCGCGGTCGATTTCAACACCCCGGTCAAGGTCGGCCAGGTGCTGGCCCGCCTCGACGCCGCCACCTACGACTCGCGCCTGCACTCGGCCAACGCCCAGCTCGCCAACACCACCGCCAACTTCACCCTCGTGCGCCTCAACACCGAGCGCACCCGCGACCTGCGGACGCAGAACCTGGTCGCGCAGCAGGAGCTCGACCAGGCCGAGGCGCAACTCGCGCAGGCCCTGGCCCAGCTGCAGATCCAGCAGGCCGCGGTCGAGACCGCCAAGGTCGACCTCGCGCGCTGCACCCTGTACTCCCCGATCGACGGCATCGTGATCGACCGGCAGGCCGAGGTCGGCAAGACCGTCGCCGCCAGCCTCAACGCCCCCACCTTGTTCACCATCGCCAACGACCTCTCGAAGATGCAGATCAGCGCCGCCGTCGCCGAGGCCGACATCGGCACCATCGAGAGCGGCCAGGCGGTGAACTTCACCGTCGACGCCTATCCCAACCGCCAGTTCCGCGGCCGCATCTCCCAGATCCGCAACGCCCCCAAGACCCAGCAGAACGTCGTCACCTACGAGACCATGATCGACGTGCGCAACGACGACCTGAAGCTCAAGCCCGGCATGACCGCCAACGTCTCCATCGTCATCGCCCAGCGCACCGGGGCCCTCAAGGTCGCCAACGCCGCGCTGCGCGTCCGGCTCCCCGACGGCCTGCTCCCGCCGCCCCCCCAGGTCGCCCCGTCCGCCGCGGGCGCCGCCGCGCCGGCGCCCAAGGTCCTGAGCGAGGAGGAGCGCCGCAAGGTCATGCGGGAAATCTTCCGCGAGGCGGGCTTTTCCTTCGGCAGCGGGCCGCCCACCCCCGAGGTCCTCGCCCGGGTCGGCCAGCTCGCCAAGGAGCGCGGCGTCGAGCTCGACCTGGGCCGCTGGGGCGGCCGGGGCGCCGACCGCGGCGCCGCCAGCGCCCCTGTGAGCCGGACCCTGTACCGCCTGGTCAGCCCCGCGGGCCAGGCCCCGCATCCCGAGGCCGTGAGCGTCAAGCTCGGCATCTCCGACGGCGTGGCCACCGAAATCCTCTCCGGGGCGGACGAGGGCGACCTCCTGATCACTGCCGTGGTCCTGCCCACCGCGGCCAACGCCGCGGCCGCCAGCAACAATCCCTTCAGCGGACGCCCGAACTTCGGCGGCGGTCGCCCCGGCCGCTAGCCCGCCGGCCGCCGCTTTCCCCGCCATGGCCCCCGTCATTACGCTGCACGACATCCACCGGGTCTACGACTCGGGCGAGGTGCAGGTGCACGCCGTCCGGGGCGTCTCGCTGGAACTGCAGCGCGGCGACTTCCTCGCCCTGATGGGCGCGAGCGGCTCCGGCAAGTCCACCCTGATGAACACGCTCGGCTGCCTCGACCGGCCGACCCGCGGCGAGTACCGGCTCGACGGCATCGCGGTGGCCCAGCTCGACCGCAACCAGCTCGCCGACCTGCGCAACGAGAAGCTCGGCTTCGTCTTCCAGGGCTTCAACCTCCTCGCCCGCACCACCGCCCTGGAGAACGTCGAGCTGCCCATGCTCTACGGCCGGCACCGCGGCTCCCGCGCCGCCATGCGCGAGCGCGCCCGCCACTGCCTCGCGATCGTCGGGCTTGCCGAGCGCGCCGACCATTTTCCCAGCCAGCTCTCGGGCGGCCAGCAGCAGCGCGTCGCCATCGCCCGGGCCCTGGTCAACGCCCCGCAGGTGCTGCTCGCCGACGAGCCCACCGGCAACCTCGACAGCCGGACCTCCGCCGAGGTCATGGGCGTCTTCCAGCAGCTCAACGACGAGGGCATCACCATCGTGCTGGTCACGCACGAGCTCGACATCGCCCGCTACTGCAAGCGCAGCCTCATCATGCGCGACGGCCGGGTCGTCAGCGACCAGCCCGTGCAGCCGCGCAGCCACGCGGCCGTCGAGCTGCAAAAGCTCAAGGACGCCGAGACCGCCGCCCAGCTCCACCCCTCCGCCTGACCATGCGCCTCGGCTCCACCCTCATCGTCGCCCTCCGCGCCCTGCGCCGCAACAAGCTGCGCTCCATGCTGACCGCCCTCGGCATCATCATCGGCGTCGGCGCCGTGATCGCCATGGTCAGCATCGGCAACGGCGCCAAGGCCCAGGTCGAGGCCCAGGTCGCCGGCCTCGGCCAGAATGTCATCAGCGTTTTTTCCGGCAGCTCCATGGGCGGCGGCATGCGCGGCGGCTGGGGCAGCGCCCCCACCCTCACCCTCGAGGACGCCACCGCCATCAGCCGCGAGATCGCCGGCGTCGCCGGGGTCAGCCCCGAGGTCCGCGACCGCAACCAGATCCTCGCCAACGGCCTCAACTGGAACACCCAGGTCAACGGCGAGGGGCCGGACTATCCCGCCATCCGCTCCTGGCCCCTGACCAGCGGCGCCATGTTCACCGAGCAGGATGTCCGCAGCGTCGCCAAGGTCGCCGTCATCGGCCAGACCGTCGTCGACCAGCTGTTCCCCGGTCAGGACCCCATCGGCCAGACGCTCCGCATCCGCAACATCCCCTTCAAGGTGGTCGGGGTCCTCGCGTCCAAGGGCTTCAACCTGTTCGGCCAGGACCAGGACGACACGGTGCTCGTGCCCTACACCAGCCACATGAAGCGGTTGTCCCGCCGCACCGCCCTGAACTCCATCCTGGTGCAGGCCGTCAGCGCGGACGCCATCGACCGCGTCCAGCAGGACATCACCGATGTCCTCACCCAGCGCCGGAAGGGCAAGGAGCCGGACTTCACCGTGCGCAACCAGGTCGAGCTCGCCCAGGCCGCCACCGCCACTTCCCGCACCCTCACGCTCCTCCTCGCCGCCATCGCCGGCGTCTCCCTCATCGTCGGCGGCATCGGCATCATGAACATCATGCTGGTCAGCGTCACCGAGCGCACCCGCGAGATCGGCATCCGGCTCGCGGTCGGCGCCCACGGCCGCGACGTGCTCCTCCAGTTCCTCATCGAGTCGGTCGTGCTCAGCTCCCTCGGCGGCGTCCTCGGCATCCTCCTCGGCATCGGCGCCTCCCAGCTCGTCTCCGTCGTCAACGGCTGGCCCGTCCTCGTCTCGACCAGCGCTGTGGTCGTCGCCTTCTGCTTCAGCGCCGCCGTCGGCATGTTCTTCGGGTTCTACCCCGCCCGCAAGGCCGCCCGCCTCGACCCCATCGACGCCCTGCGCTACGAATGAGCCGCGCCCGCCTCGTCCTCCTCCTCGTTTTCGCCTTCCACGTGCTGGCCGCCGCCGCCACGCCCCGCGACGCCGCCCTCGCGCACTTCCAGGCCAAGCGCTACCCGGAGGCCCGCGAGGCCTTCGCGCAGCTCGCCGCCGCCGAGGCCCGGAACGCCGAGGCCCGCTACTACCTCGGCGTCCTCGCGGCGCGCCGCGGCGATCCCGACGAGGCCATCCGCCAGCTGGAGGCCGCCACCGCGCTGGACCCGAAGAACTCCGACTATTTCGCCGAGCTGGGCGGCGCCTACGGCACCGCCGCGGGCCGGGCCGGGGTGCTGGCCAAGCTGGGCCTCGCCCGGCGCTGCCAGGCCGCGCTCGAGCAGGCGGTCGCGCTCAACCCGGACAACCTCGGCGCGCGCAACGGGCTCATCTCCTACTACCGCGCCGCGCCCAGCTTCGCCGGCGGCGGCCTGAGCAAGGCCTATGAGCAGGCGGAGGAAATCCGGAAGCGCCACCCCCTGATGGGCGCCACCGTGCTGGCCCAGCTCTACCTCGCCGAGCGCCGGTACGACGAGGCCTTCGCCCTGCTTGAGGAGGTGCTCCGGGGCGCGCCTGACAACTATCTCGCGCTCTACTCCCTCGGCCGCACCTCCGCCCAGACCGGCCTCCGGCTCGAGCGCGGCGAGCAGGTCCTCCGCCGCTGCCTCGCACTCGCCCCGGGACCCGGCGAGCCGCCCCACGCCGCCGTCCACTGGCGCCTGGGCAACCTCGCCGAAAAACGCGGCCAGCCCGCCGCCGCGCGCGCCGCCTACGAGGCGTCGCTCGCCGCCGACCCGGGGTTCACCCAGGCCCGGGAGTCGCTCGCCCGCCTGAAGTGAGCGATTGCGCCAACGGGCCCGAGTCGTAAACGTCGCCCCCCCATGGCTGCGACGCCCCTTGTAGAACTGCAGGACCTCACCAAGCGCTACGGCGACGGGCCCGTCGTGCTCGATCAGGTCAGCCTCGCCGCGCAGCCCGGGGACTTCATCAGCCTGATCGGGCCCAGCGGCTGCGGGAAATCCACCCTGCTCCGCCTCATCGCCGGCCTGAGCCCCCTCACCGCCGGCGCCGTCCGCATCAGCGGCCACACCCCGGAGCAGGCCGCCGCCGAGCTCGCGTTCGTCTTCCAGGACCCGACCCTGCTGCCGTGGCTCACGGTCGCGCAGAACGTCGGCCTGCCCCAGCAGCTGCGCGGACTCCCCCCGGCCACCCGCCGCGCCACGGAGCGGCGGGTGCTGGAGCTGGTCCGGCTCGGCGACCGCGCCGGCGCCTACCCGCGCCAGCTGTCCGGGGGCCAGAAAATGCGCGTCTCCATCGCCCGCGCCCTCTCCCTGTCGCCCAAGCTCCTCCTGCTCGACGAGCCCTTCGGCGCCCTCGACGAAATGACCCGCGAGCACCTCAACGAGGAGCTCCTCGCCATCCGGCAGCTGGAGGCTTGGACCGCGTTCTTCGTCACCCACTCGGTCGCCGAGGCCGTCTTCCTCTCGAACCGCATCCTCATCATGTCCGCCAACCCCGGCCGCTTCCATGCCGAGATCGCCGTGCCGTTCGCGTATCCCCGCACCGAGGCCACCCGGCTTTCCCGGGACTACCACGACCTCGTCACCGAGGTCTCGCGGGTGCTCCGCTCGGTCGAGCCCCCCGACGCCTGAGCCCGCCCCGCCCTTCCCCCTGCCCTGATTTCCGGCCCATGCCCAAGCGTCTCCTCAATGTCCTCCTGCCCGCCGCCACCGGCGCGCTGTTCATCGTCATCTGGTATGCCATCCGGTTCTCGATCGGCGAGGAGATGCAGTTCCTCCTGCCCGGGCCCGGCGAGATCCTGGCCGCCTTCCGCGACAACGGCGACTCGCTCGCGCGGGCCGCGCTCAACACCACCGAGGGCGCCCTGCTCGGGTTCGCCGGCGCCATCGTGGTCAGCGCCGCCCTCGCGCTCACCCTGTCGCTCTCCTCCCTCGTGCGCGTCAGCCTCTATCCCTACCTGATGATGCTGCAAATGACGCCGGTCATCATCTTCGCCCCGATCCTCGTCCTCTGGGTCGGCGCCGGGCTCAAGAGCGTGGTCGTCATCACGTTTCTCATCTGCTTCTTCCCGCTGGTGGTGAACACCACGCAGGGGCTGATCTCGACCGATCGCAACCTGGTGGAGCTGTTCCGCATGTACCGCGCCAGCCGGCGCCAGGAGATCCTGCTCCTGCGCGTGCCGGCCGCCCTGCCCTATTTCTTCACCGGCCTGCGCATCGCCGCCACCCTCGCGCCGATCGGCGCCCTGGTGGGGGACTACACCGCCGGCAGCTCCGCCGGCGACGGCGGCGGCCTCGGCTTCCAGGCCATCATCTACTCCAGCCAGGCCAAGTATCCGGCGCTCTTCGCCACCGCCGCCGTCACCTGCGTGCTCGGGTTTGTCTTTGTCGCGATTGTGCTCAGCCTCAGCTGGCTGGCCCTCCACCAGTGGCACGACTCCTACGAGCGCGCCGACGCCTGACCCTCCCCATGCTCACCCTCCGCCCCTCCTGGCTGGCCCTCGGCCTGCTCACCGCCGCCGCCGCCCTGGCCGCCGAACCGCCGCGCACGAAGCTCACCGTGCAACTGGACTGGATCGCCGAGCCCGAGCACGGCGGGCTCTACCAGGCCCAGGCCCGGGGTTTCTTCCGCGAGGAGGGCCTCGAGGTCACCCTCATCCCCGGCGGCCCCAATGCCTTCGTCATGCCCAAGGTCGCCACCGGACAGGCCGATATCGGGCAGGCCGACAGCACCAACACCCTGCTCCAGCAGGCCGAGGGCCTGCCGCTGCTCCAGATCGCCGCCGTGTTCCAGGACGATCCCTCCGGCCTGCTGATCCAGGCCTCCAGCCCGGTGCGCACGTTTGCCGACCTCCAGGGCAAGACGATCATCGCCCGGCCCGAGTGGGCGTTCCTCAAGTTTCTCCGCAAGCAATACGGCCTCACCTTCGCCGTCGTCCCCCAGAACTTTTCCGTCGCCGCCTTCCTCAGCAATCAGGAGGTCATCCAGCAGGGGTACTACATCGCCGAGCCCTTCCACATTGTGCAGGCTGGCGGCCGGATGCCGCGGTTCCTCTCCACCTGGGACGCCGGCTTCCGCTCCTACGCCGTGCTCGTGACCAACCGCAAGTTCGCCCGCGAGCACCCCGCTGAGCTCAAGGCCTTCCTCCGCGCCTACGTCCGCGGCTGGCGCGACTACGTCACCGGCGACCCGGCCCCCGCCCACGCCGCGCTGAAGCGGGCCAACCCCGCCAACACCGACGCCTTCCTGCAGTACTCCCGCCAGATGATCATCGACGAAAAGCTCGTCACCGGCCGCGACGCCCCCGCCGGGCTCGCCCAGGTGGGCCGGCTCGATCCGGCCCGCTACGACACCCAGATCCGCCAACTGGAGGACCTCGGCATCCTGGCCCGGGGCAAGATCACCTCCCGCCGCGCCATGTCCCTGGACTTCCTCCCCTGAGGTGAACCCGCCCCCCGACCACCGCGCCCGGTTCCTGGGCCTGCTCCGCGCCGCCGTGCAGGACGGCTCCCTCGTGAAGCTCACCCTCGGCAAGCACCGCGGGGCCGATGCCAC
>CAIKTR010000233.1 GCA_903830425.1 uncultured Opitutia bacterium
GCGTGATGCGGTAGCCGTTGTTCTCGAGCGCCTCGCCGAGCGACCGCTCGGTGAGGCAGAGGAAGTGATCCCAGAAATCCCAGTACGCGCCCTGCACGTGCTTGATGTTCGGCCCCAGCGCGATGATCCGGCCGCCGGGCTTCAGGCAGCGGTGCGCCTCGGTGAGCGTGTCGCGCAGGGCCTTCTTGTCCGGCAGGTGCTCGAAGAAATTGCTGGTGAAAACGACATCGAGCGAGGCGTCGGGCAGCTGCCACCGCGTGGAGCAGTCCTGCGCGATGAACTTCACCCCGGGAGCCAGGTGGGCGGGGGACTGGGGGTTCAGATCCATGCCGTATTTTTCCCGGCAGGAAATTTGGTTGATGAACTCACCATAGCCGCAGCCGAGGTCGAGAACGGCGTCGGTGGGGCGGACCCACTGCTGGAAGTAGGCCGCGGTCAGGATCTGCCACACCTGGGTGCGGTAGCCCAGCATGGCGCTGAAACGCAGCTCGTAGATGCTCTGCAGCTCGGCGGGGTCCTTGATGCTTTGGCTCATAAACTGGGGCGGGAGCGAACGGGGAAAAGCGTGGCAGGGCAAGCCCCCACATTCACTCGTGCGCCGCGCGGCCGCGGAGGAAATCCCAGGCCCAGACGGGGGCCAGGACCCAGCCCGCGAGGACCAGCGGCGTGGCCGGGGCGAGGTACATGGCATGCACCGCGCTGAACGAGGTGACGTCGATGAGGGCGACGACGAGCATCAGCGCCGTCGCGCCACCGGCGAGCGCGAGCAGGATCGCAACCGGCACTACGCCGCGGCGTTGGCGCCAGGCCTGACCGAGGACCAGCAGGCCGGCGAGGAGGGCGGCGGCGGTGACGGCGGGACTGCACCAGACGTAGAGGTTGGCGACCATGACGCGGGCGTCGGTCAGCCGGCCGGGCGGGGGCTCATCCGGTGACCGGGTCTGGTGGGTGATGCGGGCGAACCGGGCGGCCTCACTGGGGGAATTGATGCTGTTGGGGGCCCGGGTGGTGAAGTCGGAGAACTGCACCGTGACCCGGGCGGCCTGGAGGACGGCCGCGCGCAGGGTCGTGGCGAGGGACGGCTCCCAGCGGGGCAGGAAGCCGGTGCGCGCCGGTCCGGCGGCGATGCGGCCGGCGTCGGCGGCCGCGTTGAGCTCGTCGGCGACCCGCGCCCAGTAGGCGGTGGCGGTGGCGGCGCTGCGGTAGTGGCCCGCCTTGGCCGCCGCCTCGCGCAGGGCCCACTGGTACCAACCGCTGCGGATCTCCGCGAGGTCCGAGACGGCGCCGGTGGCGGTGTTGCCCAGCCGTGCCCAGCCCTGGCCGACCGGGCCCTCCAGTTCGGGCACGATGGTGGCGAAGGCGGGACTCACGGCGGCGGCGCGTTGCTGCGTTTCCCGCGTGACGGCCACGCCGGGAATGGCGGCAGCCGGGGTGAGGCGCACGAGGGCGCCGTAGGCCCGGGGGAAGTCGCCGTCCTTCACGTCGACGGTGAGCGGCGCCCCGTACTGGCGGGCATTGAGGGTGCGCAGGAGCCAGGTGCTGCCGAGGAGGAGGGCAACCGGCAGGACGAGCAGCACGAGGCGCGGGACGAGTCCGGTGCGGCCGGCGCGAACCGCGGCCACCAACGCTCCGCCGCCGATCAGGGCGAGGGACGGCACGAGCCAGAGGCCCTCCTCCCGGCAATACCAGAAGGCGGGCAGGGCCAGTCCGGCGAGGAGGCTCCAGGCCAGCCCGCAGCGGGCGGGTCGGGTGATCAGGGTGGCGAGTCCGATGGCTCCGGCGAGGAGAAGAAGAGTGAGTGCGGGCTGGATGCCGCTGCGCAGGACGCGGCCGACGGCCTCGGAGGAGAGCGTGTGCGGATCGAACAGCAGGACGATGAACAGGATGAGTCGGGCCCCGGCGGAGGGTAGGAGCGGACGCAGCGCGAGCACAAAGAGCAGGCAGGCGAGCGCATGCAGTCCGGCCTGCACGGGCTGCAGGGGCGCGCCCGACCAGCCGACCGCGGCGAGGAAGAGAGGGTAGACGGGGCCCTTCGACAGGGTGCGCTCGTTGAAGTCACCGAGCCAGTGCCCATGCCGGAGGGCGTCGGCCTGGGTGACAAAGAGGGCGTCGTCGTGCGCCGCGGAGCCGAGGGCGTCGAGGCGCAGGTCGGAGGCGAGCACCAGCTTGAGGGCGACGAGCAGGGCAAAGATCCCGAGTTCGAGTCCCGGCCGCCCTGGCACCTGGCGCCGGAGCACGGTCCAGAGCGGGAGGATCAGCCCGGCGGCCAGGCAGGTCCACATCAGGGTGGCGCTCCAGCTGCCGTAGAAGCCGGACACGATCCGGATGCGAAGGATTTCGCAGGGCTGGTCGAGGTCGTCGGGCAGGTCGAGCCGCACGACCTTGGAATTGGCAAGCTGCCAGCGGATCCGGTAGCCCCCGGGGGTGGGCTCGGGCCGGCCCAGCACGACGTAGCTGTCGTTGTAGAAGACACCCTCGAGGTAGGCCGGGTATTGGTAGACGTAGAAGTGCGAGCGGTCATCGCGGGGCGGGGTGCCGGCAAACTCGATGAC
>CAIKTR010000234.1 GCA_903830425.1 uncultured Opitutia bacterium
GCCATGTCCCTGGACTTCCTCCCCTGAGGTGAACCCGCCCCCCGACCACCGCGCCCGGTTCCTGGGCCTGCTCCGCGCCGCCGTGCAGGACGGCTCCCTCGTGAAGCTCACCCTCGGCAAGCACCGCGGGGCCGATGCCACGCTGGAAAACCTCTTCGTCCGGCCCGTCACGCTGAAGGCCGGTCCGCACCTGGCTCTGGTCTGGCGGCACGCCACCCGCGACGTGGCCAAGAACCACCCGCCCGCCGCCGCCCTCGCCCTGCTGGAGCCGCTGGTCGGCGCGGACTTCCTGGACGCCCACCTGTTCACCCCGGACGCGACCGCGCAGCTGGAATGCCAGCCCGACGGCACCGCCCGCCTGCGCGTGAAAAAAACCGCGGCGGCCAGCTCGCCCGCCGCGCCGGTGGCCGGTCACGACCGCGCCAAGACCCACCTCCTCTCCGCCCAGGCCCCGTGGCTCCGCGCCCTCGGCGTGACCAACGACCGCGGCCAGCCCCGCGAGGGCATGGCGGACAAGTTCCGCCAGATCCAGAAGTTCACCGAGCTGCTCACCCACCTCCTCGCCGAGACCCCGCTCCCGGCCGACCGGCCGCTCACGGTGGTCGACATGGGCTGCGGCAAGGGCTACCTGACCTTCGCGGTGAGCGCGCTGCTGGGCGAACGCGCCCAGGTGCGCGGCATCGAGAGCCGGCCCGAGCTCGTCGCCCTCTGCAACCGCGTCGCCCAGGAGCAGGGGTTCGGCTCCCGGCTCACCTTCACGCCGGGCACGATCACCGACACCCCGCTGCCGGCCGTCGACCTGCTGATCGCCCTCCATGCCTGCGACACCGCCACCGACGATGCGCTGGCCAAGGGGATCGCCGCCCAGGCCGCCCTGCTGGTCGTCGCCCCCTGCTGCCAGCAGGAGCTCCGCGCCCAGCTCCACGCCGCCCCGGTGCTCGCCGACGCCCTGCGGCACGGGATCTTTCAGGAGCGCCAGGCGGAGTTTGTCACCGACGCCCTCCGGGCCCAGCTCCTCGAGTGGGCCGGCTACCGCACCAAGGTCTTCGAGTTCATCTCCCCCGACCACACCGCCAAGAACCTCATGATCTCCGCGATCCGCACCCGTCCGCCCGGCGACGCGGCCGCCGCCGACCGCCTGCGGGCGTTCGCCGCCTTCTACGGCATCAGCCGGCAGCAGCTCGCCACCCATCTCGGGCTGACCCTCGCCCCATGAACTGGGAGTCGCTCGACTGGACCGCCCTGGACCGGCTGCGCGGGGGCTTTCTCAACGGCGCCGCGGTGGCCGGCCCCTACTGGCAGTCGGCCAGCGACCTCGCCAGCTACGACTTCACCTACGGCGAGCGCATCGGCTGGAAATGGGACCACGTGCTGCGCGAACTGCAGCAGCGGCGCTGGTCGCCGGCGGCCCGCACCGTCCTCGACTGGGGCTGCGGCAGCGGCGTCGCCGCGCGCCGGGTGATCGCCGGCTTCGGCGCCGACCGGTTCGACGCCCTCCGCGTCTGGGACCATTCGCCCGCCGCCTGTGACTTCGCCGCGGACGCGGCCAGCCGGGCGTTTCCGGGCCTGGCCGTGAGCTCCGTCACGCCGGGGTTCCTCGCGTCCACCGAGCCGGTGGGCCTGCTGCTGCTCAGCCATGTCCTGAACGAGCTGACACCCGAGGCCCTGGACGAACTGCGCGCGCTGGTCGCCCGGGCGGAGGCGGTCCTCTGGGTGGAGCCCGGCACGCACGCGGTCAGCCGCTCGCTGGGCGCGCTGCGCGAGGAGTTCCGGCCCAGTTTCAGCGTTGTCGCGCCCTGCACGCACCCGGGGGCCTGCCCGGTGCTGGCCCCGGGCCGGGAGCGCGACTGGTGCCACCATTTCGCCCCCCCGCCCCCGGAGATCTTCGCCAGCTCGGAATGGGTCCGCTTTGGCCAGCGCGCCGGGATCGACCTCCGCAGCCTGCCCTACTGCTTCCTCGCGCTGGACCGCGCACCCGCGACCGCGGCGCCCGCCGGGCTTTCCCGGGTGCTCGGCCGGCCCGAGCACTTCAAGCCCTACGCCCGCGTGCTCAACTGCGACGCCACCGGCCTCGCCGAGCTCACCCTCCCGAAACGCGCCGACCCCGCGCTCTACAAGCAGCTGGAGCGCACCAAGGAACCGCTCGTCTACCGCTGGCGACGGGAGGGAAACTCGATTCTTGGAGTGGAAACTTGACTCGCACGCCGCGGTTGGGATGCTGCCCCTTTCACCTCACACCACCATGGGTCAACAACTCAACAAGTACATCAAACGTAAACGTCGCGCCGCCTACCTGAAGCGCCGCAAAGCCCGCGTCAAAGCCGCGGCGCCCAAGAAGAAGTAACCGCCCGCGACCGACTTCCGTTTCCCGAGACCGCGGCCTGCGCCGCGGTTTTTTAGTTGGGAGCGCCCGTCCTTCCACCCTCCCGGCCAAACCCCGGCGGCGGCCCGGCCCACCCGCCGCCCCGCCCTGCCGCCTACCGCCATGATCAAGGTCAGCCTCATCTCCCTCGGTTGCGCCAAGAATCTCGTCGATAGCGAGATCATGATCGGCCACCTGCACCAGGCCGGCATGGTCGTCATCCCCGAGGCGGACAAGGCCGACGTCGTCATCGTCAACACCTGCTCCTTCATCGACTCCTCCAAGGAGGAGTCGATCAGCCACATCCTCGAGGTCCACCAGCACCGGGGCCTGCGCAAGCGCCGGCAGGAGCAGAAGCTCATCGTCGCCGGCTGCATGGCGCAGCGCTTCGCCAAGGACCTGACGGGCGAGCTCGCCCACGAGGTGGACGCGTTCATCGGCCTCGACCAGGTCACCCAGGTCGCGCCCCTCATCACCGCGCTTTTCGCGAAGGACCGCGCCGCGTCGGCCGTCCCGGAGAACCACGTCACGCCGCGCTCCACCTACATTCCCGACTACGACACCCCGCGGTTCCGGCTGACCCCGAAGCATTTCGCCTACGTCAAGATCGCCGAGGGGTGCAACCACCCCTGCACGTTCTGCATCATCCCGCAGATCCGCGGCCGGCACCGCAGCCGCACCGTCGCCAGCGTCGTCGCCGAGGCCCGCCAGCTGATCGCGGAGGGCGTGAAGGAGCTCAACCTGATCTCCCAGGACACCACCTTCTTCGGCATGGACACGTGGGAGGAGCGCCCGAATCCCCGCACCCCGGTCGATTCCCGTCGCGGCACCGCGCTGACCACCCTGCTCCGCCAGCTCAACGCCCTCGAGGGCGACTTCTGGATCCGCCTGCTGTACACCCACCCGGCGCACTGGAGCGACGAGCTCATCCGCACCATCGCCGAGTGCCCGAAGGTCGCCCGCTACATCGACATCCCGCTCCAGCACATCAGCGACCCGATGCTCGAGCGCATGCAGCGCGAGACGAGCGGCGACTACATCCGCGACCTCATCCGCCGCATCCGCGCCGGCATCCCCGGCATCGCGGTCCGCACTACGTTCATCGTCGGCTTCCCCGGCGAGACCGAGGCGGATGTGGACGAGCTGTGCGCGTTCATCCGGGAAACCAAGTTTGAGCGCCTCGGCGTGTTCCGGTACTCGCAGGAGGCCGGCACGCGCGGCGCGAAAATGACGCCGCAGGTTCCGGCCAAGGTGAAGGAGGCCCGGTGGCACCGGGTCATGGCGCTGCAGCAGGAGATTGCCCGCGAGGTCTCGCGCGGCTTTGTCGGCCGCACGCTCCGGGTGCTGGTTGACGAGCCCGGGGTCGCCCGCGGCGCGGCGGACGCCCCCGACATCGACGGCCGGGTGTACGTCTCGCGCGACCAGCCGGTCGGCGCCTTTGTCGACGTGAAGATCAATTCCTTCCACGACTACGACCTGCTCGCCCTGCCCACCGGCCAGCAGCCGGTGGTCTACAAGGTCGCCAAGCCGGCCCAGTAGGCCGCGCGCCGCCGGGACCCGCCTAGGAGCGGACCCGGAGGACGAACTGCGGGATGATCCCGCCGAAGGATCCGTTGGTGAAAAACACCACGACCAGCGGCCGGGCGCCGGCGGCGGGAGCCGCGGTGTTCGCCACCAGCTTTTCCAGCAGCGCCGCGTGCGTTTCCGCGGTGTGGCCCTCGATGCCCTGCGACTCGAGGAACTGCAGGAGCGCCGCCACGTCGAACCGGTCCTCGGGCTTCAGCCGGTCCGCGCGGTCAATGCTCCCGAGGTACACCTCGTCGGCCAGGGCGAGCGCCCGCATGAAGGCCGACTGCATCACCTTGGTGCGCGAGGTGTTGCTGCGCGGCTCGAAGGCCGCGTGGATCCCGTGGCCGGGAAACCGCGCGCGGAAGGACTGGAGGGTCTCTGCCAGCGCCGTGGGATGATGCCCAAAGTCCTCGATCACCTTGAGGGCGGGAGTGTCCACCAGCAGCTCCTGCCGGCGCTTCACGCCGCGGAACTGCGCCAGCGCCGCGAGCTGCAGGCGGGTCGGGTCGTCCGGATGCAGGGCCAGCCCGGCCGCCAGCGCGGCCATGGCCGCATTGCGCGCGTTGAACAGGCCCGGCTGCGCCCACGCCACCTCCGCCCACGGCGTGCCGCGCCACTCCAGGCGGAAACACGCCCCGGTCGCGCCCTCGGCAAAATCCCGGATGCGCAGGTCGTTGCCCGCCTCGGTGCCGACGCGGACCACGCGCGTCCAGTCCATCGCCCCGAGCGCCCCGAGGTTCGGGTCGTCGCCGTTCCGCACGATCCAGCCGTTCCGCGGCACGATGCGGCTCAGGTGGATGAAGGTGCGCTGGACGTCGGCGAGGTCGCGAAAGATGTCGGCGTGGTCGAACTCGAGGTTGTTCAGCACCGCGATGTGCGGCGCGTAGTGGATGAACTTGCTGCGCTTGTCGAAGAACGCGCTGTCGTACTCGTCGCCCTCGATCACAAACGGGTCGGCCGCCGCCCCGAGGTGGTGGCCGGTCGGGGGATCCTGGGGCACGCCGCCGATCAGGTAGCCCGGGTCGCGGCCGTTGGCGCGGAGCAGGAACGCGGTCAGCGCCGTCGTCGTCGTCTTGCCGTGCGTGCCGCAGATCACGAGGTTGCGGCGCGTCTTGAGCACCAGCTGGTGCAGCAGGGCCGGCAGCGAGGTGTAGGGCAGCGCTCCGGTGTCCAGCAGCCATTCGACCTCGGGGTTGCCGCGGCTCATGGCGTTGCCGATGACCACCAGGTCCGGCGCCAGCCGGGCGAGCCGCTCCGGGTCGTAACCCTCGTGCAGCGTGATGCCGGCCGCCGCCAGCACCGTGCTCATCGGGGGATAGACCCCCCGGTCGGCCCCCAGCACCTCGTGGCCGGCCTCCCGCGCCAGCAGCGCCGCATGCCCCATCGCCGTCCCGGCCAGACCCATGAAATAGACCTTCATCGGTTCCGCATCCTGCAGAAGCCCACCGCGAGGGGAAGCGCCGAAATGCGGTCCGCGGCCCGGCCGGCCCCGCCGGCCGTCCCTACATCAGGTTCATCGGGTCCACGTCCAGCACCTGCGTCAGGTCGTCGGGCCAGTGGAAGGCCTCGCGCAGGCGCATCAGGACCGGGACCACCTGCGTGACCGAATGGGTGAAGTACCACAGCTGCCAGCGGTACTCGTCCTTGATCTTCTCGATCGGCGACGGCGACGGCCCCCGGAGCTCCACCCGGCCGCCCAGGGCCTGCTCCACCTGCTTGGCCCACTGCTCGGCGAAGAACTTGAGCTTGTCGGGATTGGGCCCGCGGAACAGGTGGTGGATCAAATGCCGGTACGGCGGGTAATTGAAATCCTTCCGCATCTTCAGCTCGGCCGCGGCGAAGCCGGCGTAGTCGGCGTGGCGGGAAAACTGGATCGCCTCGGCCTGCGGCGTGAAGGTCTGCACCACCACCTCCCCCGCGCGGTCCCCGCGCCCGGCGCGGCCCGCCACCTGCACCAGCAGCTGGAACGTGCGCTCGTTGGCCCGGAAATCCGGGACGTGCATCGAGATGTCCGCATCCACCAGGCCGACCAGGGTGACGTTGGGAAAATCCAGCCCCTTCCCGATCATCTGCGTGCCGATCAGGATGTCGATTTTGCCCGCCCGGAACTGCGCGAGCACCTCCCGGAAGCGGTTCTTCTTGGACATCGTGTCGGTGTCCATCCGCTCGATCCGGGCCTTCGGCACCATCCGCCGCACCGCCTCCTCGACGCGCTGCGTGCCCAGGCCGCGCCAGCGGATCTCGGGCGCGCCGCACTGGGGGCAGCGCAGCGGCGCCGGCTGCTGGACGCCGCAGAGGTGGCAGCGCAGGGTCTCGTCCGCCCGGTGGTAGGTCAGCGTGATGCTGCAGTGCACGCATTCCTCCGTGTGCCCGCACTTGGTGCAGAGCATCGCGGAGGAGTAGCCCCGGCGGTTGATGAACAGGATCGTCTGCTCGCGGCGCTCGAGCCGGGCGTGCATCGCGTCCACCAGCGGGCGCGAGAGCGCCGGCAGCGAGCGCTGCTTCATCGCCTCGATGCGGAGGTCGACGATGCCGATGTGCGGCAGCCGGCGGGAGTCCACCCGCTCCCGCAGCTCAAGCAGCCGGTACTTGCCCGCCTGCGCGTTGGCGAAGCTCTCGAGGGAGGGCGTGGCGGAGCCCAGCAGGCAGACCGCGCGGTTGAGCTTCGCGCGCATCACCGCGACGTCGCGGCCGTGGTACCGCGGGGTCTCGTCCTGCTTGTAGGCCGGCTCGTGCTCCTCATCGACCACGATCAGCCGGAGATCCTGCACCGGCGCGAAGATGGCCGACCGCGCGCCCACCACCAGCTTCGCCTCGCCCGTGGCCAGGGCCAGCCAGCCGTCGAGCCGCTCGCCCTCGCTCAGGTGGCTGTGCCAGACCACGCAGCGGTGCCCGGGGGCGATCGCCTCGAGCCGGGAACGCAGCCGCGCCACCGTCTGCGGGGTCAGCGCCACCTCGGGCACCAGGAAGACCACCCCGCCGCCGGCCTTCAGCGCCGTGTCGATCGCCCGCAGGTAGACCTCCGTCTTGCCCGAGCCGGTGATGCCGTGCAGCAGCGTCACCCCGAACCGGTCGGCCGCAATCTCCGCATCCAGGGCCGCCACCGCCGCGGCCTGCTCCGGGTTCAGCACATGGGGCTGGGAGGCCACCAGCTCGCCGTGCTCGACCTGGTCGTCATAGGCCACGCGCTCGACCCGGCGGGTCTCCTCCCGCACCAGCTCCCGCTTGACCAGCCCGGCAACCACCGCCGCCGTCAGGCCGAGCCGCTGCAGCACCAGGGATTTTTGCTGCGGCCGGAACTGCTGCTCCAGAAAGCGGTAGAGCTTGGCCTGCTGCGGGGCGCGCTGCGCGAGGGCCGCCAGCTCGGCGGGAGCCAGCTTCCGCGCCACGGCGAGCAGTTTTTCCTGCTTCAGCCCCGTGCCGTGGCGGACCGCCGCCGGCAGCATCGTCTCGATGATGCTGTCGAGCCCGCAGGCATAATAGCCCGCCATCCACCGGGCCAGCCCGAGCAGGTCCGGCGGCAGCGCGGGAAACGGATGCACCACCTGCGCAACCAGCTTGAGCCGGTGCAGCGGGAAATCCTTGGGCGCCCCGAGCTCCCCCACAATCCCCAGGCGCAGCGCCGGCCCCACCGGCACCCGCACCAGCGAGCCCACGCCGATCGACGCGGCCAGCGCCTCCGGCACGCGGTAGTGCAGGAGCTTGTCGAAGCCCGCCAGGGGATGAACACCAACCATCATGTGGCGTGGTGATGCCGGACCGGGACGCGGCGCGCAAGCGCGGGTGTGTCCGCCCCGGGGCGGCGGCGGGCCGGCCGCGCCACGAACGCATTGACACGCCCAGCCACGGTTCAAACAGTCGCGCCGTGAGCATTGTCGCGGCCCGCGAAAAATTCCGAGAGTACCTGACGCAGCGGGGGCTGCGCGTGACGAACCAGCGGCTGGCGATCTTCGACGCGGCCTTCGCGCAGCAGGATCATTTCACCGCCGAGCAGCTGCTCGACCACGCCCGCGTGCTCGACCCCTCGGTCTCCCGCGCCACCGTCTACCGCACCCTGCCCATCATGACCGAGAGCGCGCTGCTGCGCGCGGTGGACATTGGCACCGGCGAGAAGTTCTACCATCCCAACCGGGAGGGCGGCAGCACCCAGGTGGCCCAGGTCGTCTGCCTCGACTGCGACCGGATCGTGGAGATCAGCGCGCCCTTCATGGAGTGGTACGGCAACACCGTCTCCTCCAAGCTGGGCCTCACCCCGGTCTCCCAGCGCCTGCAGGTGAGCGCGCGCTGCGACGCCCTGCGCCTGACCGGCGCCTGCCCGCGCCGCACCGCCTGACCGCCATGGCCAAGACCAGCGACCCCGAGTTCGAAATTCGGTTTTTCGAGTCCGTGCTCCGGCGCGATCCGGCGTACACGGAAGTGGTGGAACTCCTCGGCAGCCTCTACACGCGGCAGGGCCGCATCGCCGACGGCCTCCGGATGGACCGCAAGCTGGTCAAGCTCCTGCCGAGCAACGCCACGGCGCATTACAATCTCGCCTGCAGCCTCGCCCTCTCGAAGCGCCTGCGCGACGCGCTCCGCTCGCTCCGCCAGGCGGTCGAGCTCGGCTACACCGATCTGGACTGGATGCAGCAGGACCCGGACCTCGAGGGCCTGAAGGCGCATCCGGGGTTCACCGCCCTGGTGGCCCAGCTCAAGCCCCAGAGCTGATTGCCCCGCTGCCGCTGCCCGCCATGTCCTGGTTCCCCGCCCGCGCCGCCCTGTTCCTCGCGGTGCTGAGCCCCTCGCTCCCGGCCGCCGGCCCGGCCCTGCGACCGGCCGTGATCGACGCCGGCGGGTACCTGCTCGCCTACACGCCGGAGCCGGGTTGGCAGGTGCAGAGCAACCCCCGTTCCGGGGTGGTCGTCCTGCAGCTCATCGAACGGGAAGCCGGCCGCGTCGCCCACCTCGCGGAATACCGCGTGGTGAAGATTTCCGTGCCCGCCGATCAGCGGTCCCTGCCCCTGGAGGAAGTGGCCAAGCTGCTCTGCGCGGGCGAGGCATCCTACGCCGCGCGGTCCGTGTTTCCGGCCCCGCTGGACCGGGCCCTCCGCCGGGGCGATTCCCTCCGGATCGGTTCCCGGCAGCTGGCCGTCTACGCCTACCCGGCCAGCCGGCCCGGGCAGGCGGCGCTGCCCCTGACCGTGGCCTGGGTCTACGTGTGGCTGCCCGAAAGCTTCAAACGCGACGGCGGCCTCTACCTCATTTCCGGCTTTGTCTACCTCAACACCGGCTCGGATGTGATGCAGGCCCAGGTCGGGCAGGAACTGAGAAATCTGGACGACGTCGTCGCCGCGATTAAGCCGCGGTGATCGGCCCGCGACCGGCGACCGGGCGGCGCGGTCACCTCAGCCCGAAGAGCTGCTGCAGCACCGTCTCCAGGTCCTTGCCGACCGTCCAGGCGCCGCGGCGCGACACCGCCAGGGTCTTGCTGCGTTCGCGGCGCTCCAGCGCCGCATCCACCTCGAGCAAACGCGGCTGGTTCGCCGGGAGGCCGATCGTCTCGGTGCCGGTCAGCGGCGTCCACCGGAACGGCAGCCCCGTCCAGTCGCAGGTGATTTCCCAGCCGTTCACCGCCGCCGGCAGCGGCTTCGTCAGGAGGGCCGGGTAGCGCAGGACGAAGTCCGGCACGCGCGTCGTGGCAAGGCGCAGCCGCACGGCCGGGGTCAGCTGGGCGAAATACTCCTGAAAGGTGTTCACCTGATGGGCGCGCCAGCGGGTCAGGAAATCCAGCGGGTCGACCCCCATCAGATTCATGCCGTTCCACAGGCCCTGCTCGTTGGCGCTGCCGAACTTCTGGGCGCCGAACCAAAACTGGAAATCACGCGTGACCATCAGCCCCATTTCAAAATGGAGGTGCGCGCGGTCGCGGGGGATGTTCGTGCTGGAGCTGTGCCCCATCAGACCGATGACCTGCCCGCGCGTCACCGGGGCGCCGGCCCGCAGGCCGGGCGCGATCCGGGCGAGATGGGCATAGAGGGTGTAGATGCCCGGCGTCTGGCCGGGATGCTCGAGCACAACATAGCGCCCGTAGTTGCTGTCGCCCGCCGTCGCGTTGACGTGCCGCACCACGCCGTCCATCGCCGCCAGCACGCTGTCCGTCGGCTCGCCCCGCCGGTCGCGCGCGACGGCCTTGATGTCGATGCCCTCGTGGAAATGCCCGCCGCCGCTGCGCACCCCGCCGAAGCCCCCGGACTCCGGGTCGCCCGAGCCGGCATGCTGCAGGAAGTCCCGCGGCGGCCGGCCCTCGGCCCACGCCGTGCTGGGCGTCGGCCAGGTGAACTCCACGCGCTCCGCGGCCCGGACGCCGGCGGACGCCGCCAGCAGGAAAAGCAGGATCAGGCGTCTCATGCCGGAACGTGCGGTCGAAAGGCCTCCATGATCTCCACCCCCACCGTATCGGCCAGCAGCCGGCCGCGGTCCGTCAGCCGCACCCGGGTGTCCGCGCGGATCGCCAGACCGCCCTCCGCCAGTCGGTCCAGCAGCGCCTCCACCTCGCCCCACGGGGCCTCGGGGCAGCGGGCGCGCCAGACGGCGACATCGACCCCGGCATTCATCCGCAGGCCGAAAATCAGCGCGTCCTCCGCGAGCAGGGCGGGCGTCACCGCCACGCGGTCCTCCGTCACGCGATTGCCGGCGGCCACGTGGGCCCGCCATTGGGCGAGGTCCGCGATGTTGGCCCCGCGCCAGGCGCCCTGCTGCGACGCCGCCGACGGCCCGAGCCCGACCCACTCCTCCATGCCCCACGTGCCGAGATTGTGCCGGCAGGCATGGCCCGGGCGGGCAAAGTTGGAGACCTCGTACTGCGCGTAACCGGCCGCCGCGAGCTGCGCCCAGGTGGACTCGTACAGCCGGGCCTCCTGCTCGGGATCGAGTTTCACCCGGCCCTGGGAGAGCTTGACCCAGAGCGCGGTGTCCTCCTCGAACGTCAGGCAGTAGGTCGACAGGTGATCCGGCGCGAGCCGCACCGCCTCGCGCACATCGGCCGCCCACTCCGCCTCGGTTTGCCCCGGCAGCGCGAACATCAGGTCCAGGTTCACGCTCGCAAAGCCCGCCGCCCGGACCTGGTCGTAGGCCCGGTAAACCTGCTCGCGCGTGTGCTGCCGGCCGAGTCCGTCCAGCAGCGCCGGCTGAAAGCTCTGCACCCCCATCGATATCCGGGTCACCCCGGCCGCCCGCAGCGCAGCCAGCCGTTGGGGCGTGACCGAGGCGGGGGCCAGCTCGACCGTCCACTCCTCCGGGGTCCCGGCGCAGGAGGCCAAGACGGTCTCGGCCAGGAGCGACAGGGCGCGCGGAGCCAGCAGGCCCGGGGTGCCGCCCCCCCAGAAAACCGTCGTCACCGGGCGGGGCCAGGCCACAAGCTTGGCCTCCGCGGCGATGCCCGAGAGGAAGCTCTCCACCCCGTCGGCGGTCGGCTTGGTCTGGTAGAAGGCGCAGAAGTCGCAGGTCGAGGCGCAGAACGGCACATGCACGTACACCCCCAACGGCTTGCCCGTCGCAGCTTTGTCTTGCTCTGATGCAAGGGGATTCATTACTAACACGCTTTAATCTGACCGGTTTTCACGCCAAAAAGACAATGCATACCAACCGAATTTCCCTCGCGAGAAAAATCCTCTCCGGCCTCGGCGCCGCCCTCGCCCTCGCCTTCCTCAGCGCCTGCGACAGCGTCGTGCTGACCAACCTCACGCCCGCCTCGCTGCCCGAGAATCCGTCCCAGATCTACACCGTCACGCTGCGCGTCACGCCCAAGGTCGACTCCGTCGTGGTGAGCAGCATCAAGCCCCACATCGTGATCGACGGCCAGAACTACGCGATGAACAAGAGCTCGCTCGCCGACGGCCTCTACGAGTTCGACTACCAGCTGCCGGCCGGGCGGGAGGAGATCGCCTATTACTTCCTCGTCAATTTCGACGTCGAGACCAATGGCAGCCAGACCTCGCGCGAGTCCTACACCGAGATCACCCACGCCCGGATCGTCCACCGCTACGTGCTGGCCCTTGAGGTCAACCGCGGTCCCGTCGGCGCCCGCGTGAGCGTGCTGGGCCGCGGCTTCACGCCCCAGGACATCCTGTACTTTGACAACACGCCGGCCCGCACGGTCTTCGAGTCGCCCAACGCCCTGAGCCTGTTCGTTCCCGCCCTGGAGGCCAACCGCAACTACCGGATCATGCTCGGCAGCGCGGCGGGCAACTCGCCGGTGGGCACCTTCCGCATCGATGCCAGCAACCTCGCGGTCTCCCCCGCCGCCCTGAGCCTGCGCACCGGCGAGCGCCAGTCCCTCACCTTCACCATGCCCAATGCCGCGCCCCCGGGCGGCCTCCTCCTCGACGTCACCACCGACGTTCCCGAGAGCGTCGTCATGCCCGAGGTCATCGTCCCGCAGGGGCAGAACAGCGTCACCATCACGGTCGAGGGCGGCAAGGCCGGCAGCGGCAGCCTCTTCCTCAAGGGATACGGCGCCGGCGAAGTGAACGTCCCCGTCACCGTCCGGGCCAAGTAAGCCCTCCGGTCCTTTCCCCTCTCCAAGCCGCGCGTGCCCCGCGCGGCTTTTTTGTGCCCCGCCCCCCCCCGGTCACGGCCGCCGGCCCAGTTCCAGCGTCACGACCACCGGCCGGTGATCACTGGCCTCCGCCACCCCGGGCCCGTCGTAGATCCGGGCCTGCCCGCCGCGCACGGACGCCACCAGCCCGGGCGAGGCCAGAATCTGGTCCACCCGCGAGTACGTTTCCGCCTTCCGGTAGGCGTAGGTCCAGCTTTCGCCGCGGGCATCCACCGCCGGCAACCAGCGTGCCACCTCGGTTTTGCCGCGGCGCAGCAGGCGCTGCACGGCTGGACCCGCCTTCCCGTCATTGCAGTCGCCCAGGATCAGGAACCGCGCCGTCGACGGGTCGGGCAACCGCCCCAGCACCGCGTCCCGGATCGCCGTCGCCTCGCCCAGCCGGCGCTGGGCCGAGAGCGGATCCTCCCGCCGGTCCGTGAACCGGCTCTTCAGGTGCAATCCAAAGATCGTGAGCTCGCCATCCGCGGTCGCCACGGTCACCGCCAGCAGTCCCCGTTTCACCCGTTCCCTCGCCCCGAAGTAGGCAAACTCCAGCCCCGCCAGCGGCGTCACCGCCAGGAACGGCCGACGCGACAGCACCGCCACGTGCCGGTCGGGGTCGCCGGCCTCGAGCAGGTACGCGTGGGGATAGTCGACGCCGCCAGCCTGCAGGTCGCGCCGCAGTTCCTCCAGATAGGGCCGGCCGCCGACCTCCTGCAGGACGAGGATGTCCGCCTGCAGCCCGGCAATCACGGTGCGCAGGGCCTGCTTCTCCGCCTCCGGCTTGGGATAGTCCTGCCGGTACCCCGCCGCGGTCATCCGGTCCGCCGCGCCGTAGTTCTCGAGATTGTAGGTCGCCACCGTGAGCGTCTCGGCGCGGGCCACGGGCCCCGCCAGGCCCAGCAGGACCCAGCCCAGCAGCGCCACCGTCGCGGCGCAGGGTCGCCGCGGGGCGCCGCGTCCGGCTGTCACCGGGACCGGCCACTGGGACGGACGGGGGCGGGACCCGGAACCGGCCGACATCGCGCACCTCCTCCGGCTCAGGGCGCCGCGGCCGTGAGCGCCCGCTCGCGCTCCACCAGCGTGGGGTGCGAGTAGAAAAACGCGCTGTACCAGGGGTGCGGGGTGAGGTTGCTGAGGTTTTTCTGCGCGAGCTGGTGCAGCGCACCCAGCATCGCCGTGCTCCCGCCCATCGCCTCCCGCGCAAAGGCGTCGGCCTCATATTCGTGCCGGCGCGAGAAGAGGTTCATGAGCGGGCTGAACCAGAACGTGACCAGTCCGCTGAGCAGCCCGAAGAGCAGGAAGGCCGGGGCCAGCTCCCCGGCGGGGAAACCGAAGGCTTGGTTGAACCACGGGCTGCGGGCGAGCCAGGCGATGACCGCGAAGCCGGCGAACAGCATGACCGCCGACACGGCGATCATCTTCGGGATGTGCCCGCGCCGGTAGTGCCCGATCTCGTGCGCCAGCACCGCCTCCAGCTCCGCCGGCGCCAGCTGGGCGACGAGGGTGTCGAACAGCACGATGCGGCGAAAGCGGCCGAAGCCGGTGAAAAACGCGTTGGAATGCCCCGAGCGCTTGCTGCCGTCCATGACCTCGATCGCCTGGGCCCGAAACCCGGTGCGGTCGCCCAGCGCCAGCAGCCGCATCTTGAGGTCCCCGTCCGGCAGCGGCGTGAGCCGGTTGAACAGGGGCAGGATGAGCTTCGGATAGAGCACCAGCATCAGGAGCTGGAAGCCAAAGACCAGGGCGAACCCCCAGAGCCACCAGCGGTCGCCCGCCCAGCGGACCAGCGAGAGCAGCGCCCAGAGGAGGGGAAAGCCGATGCCGAAGGTGAGCGCGACGCCCTTGAGCCTGTCCGTCAGCCAGAGCCCGGGCGTGCCCTGGTTGAAGCCGAACTGCTGCTCGAGCCGGAACTGCTCCCACCAGTCAAACGGCAGCGACGGCACCGCCAGGAGCAGGCCCGTGAGCAGGATGAACAGGACCTGGCTCCAGATGGCCGCCGGTCCGCCCCACGCCACCACCCGCCCAAACAGCCAGGGCAGCACCCCGCCGAAAATGACCAGCGCCAGCAGCAGCGCGTCAAACACGCCGCGAATCACCCCGAAGCGCGACTTGGCCAGGGTGTAGGCAACCGACCGGGCGTAGGTGGGCGGGTCCATGATCGCGGCCACCGCGGGCGGCGCCACCGCGGCATGGCGGCGAACCTCGGCCCGGTTCAGCGCCGCCAGGCCCAGTTCCCCGGCCAGCCGCAGCCCCATCAGCACCGCCGTGAGCAAGAGCACGAGACTCATGCGTCCAATGCATGCGTTTCCTCCCCCGCCGCGAGCCCAAAGATTGTTTGAAATGCCCGCCATCCCTCCCATCGTTTGCGCCGTGGAAGCCAAAGACCCCAAACCGTCGTTCGAGACCGCCCTCACCAAGCTCGAGACCATCGTCGAGTCGATGGAGTCGGGCGAGGTCCCGCTGGCCGAGCTCCTCGCCAAGTTTGAGGAGGGCAACAAGCTCCTCAAGGTCTGCGAGGCGCGGCTGAAGGACGCGGAGCTCAAGATCGAGCAGCTGCGGAAGTCCAAGGACGGCGTCACCTTCGCCAAGTTCGAAGCCGCCCGCGAGAGCTGACCCGCCGCCCTGCTGATGCACGACTCCGCCCCCCCCCTGCTGCCGCGTCTCCTCGAGGCGATCCACGGCCCCGCCGACGTCAAGGCCCTCACCCCCGAGCAACTCCCGCAGCTGGCGCAGGAAATCCGCGACGAGCTGATCGCGGTCACGGCCCGGAACGGCGGGCACATCGGCCCGAACCTGGGCGTGGTCGAGCTGACCATCGCCCTCCACCGCGTCTTCAGCACGCCCGCGGACCAGTTCGTCTTCGACGTCGCCCATCAGGGCTACGTGCACAAGCTCCTGACCGGCCGGGGCGGCAATTTTTTCCGGCAGCTCCGCCAGACCGGCGGCGCCAGCGGGTTCCTCTACCGGGCGGAGAGCCCCCATGACGCGTTTGGCGCGGGCCATGCCGGCACCGCCCTGTCCGCCGCGCTGGGCATGGCCACCGCCCGCGATCTCCGCGGCACGCACGAGCACGTCGTCGCCATCTGCGGCGACGCCGCCTTCACCTGCGGCATCACCCTCGAGGCGCTCAACAACGTCGTCTCCTCCACCCAGCGCCTGATCGTCATCCTCAACGACAACGAGTGGTCCATCGCCAAGAACGTCGGCGCCATCTCCCGCTACCTGAACCGGATCAGCACCAACCCGACCTACAACAAGCTCCACCACAACGTGGAGGCCTTCTTCACCAGCTTTCCCACCGGCGTGGAGATGAACCGGGTGTACCACAAGTGGAAGCGCGAGACGAAGGACTTCTTCGTCGAGTCGTCGCTCTTCGAGAAATTCGGGCTGCGCTACCTCGGGCCGGTCGACGGCCACAACCTCGACGCCCTCACCAAGAACCTGGAGTTCGCCAAGCATTGCGACGTGCCGGTGCTGATCCACGTCCTGACCAAGAAGGGCAAGGGCCTGGAGGCCGCGGTCAACTCCCCCGAGAAGTTCCACGGCGCCACCCCTTACAACCCGCTCACCGGCGAGAGCAAAAAGCCCGCGGCCGGCGCGCCGCCCAGCTACCAGGACGTCTTCGGCCACGCGCTGGTGCGCTTCGCCCAGGCCGACCCGGCCATCGTCGGCATCACCGGCGCCATGCCCAGCGGCACCGGCCTCGCCCATCTGGCCGCCGCGATCCCGCGCCAGTTCTTCGACGTCGGCATCGCGGAGGAGCACGCCGTGCTGTTTGCCGCCGGCCTCGCGACCAAGGGCATCAAGCCCGTCTGCGCCATCTACTCGACCTTCCTCCAGCGCAGCTACGACCAGATCATCCACGACGTCGCGCTGCAGCACCTGCCCGTGACCTTCTGCCTGGACCGCGCCGGCCTCTCGCCCAACGACGGCCCGACCCACCACGGCCTCTTCGACCTCGCCTACCTCCGCTGCGTGCCGAACGTGGCCGTGATGCAGCCCAAGGACGAGGACGAGCTGGTGGACATGCTGCACACCAGCCTGCGACTGGGCGGGCCCGCCTTCATCCGCTACCCGCGCGGCGCCGGCCTGGGGGTCGCCATCAAGGATCAGCCCGCCCTGCTCCCCGTCGGGCAGGCCGAAGTGCTGCGCGAGGGAACCAGCCTCGTCATCTGGGCGCTCGGGCCGATGGTCCAGGACGCGCTCCAGCTCGCCGCCCGGCTGGAGGCCGAGGAAAACCTCTCGGTCGGCGTCGTGAACGCACGGTTCGTCAAGCCCCTCGACCGCGCCCTCCTGCTCCGCCAGGCCGCCGGCCTCCCGCTGCTCGTCACGATGGAGGACCACGTCGTGACCGGCGGCTTCGGCAGCGCCGTCCTCGAGGCCCTGCAGGAAGCCGACTGCCCCGTGCCCCTCGAGCGCATCGGCTGGCCGGACAAGTTCGTCGAGCACGGCAGCAACGTCGAGACGCTCCGCGCCGCCTACGGCCTCGCCCCCGACGCGATTTACCAGCGCGTGCTCAGCCGCTGGCGCAACCTCACCACCGAGCGCGCTGAGGCCGAGGTTTAGGCGGGCGGACCGGCGCCGGCGGAAAAGAGCTTGAGTAACCCGGCCTAGGCTATCAGCTGATAGGCTATCCCCCGATAGCCTATGCTCACCGAACGACAAGAAGAGGTTTTGGATTTCGTGCGCGACTACCAGCGCACCCATGGCGTGGCGCCGTCCACCCGGGAGATCGCGCGCACCTTCCAGTGCAGCCAGCCCACCGTCCTGAAGCACCTGCAGTCCCTCGCCCGGAAAACCCAGGTCGACAAGATGGCCGACGGCAAATGGGGCTGCAAGGCGCTCCAGGTGCAGGGACACCTGTTTGCCGCCCCGGTCTACGGCGCCATCCCCGCCGGGCTGCCGGCGATGCAGGAGCAGGAACCCGAGGAGACCCTGGCGATCGACCCGGCCGTCTTCGGCCTCCGCCACCCGCGCGTCGGGCACTTCTGGTTCCTCCGCGTCACCGGCGACTCCATGATCGGGGCCCATATCCTCGACGGCGACCTGGTGGCGCTCGTCCGGCGCGACCCCGTCCCCGGCGACATCATCGCCGCCCTCGTCGACGAGACCACCACGACGCTGAAACGGTACGTCCGGGAGAGCGGACGCATCCTGCTCCGCGCCGCCAACCCGCGGTTTCCCGACCTCGCGCCCGCGCGGCTGGAATCCCAGGGCGTGGTGGTCGGCGTCATTCGTCGCCAGCCCGCCTGAGGCCTCCCGGGGCACGCGGTTTTGGGGGCCTTACACCGGCTGGCGGGGCAAATCAAAGCTCACCCGTTCAATTGACGCCCGCCGCGGGAACCGCCAGCCTGGGCGGGTACGAATGAAAGGCAGTCCCTCCAGCGCGTCGCGCCCCACCCCCGAAGCCGCCCGGCCACTCGTCCTGGCGGCGGATGACAACATCGTGACGCGCCGGCTCATCAGCGCGATGCTTGGCCGCGAGGGCTACCGGGTGCTGACCTTCGCCGACGGCGAGGACCTGCTGACGCACGCGCCGGACACGACCCCCACCCTGATCATGCTCGACATCATGATGCCGAAGATGGACGGGCACAGCACGCTGTGCGCCCTGCGGGCCAACCGGGCGCTCGCCGCGGTGCCGATCCTGATGCTCTCGAGCAACAACCAGGAAGAGGACGTCGTCCGCTGCCTGAAGGCCGGGGCCGCCGACTACATGATCAAGCCCTTCAGCCCCCAGGAGCTCGCCGCACGGGTGAGCAAGCTGATCGGGCGCCGCTGAGGCCGCACTGCCAGACCCGTCGCCCGGCCGCCGCGCCTAGCGGCTGGCCAGGTCGCCGAGGTAGTTGCCGTAGGTGAGCAGCAGCACCGCGACCACCAGGATGGCCAGGGCGATCCCGACGGTGGCATGCGTCAGCCGCCGGCACTGGCGCCACTCCCGCAGCACGAGGCCGACCACGCTGCTGATGAGCACCAGCATGATCATGTGGATGGCCCAGCTGGTGAACTTGTAGTGGCCCATCCGCACGTGGGCGAGGTTGTAGAAGAAGAACTGGCCGTACCAAAACACCCCGGTGAGCGCGGCCATGGCAAAGTTGACCGGCAGCCGGGCCTGGGCCGGGCCAGCGGGCAGTTCGATCAGCTCGCCGAGGGTGCGGTGGCGGCGATGCAGGTGGAGGCAATAGACCGCCGTGGTGAGGAAGGCGCCGGTGTTGGCGAAGATGTAGACGATGTTGCCGCGAAACACCCCCGCGCCATGCGCCGAGGCGATGTCGGCGATCGGCTCGCCCGCCTCCAGCGCGAAGCCGTAGACGGCGGACAGCACGCCGGCCAGCAGCGAGAGCCCGACGCCCTTCAGGAGGTTGAATTCCCCGCCCAGCCGCTGCCCGGCCAGGTCCTGCTCCTTCAGCCGGCCCGCCAGGCCCGTGCCGGCGATGCCGAGGGCCCCGACCACGATGCCCGCCACCACCCAGTCGGCGCCCACCTTGCTCAGGGTGGCCGCCAGGGTGCCCTTGATCAGCGGCGGGATCAGCGTGCCGAGCACGCTGGAGAGGCCGACCGCGATGGCATAGGTGAGCGAGAAACCAATATAGCGGATCGCGATGCCGAACGCCGTGCCGCCCACCCCGTAGGCCATGCCCAGCAGGAACGACCGCAGCATCGCGCCCCGCGGAGCCTCGCTCAGCACCGCCCCCAGTTCGGGGATGGTGAGCAGGGCGCCCACGATCGGCAGCAGCAGCCAGCAGAACGTGGCCTGCACCAGCCAGTAGGTCTGCCAGGACCAGCGCTTGACCTGCTTCTCCGGCGTGTAGCAGGTGGCGGCAAACAGGGCGCCCACCGCATGCAGGGCGACACCGAGGAGGGGGTTCGAGGCAACGGGATTCATCAGGGAAGGTGGGCGGATGCCGGTCAGAGGGCCTCGTCAAATTCGGCAAGGCGCAGCGGATACTGGCCGGCCTCGCGCACGAGCTTCACGATGTAGTCGTAGGTGGCGCCCGAGACGGCGCTGCTCACCGAGTGGTCGGACATGAAGATGTAGCCGCCGCCCTTCGCGGCGTTGAGCTTGCGCAGCACCTCCCGCCGGATGGCGGCGCGGTCGCCCGTCTCCCAGACCTGCACGTCGCTGTTGCCGCAGAACGCGATGTCGTGGCCGTGCCGGCGGCGCAGGTCGAGCACGTCCATTCCCGCCTTGGCCTCGAGCGGGTTGTACCCGTCAATGCCCAGGTCGATGTAGTCCTGGAAAATCGTCCGCACATTGCCGCAGCCGTGGTAGATCACCGGCAGCCCGTGGGCGTGGGCGTGGGCGGCGATCCGGGTGACCCACGGCTTGAAGTACTCGCGCCAATAGGTGGGCGAGAACAGCAGGCTCTGCTTGTAGGCGACGTCGCCCCAGATGACGAAGCCGTCCAGCCGCCCGTCCGCCGCCGCGATCTCGGCCTCGGCGCAGGCGAGCAGGTGCGCGCCGATCCGGTTGATCACCGCCCCCATGCGCTCGGGCTCCTCGCCCATCCAGAGCAGCGCGTTGCCCTGCCCCACCAGCCGCGTGAGGCACTCGCTGACCTCGATCATGCTGCCGTAGACCGCAAAGTCGGGCCAGAGCGACTTGACCGTGTCCAGCCAGGGCGGCGAGTTGCGCTCAAAGCCGTCGCCCACTCCGGCCAGCTGGTTGTCGCCGCCGGAGAAAAACCGGCGCGGGTCCCGCGGGTCGTCAAACCGGGCCTGCTCCAGCTTCTCGAACGTGTCGGTGTCCCAGGACCGCATCTCGGGCATGGGAAAGTCGAAGTGCTTGTGCATGACGGCGCCGAAACCCGTCTTCACCACGACCTCCTCCTGGGTTTCGCTCAGGGTCGTGAACGGGCGGATCCACGGGTCCATGTTGGGCAGGGTGACGATCCAATCCAGGTCGTAGTGGTAGTAGGGATTGGCGTCGGCCGGGAGGCCGAGCTCCTGCCGCCAGCGGCGGGTGAAGCCGCCCCAGAAAAAATCGCTGATCGGCACGCGGTCCGGCTGCTCATGGCGCAGGGCCTGGTTCATGCGCGCCACCTTGCGGAGCGTGCTGGGCTTGCGGGCGGTGGAGGCCTGGGAGGTTCCGACGGTGTCGAACATGCTCATGGGTAAGGAGGGCTAGCCGCCGTGGTTGTATTCCGCCACGGCCTCGAACATCGCCACGATGTTTTGCGGCGGGACGTCGGGCAGGATGTTGTGCACGGGGTTGAAGACAAAGCCCCCGCCGGGGGCGAACACCGCCAGGCGCTCGTGCACGTGGCGCTTCACCTCGGTCGGCGAGGCGGTCGGCAGCACCACCCGCGTGTCGCAGCCGCCGCCCCAAAAGCAGATGTCCCGGCCGAAATCCCGCTTCAGGCGCTCCGGCTCCATGTTCCGGCAGTTGGTCTGCACGGGGTTGATGACGTCGAAGCCGGCCTCGATCAGGTCGGGGAGCAGCGAGTGAATCGACCCGCAGGAATGCAGAAACGTCTTCATGCCGCTGTGGCGGTGGACGTAGTCGCAGAGCTGAGTATGGCGCGGCTTGAAGAACTGCCGGTACATTGCGGGGGACATGAACGGCCCGCCGTTGGTGCCGAGGTCGTCGCCGAAGCGGCAGATGTCCGCGACGTCGCCCACCGCGGCGCACACCTTGGCCAGCACCGCGAGGTGACGCTGGAGCAGGGCCTCGAGCAGCTCCTCCACCTTGGCGGGCTCCGTCGGCAGGTCGTAGAGGAAGCCGTCCACCCGCCGCAGGAAGGTGCCCCACTCGAAGAGATTGCAGCCGATGACGATCATCAGGGCCCGGTCGGAGGACTGGCGCAGGGCGAGCGCCTTCGCGCGCAGCGTGTCCCAGAAGCCGGGGTCGCCGGCATGATCCCAGGGGCTGTGCACGAGGGCGGACCAGAGCACCTTCCCCATGGCCGCGTCGAGCCCGGTAAAATCCGACGGGTAGCCGTCGAGATAGGGAAAGCAGGTCTGGTCGAAGAAGGGGCTGCCCGCCGGCATGTGGGCGATGTCGGTGCCGTCGGCATGGCGGGCAATGAACGAGCCGTCGGGCTGGGGCTCCGGGTGGAACCACGCCGGGTAGTGCGCGGACTGGCCGTCGCCGAGGGTCATCGCGCGCCAGTCGGCCTCCGCGGTGTTGAACGCCCGCCCAATGTCGACGGCATCGACGCCGAAGCGGTCGAGGATGGACTCCTCCGGCTGGGCCAGCTGCTGCACCACGTCATAGATGCGGGTGTGGCCGCCGGTGAGGCCGAGGTGGCGCTTGAGGTTGCCGTAGGCCACGGCGGAGATGCCGGAACTGGGCGTGGCCCCCAGGTCAATCGGCACCCGGTCCGGGGCGCGGTGGGCGATGGCGGCGAGGATGCGTTCGCGGGAGGTCATCACGGGGCGGGCGGCACGGGGCAGGCTCAGCCGGTGTGAAAGACCTCCTCCATGCTGCTCCACCACTCGCCGGCGGCGCGGTCGGCCAGCGGCTGCTGGCACGGCTGGCAGCAGGCCCACCAGCGCTGCGTGGTGGGATCGGCGGCCATGCGCGCCATGTCGGCCGCGAAGTCGCTGCCGGTGTACTCGAAGTAGCTGAACAGGTAGGGCTGGCCGTCCGGCAGCGTGCGCAGGTAAATCGAGTAGTTCTGGATGTGGCTCGCCGCGATCTGCTGGAGCACCGCGGGCCACACCGCGGCGTGGAGCTGCTTGTACTCTGCTATCTTCTCGGGCCGGAGGCCGATGACCATTCCGTAACGTTTCATGTTCCGTCTGGGGCTGGGGCCGGGACCGGCGGTGGGCGGGGCCCAGGTGAGCGATCGGATGAGCTCACCGCGAGCGCGAGCTCATTCACCTGAGAGGCCACCCGAGGGTCGGTCCGGGCGCTGGTTGGGGTTGGAGGTGGTGCCTCGCCGAACGGGCGGGTGCCCGGCCGGTGAGGAGGCACGCGCAGTCTGGCGGGGCCGGACTGCGATTTTCAACCTTCGAATGCGCCGCCCCCGGCAAAAGCCAGGTCCTCGCCGCCGATCGCGGCTCTGCTCGCGTCGCGCCGCTCGCCGCCCGGCGGCTCCCGGTTGACTTTTCCCCGGGCCCTTGGCTGGCTGCGAGCCGATGGGATCAAGCGATTCCGCCCACTACAGCCGGCGAAAATTTCTCCGGGCGACCGCCGTGTCCGCCGCCGCCCTGGCGGTCGACTCGGCCCTCGCCCAAGCCGGCCACCGGATCATGTCCACCTCCTCCAACGCCCCGACCCTGCCCCGCCGGCCGTACGGCTCGACCGGCCTCCAGCTTTCGATCATCGGCATGGGCGGCATCGTGGTGCAGCACGCCGAGCAGGCGCACGCCAACCGCATCGTGGCCGAGTTTGTCGAGCGGGGGGTGAATTATTTCGACGTGGCCCCGTCGTATGGCGACGCCGAGGCGAAGCTCGGCCCGGCGCTCGAGCCGCACCGCTCCCGCGTCTTCCTCGCGTGCAAGACCACCCAGCGCACCGCCGCCGGCGCCACGGCGGAACTGCAGCGCTCGCTGGCCACGCTCCGCACGGACTACGTCGACCTCTACCAGCTGCACGCCGTGACGGACGTCGCCAAGGACATTGACCCGGTCTTTTCCAAGGGCGGCGCGCTCGAGGCGTTCAGCGAGGCCCGGCGCTCCGGACAGGTGCGCCATCTCGGATTTTCGGCGCACTCGGTGGAGGCGGCGCTGGCCGCGATGGACCGCTTCGCGTTCGACTCGATCCTGTTTCCCGTGAACTTCGCCACCTATCACACCGGCCATTTTGGCCCGCAGATCATGGCGCGGGCCCAGGCCCAGGGGCTGGCCCGCCTGGCGCTCAAGGCGCTGGCGCGCCAGAAATGGCCCGCCCACAGCCCGGAGCGCAAGCAGTACGCCAAGTGCTGGTACCAGCCGCTGACCGATCCGCACGAGGCGGGCCTGGCGTTGCGCTTCACCCTCGGCCAGCCGGTCACCGCCGCGCTGCCGCCCGGGGAGGAGTCCCTCTTCCGGCTCGCGCTCGACCTCGCCATGAACTTCCAGCCGCTGACCGCGCCGGAAGCGCAGGAACTCGCCACTCTCGCGGCCGGCCTGGATCCCGTCTTTCGCTCGGCCTGAGCCCGGCCAAACCACGCCGTGAAATCACCGATCTCCGCCGCCGTGGCCGTGCAGCAGGGCCGGCCCACCCTGCTGCTCAACGGCGTCGCCCAGACCCCCCTGATGTACGCGCTCTCGGACTGCCCCGGCGCCCGCTGGTCCTGGGAGGAGGTGCCGGCGCGCAACGTGGCGCTCTTCGCCGCGCAGGGGATCCGGCTGTTCCAGCTCAACCTTTATCTGGAGCAGGTGCTGGACGCGGACCGCCGCCTCGACCTCACCCTCGCCCGGAAACAGATCGCCGGCGTCCTCGCCCAGTGCCCGGACGCCGCCGTCATGCTCCGCCTGAATGTCGCCGCACCGCTGTGGTGGTGCGAGCTCCACCCGGAGGAATGCGTGGGCTACGCCGACGTCGCGGCCTGCGAGCCGCCGAGCTGGGGCCAGCGCCGCCTGGTCGGGACGGATGGCGACAACCCGGTGCGCGCGAGCTTTGCCTCGCGGGTCTGGCAGGACTGGGCGACCACGCACCTGCGCGCTTTCTGCACGGAGCTGGCGGCGACCCCCGAGGGTGATGCGCTGTTCGGGTTGCACCTGGCCAACGGGCTGTACGGCGAATGGCATCAGTACGGCTTCCTCCACCACGATCCCGACACGGGGACCGCCGCGCGCCATTCCTATCGGGCCTGGCTGCGCGCCCGCTATGGCACGGATGCCGCCCTGGCGCTCGCCTGGCACCGCCCGGCAGCCCGGCTGGACACGGCGGAACCGCCGGACTCGCCGGCGCGCGAGCGCGCCGACTGCGGCCCGCTGCGGGACCCGCGGCAGCAGCAGGACGTGATCGACTACTTCACCTGGCTCCACACCACGATGACCGGCTCGCTGCTCGACCTCGCCGCCACCGTCAAGCGCGCCTGGCCCCGCCCGATCGTGACGTCGGCGTTCCAGGGCTATTTTTACGGGCAGTTCGGCCGCAACGCCGCCGGCAGCCACCTGGCGCTGGACCAAGTGCTCGCCTCGCCGCACCTCGACTGCCTCTGCTCGCCGCAATCCTACTCCGGTCAAGTCCGCGCCATGGGTGGCTCGGGCCATGCGCGCGGCATTCTCGGCAGCGTGCGGCGCGCCGGCAAACTCTGGCTGGACGAGAACGACCACGGGACCTCCCTCGTGGGCTGCCCGTGGGACCGGAGTTTCCAGACCACGCCGGAGGACGACATCGCCTGCCTGCGCCGCAACGGGCTCCACGCCGTCCTCCGCGGCGGCGGGCAGTGGTGGTACGACTTCGGCATGGTGGCGGGCACCCCGGCGTTCGCCCTCTATGGGAACGTCGGCTGGTGGGACGACCCGCTGCTGGCCCGCGAGATCGCCGCCATCCACCGGGTCGCGCAGTCCCGCCACGCCCGGCCGTTCACCCGCCCGGCGGACGTGCTCGTGGTGCACGACCCGTGGTCGTTCTGCCATACCGTCGCCCGCCGCTGGTCCCTCGAGGGCTTCAAGTTTGGCGACCAGCCGCCGGTCGGGCCCAATCCGTTTTCATCCCGCGGCATGGACGGCCTGCTCGAGGGGCTGTTTCACTCCGGGCTCATGTGCGACGACGCCCTCATCGGCGAGTTGGCCACGCTGGACCTCTCGCCCTACCGGCTGATTATTTTCGGCACAACCCCCGTGCTCACCGCGACGCAGCGCGAGATGTTCGCCACGCGACTGACGGGCGGCGACCGCCATCTGGTGCTCACCGGCTACACCGGCTGGGGCGACGGCCGGGAAGTCGGCGCCGCGCTCGCCAGCCAGTTGAGCGGCATCCCCACCGCCGGCCGGGATCCGGCCGTGCCGACCTCGCGCCTGCAACTCGGCGCCGCGACCGAGGAGCAGGTCCTCGAGGCCCCGCAGCACGTCCCGGTCTACACCGTGCCGGCAACCCAGGCGGTCGGCCATTGGGCCGACGGCAGCGTCAGTGCCGCCTGGCGGCAGACCGCCGGCACCACCTGGTGGACCTTTGCCGTGGCGCCCACGTCACCGGGCATCCTCCGGTCGCTCGGCCGACGCGCCGGTTGCCATGTGATCAACGACCACGACGACACCACCCTGCTGGGCGACGGACTGCTCCTGGTGCACACCCTCGACGGCGGGCCGCGCACCCTGCGTCTGCCGGGCGGGCGGAACATCTCCGCCCCGTTGCCGCCCCGGAGCACGACTGTCTTCGACGCCGAGACCGGTCGGGTCCTGTTGCCGGCGGCGGTCTGCGGCGGCCCGATCGAGGCCCGCTAGCGCCCGACCTCGCCTGAGTTCGTTTTCACCGGTTCAACCGGTTTGGACGTCTCGCGCACGACCGCCTGCTTTTCGGCCTCCGACAGAATCATGTTGTGCGCGACGAACAAGGTTCGCGGCGCCCGAGCCTGAGGGGGCAGCACGGCCTTCGGCGTCGCCGCCGAATCAGGGGTAGAAATATTCATCCGACCAACCCGTGCTTTGCGACGCGCTGCGCACTTTCTTGCGCTCGGCAAAGGCCACGGCAATGTCCTGCCGCAGGCGCGCCACCGCCGCACACGCGAGGGATTTCTCCGGACCTTCCGGCAGGCGCTCGGCTTCCTTGGTCATCACGTTGCAGTTGACGATGGCACGGGTGATTCCGTCACGACGCCGATCGACGTATTTTTTCGCCGCGTTGACCGGCACCTGCTCACGTTCGCTCAACATGGCCTGATGCGAACGCAGCCTACGCTCGCCCGCCAGTCGCATAGTCTTTTGGACCGGTAGAATAATTGTCCAGCGTCTAGGGTGTTTACCCTAGTCGCAAACGAGGCGTCCCGCGTACTTCCAACTAAGAGATTTCACCAGCTGAGATCGTGTATGCGCGGGCAAGCAGCAGGCGCACGGGAGCTCATTGCTTAGCACGGGCTCCACCGCCGTGTGACCACTTCTCTGGTCCGGAAGAGGCGGCGAACCGCGAACGTGTCGTCAGGCCGTAAGCGTTCGGGAAAGGATCATCCGCCTTCCACGGCTGCGCGTCCCGCGCCGCACGCTACTGGGCAAACCAGAGCCCCAACGTCCCCAGGGTCGCCAGCAGCGCGAGAGCAAAACCGGCAATCAAGGCCCGCTCGGCGGCGAGAATGAGGTCGTCGTTCATGGCGCTACGATGGTCCTAACGCACCAGTTAATCCTCACGACCGTCCGTCGTCTTGCCGCACGCGGCGTCAAAGGCCGCCAGAATTATCACCGCCACTAGGCCGGAAATCTCGATGAAGAGCATCATGGTGGGGTGTCAGCCAAGCACTGCGAGGCAGCGAACAGCGGGGGGTTGAAAGCCTACTTCGATTTGATCAGGGGTAATCAAAGCCGGGGGTAGGCCCTGCTGATAGTTGAGGCCTGCCCGCGAAAGCAATCTCCCGGGAGTGGAAAGATTACACCGGCCTTAGGTAGTCACCGCTGCCCCCACTTCGGGCGCCCGGCACTCGACCCTGTGCGCTGACCGCGGCAGGAGGCGGAAACCGCAGCGCCGCCAGACCCACCACGCTTGGGCGGGTGGCTATTTCCAGAGGACCACGAGGCCGTGGTGGCGTGTGTCCCACCTCCGGCCAATCGCCCGGCCCATGCCAGAAAGAGCGCATAGTCGGACGGCGCCGGGGTCGCGAAAGTCTCGTAGTCGGCGGCGACAAAGCGGGCGCGCTCC
>CAIKTR010000235.1 GCA_903830425.1 uncultured Opitutia bacterium
CGGGCGGGGCGCGCACCGGCCATGAGCATCGCCTATCTCCTGACCTGGATGATGGTGTTCCTGCGCGGGCTGGGCCTGCTGCTCCAGCTGCCGGTGCTGGCCGGCCGGCCGCTGCCGGTGACGGTGCGCCTGGGGCTCGGCGTCTGCCTGGCGACCCTGGTGGCGGGGGTGGTGGCGCCCACCGCGGTGCCGGCGACGCTGCCGGTGCTGGGCTTCATGGCGGCGGGGGAGGTGATCCTGGGCCTGGCGCTGGGGTTTGTCACGCGGCTGGCCTTTGCCGCGGTGGAGATGGCGGGACGGATGATGTCCTCGGAAATCGGCCTCACGGCCACCCCCGGCCTGGGCGCGCCCGATCCGGCGCACGAGCCGCTGGCGGCCCTGCTCTCCGCCTTTGCCGTGGTGCTGTTCTTTCTGCTTGGCGGGCTGCACGCGGTGCTGGGTGCGTTTGCGCACAGCTTCCAGGTGGTGGCGGCGGGGCGGGGCGGGCTCGAGCCCGCGGCGGCGGAGGCGCTGATCCGGGGCACCGGCCACGTGATCGCCCTCGGCCTGCGCATCGCCGCGCCCTTCATCGCGATGAACTTCCTCGTCACGCTGGCCTTCTCCGCCCTCGGGCGGGCGGTGCCCAAGATGAATGTCTACATGCTCAGCTTCTCCATGCGCGCGCTGGCCGGGCTGGGCCTGCTCAGCGCGGCCGGCGGCCTGATCGCGCGGTACCTGTGCGTGGAGTTCGCCGACATGCCCGGGTACATGCTGCAGGTGCTGCCGGCGCGTTGAGGAACCCGCGGTCCGGCCCGCCGGACGCCCCCGGTCGGCAATTTTTGCCGGCCATTTTTCACGATAAATTCAAGGGACGTGAATTCGCGACGAAGGGCGAATGATAAATGTTTAAAGACATGGCGGGGAGCTACTAACAAACGCAAAGCGGTCATTGGCATCTGCATTGCTCAAGGCGGGTCTCTCCATGGCCGAAACCGAGCAAGACCAAAAAACCGAACAGCCTTCGGAGAAGCGCCTGTATGATGCGATGGAGCGCGGTCAGTTTGCCAAGTCGCCGGAGTTTTCGCTCGCGGTGATGCTGGCGGCGGTGCTCGGGGTGCTGGCGCTGACGACGCAGACGGCGTCGCGGGACATTGCGGAGTACTCGGTGACGATGTTTTCGCGCTTTGCGTCGACGCCGATCTCGCGCGACACGGTGCCGGCGGAGCTGGGCGGGGTGCTGCTGACCATCGGCCATGCGCTGCTGCCGCTGCTGGTGGGCTGCGCCGGGGCGGCGCTGCTGGCGGGGGGGCTGCAGAGCGGCTTCCAGCTCACGCCCAAGGCCACGACCTTCAAGCTGGAGAGCCTCAATCCGGTGGCGGGCCTGGGGCGGATATTCACCCAGGCGGCGCTGGTGAAGGCCGGCATCGACCTGCTCAAGTTTCTGGCGGTCGGCAGCGTGCTCTACCTCGACGCCCGCGCGCTGCTGGCGGATCCGCTCTTCAGCGCGCCGATCGAGGCGGCGTATCTCGGGGAGTTCCTGAGCCATGCCACCCTGGTGTTCCTGAGCCGGCTGCTGCTGGCGATGAGCCTGATCGCCGCGCTGAGCTACGGCTACGAGAAGTTCAAGACCGCGCGGGAGCTCAAGATGACGCGCGAGGAGGTCAAGGAGGAGCGGCGCGGCTCCGAGGGCGACAGCCACATGAAGGCCGCGATGCGCCGCATGGCCCGCCGCCTGATGCAGAAGCAGATGCTGTCCGCCGTCGCGACGGCCGACGTGGTGGTGACCAATCCGACGCACTTCGCGGTGGCGCTCAAGTACGAGCGGGGCAAGGACCAGGCGCCGATCGTGCTGGCGAAGGGGGAGAACCGGTTCGCGCAGCGCATCCGGGCGCTGGCTGCGGAGCACGGGGTGCCGACGGTGGAGAACAAGCCGGTCGCGCGCCTGCTGTTTGCCGTGGGGCAGGTGGGGGAGGCGATTCCCGCCGACCTGTACCAGGCCGTGGCCGAGATCCTCGCGGTGGTCTACCGGGCGCACCGCTACTATTTCCACCGCCTGAAGGCCCGCCGGCTGGAGGCTTCCGCCTAGCCCATGAGCGCCCCCGCCGCCAGCTCCAGCCCGGTCGCCCTGCTGCTCCGGCGCGCCGACCTGATCTTCACCGGGGGGCTGTTCCTCACCGTCCTGCTGCTCATCGTCCCGGTCCCGACGCCGCTGCTGGACGTGCTGCTCGCCCTCAACATCGGCCTCTCGTTCCTCGTCCTGCTGGCGATCATCTACGTCAAGGACCCGCCGGAGTTCTCCAGCTTCCCCACGCTGCTGCTGACCCTGACCCTGTTCCGGCTGGCGCTCAACATCAGCTCCACGCGCCAGGTGCTGGTCCACGGCTACGCCGGCCAGGTGATCGACGCGTTCGGCCATTTCGTGATCCAGGGCAACTACATCGTCGGCGCGGTCGTGTTCCTGATCCTGGTCGTGATCAACTTCGTGGTCATCACCAAAGGCGCGGGCCGCATCGCCGAGGTGAGCGCGCGGTTCACCCTCGACGCCCTGCCCGGCAAGCAGATGGCGATCGATGCGGAACTCAACGCCGGCATCATCGACGAGGCCACCGCCACCGCGCGGCGCGTCAAGGTCCAGAAGGAGGCGGACTTCTACGGCGCGATGGACGGCGCCTCGAAGTTCGTGCGCGGCGATGCGATCGCCGGGATCATCATCACCCTGGTCAACATCGTGGGCGGGTTCGCCATCGGGGTGTTCCAGATGGGCTTTTCGCTCGGCGAGGCGATGCAGAAGTTCACCCTGCTGTCGATCGGCGACGGCCTGGTCTCCCAGATCCCCGCCCTGATCCTCTCGGTGGGGGCCGGCCTGCTGGTCACCCGCGCCTCGGAGAACACCAACCTGGGCACCCAGCTGGTGGGCCAGCTCTTCCGCTATCCGCGCGCGCTGCGGCTCACCGCCGGCATGATGGTGGTCTTCGGGCTGATGCCCGGGATGCCGCTGCTGCCCTTTGTGCTGCTGGCGGGCATCGCGGCCTACCTCGCCCGCATCATGCAGGAGCAGCAGGCCAACCCCGGCCAGGCGCCGGGGACCGCGCCCGCCGCCGCCGGTGCGGCCCAGGCCGCGGCCGCCGCGGCGGGAGCCGCCGCCCCGGGCGGGGCGGAGGACGTCCGCCGGCTCATCGAGCTCGACATCTTTGCGATCGAGATCGGCTACGGCCTGCTCGGGCTGGCCGATGCCAAGCAGGGCGGGGAGCTGCTCGCCCGGGTCACCGGCGTGCGCAAGGCGCTGGCCCGCGAAAAGGGCATCGTCGTCCCGCCGGTGTCGGTCCGCGACAACCTCGAGCTCGAGGCCAACGAATACCGCTTTCTCCTGCGCGGCCGGCCGGTCGCGCGCGGCCAGCTCATGCCCGGCCGGCTGCTCGCGATGAACGTGGCCGGCAGCAAGGTCGCCCTCGCGGGGGTCCCGACCCGCGAGCCGGTCTTCCACCTCGACGCCACCTGGATCGACGAGACCGAGAAGCGGACCGCCGAGATCAACGGCTTCACCATCGTCGATCCGGCGTCCGTGCTCATCACCCACCTGTCCGAGACCCTCAAGCTCTCCGCGCACCATCTGCTCGGGCGCCAGGAGGTGCAGGCGATGGTCGACCACCTCAAGCAGAGCCAGCCCGCCCTCGTCGCGGAGCTGCTGCCGGACCTGGTCAGCCTGGGCATCATCCAGCGCGTCCTGCAGAATCTCCTGCGCGAGAACATCACGATTCTCAACCAGACGCTCATCCTCGAGGGGATCGCGGACTTTGCCGGGCTCTCCAAGAACCCCGACGACCTCAGCGAGCTGGTCCGCCGGCGGCTGGGCCTCTACTTCGTGCCGGAGTACGAGCTCCGGCCCAACGTGGTCCGGGCGGTCACGCTCGACCCGCGGCTGGAGCAGTGGCTGGGCGGCAAGATCCACCGCTCGCCCACCGAGGTCGGGCTGGCGCTCGACCCCGCCAGCACCCGGCACCTGCTCGACGAGCTCACCCGCCGGACGGCCGAGTTCATGGCGGCCGGCCAGCCCTCCCTGCTGGTGGTCTCGACCGAGGTCCGGCTCCCGCTCAAGCGCTTCTTCGAGTCGTCCTTCCCCCGCCTGGTCGTGCTCGCCTACCAGGAGCTGCCGCCCGCGACCGAGATCGAGAACGCGGGGATCGTCACCCTGCCGCCCGCGCTGGTCCGCGCCGAGTTGCCGCTCAAGGCCGCCGCCTAACCCGCCATGCCCGCCCCCGCCCAGACCTTCGCCCCCGGCGCCTACAAGTTCACGGTGCAGTCCGCCGCCGAGGCCGTCCGGCTGATCCTCGAAAAGCTGGGCCCGCAGGCCCGCGTGCTGTCGGTCCGCCCGGTGCCGGCCTCGGGCCTGAGGAAATTCTTGGTCGGTCCGCAGCTGGAGGTGATCGCGCAGGTGGATGCGGTGCCGCCGCCGCCGCCCGCGCTGGCGGTGGTTTCCGCCGAGCCGGCGACGCCCACCACGCCGCCCGAGCGCCCGGCGCCGTCGCGGCTGGCCGGGATGTCGCCGCCGCCGTCGCCGGCCGGGCTGGCCGGGCTGCTGCGCCGCTCGGGCCTGACCGAGACCGCCCTGTCCCGGCTGCAGAGCGGGGCCCGGTGGTCGGAGCTGAGCACGCTGCCGCTGCACCGCGCGCTGGCGGAGACCTCGCGCCTCCTCTGCGAGAGCGCCGGCACCCGGCCCACGCGCGCGCCGCTCTCCCGCGCCGCCTTCCTCGGCGCCCCCGGCGTCGGCCGCACGACCGCGCTCTGCAAATGGCTCGCGGTCGAGGTGTTTCGCCGGGCCCGCTGCGGCCACGTGGTGACGGTCGAGTTCGACCGCCCCAACCCGCTCGGCCCGCTGCCGGTGTTCAGCGAGGCGCTGGGCGTGCCCCTGGCCCATTTCCCCTGCGAGACGAGCCCGGCGCTGCCCGGGGGGTTTGTCTACTTCGACCTGCCCGGCCTGTCGGCGCGGAGCCCGGCGGACAACGCGCCGCTGGCCGCGTTCCTGGACCGGGAGCAGATCAACGAGCGGGTGCTGGTGCTCAACGCCGCCTACGACCGGGCCTCGCTGCGCGACGCCTACGCGGCGGGCCGGGACCTCGGGGCCACGCACCTGGTCTTCACCCACCTCGATGAGGTGCCGCAGTGGGGGAAGCTCTGGGACTACCTGTTCGATGAGAACCTGGAACCGCTCTTCCTCGCGACCGGCCCCTCGCTGACCGGCGACTGCGAGGAGGACGCCCCCGCGGCCATCGCGCGCCGCACCCTGCCGGAAGAGTAAACCGCCCCGCCATGAAATTCGTCTTCCTCGCCGGCGGGCTCGCCGGGTTTCTCCTCGCCGCCGCCGCCGGCCTCTGGACCGGCCGCGCGCTCGACCGCGTGCTGCTCGACGCCGCGCTCGGCTGCCTGGTGGGCGCGCTGCTGTTCCGCTGGTTCTGGACCGTGCTGGTGCGCGGCATCCGGGAGACAATTTTGCATCGTCATGCCGCCGCCTCGGCGACGGCCAAACCCAAGTAACCGTTAGTCCATGCTGCCATGAATACTGTCACCGCCCCCATCCCTGGCATGGAAGCTACGCCCGCCGCCGCCTGGCGCGCGTATCAGGGAGTCTCCCCCAGCGCTGTCGATGAAAAGGATTTGATCGAGCGCTATCTGCCCCTCGTCCGCAACGTGGTCGACCGGATCAAGCTCAACGTGCCGGCGCACGTCGACGCCGACGACCTCTACAGCGTGGGCATCACCGGCCTGCTCGCCGCGGTCCGCAAGTTCGACCCCGAACAGGGGAACACCTTCGCGACCTACGCCACCATGCGCATCCGCGGCGCCATCCTGGACGAGCTGCGGCGCATGGACTGGTGCCCGCGCCGGGCCCGCGCCCGGGCCCGCAAGCTCAAGGCCGCGATCAACGAGGTCGAGCAGAAGCTCGGCCGCGCCGCGACTGACGACGAGGTGCGCGAGCTCCTCGGCCTGAACGCGAAGGAGTACGCCAAGTGGGTGGAGGAGGCCAAGCCGGTCACCTTCATCAACATTGACCAGGAGTCCGAGTCCGACGAGGGGAAGGGCGGGTCGCTCCACGAGCTCCTGGCCGACCAGAACGACGTCACGGGGCGGGACACGCTGGAGAAGGAGGAGTTTGTGCACCTGCTGACGCAGCGGATCGCGGCCCTGCCCGACATTCCGCGCAAGATCATCGCCCTCTACTACTATGAGAATCTCCGGCTGGCGGAAATCGCCGCGGTCTTCGGCCTGACGGAATCCCGGATCTGCCAAATTCACGCCCAGACCATCCTCGGCCTGCGGGCGTATCTGCAGCGCGTGCGCGAGCGCTGAGCGGATCCGGCTGCCTGCTCATGCTCATCCTGATTGGCGCCCTCATCGTTCTGGCCTCGACCATCGGCGGCTTCATGCTGGCCGGCGGCCAGCCCGCGGTGCTGCTGCAGGTCTCCGAGTTCGTGGTCATCCTCGGCGTCGGCCTGGGGGTGCTGGTCATCGCCAGCCCGGGCCATGTGCTGAAGGAGATCGTGCACAAGATCAAGGCGGCGATGTTCGGCAAGGCGGCCTCGCGGGAGGAGTACACCGAGCTGCTCAAGCTGCTCTACGAGATCTTCATGGTCGGCCGCCGCAACGGCCTGATTGCGCTGGAGGAGCACATGGGCGACCCGCACAAGAGCAGCATTTTCCAGCGCTACCCCTCGGTCCTCCACCACCGCGAGCGCCTCGAGTTCCTCTGCAACGGCCTGCAGCCCGTGATCGACGGCAAGATCAAGCCGGACCAGCTGGAGGGGCTGATGCTGGCCGAGCTCGCGGCCAAGTCGAAGGAGGCCGAGCACCCGGTCCATATCCTCCACCTCGTCGGCGATTCGCTGCCCGGCATCGGGATCGTCGCCGCCGTGCTCGGCATCATCAACACCATGGCCTCGATCGCGGACGGGCCCGAGGTGGTCGGCGAGCGCGTCGCCGCCGCCCTCACCGGCACCCTGCTCGGCATCTGGGTGGCGTACGGCTTCGTCAACCCGCTGGCCAACCGCATCCAGTTCAACAACGCGTCCGACGAGCTCGGCTTCAAGTGCATCATGCAGGCCGTGGCGGGCTTCGCCAAGGGCCTGGCGCCGTTCACCGCGATCGAGTTCGCCCGCCGCTCCCTCGACCGCTCCGTCCAGCCCGGCAGCGCCGAGCTCGAGGCCGCGGTCAAAAACCTCGGCCCCGCCAAATAAGGAACCCCCACCATGGCCGGAGGAGCTTGGAAGGTCGCCTACGCCGATTTCGTCACCGCCATGATGGCGCTGTTCATGGTCCTGTGGATCTCCTCCCAGAACCAGAAGATCCTCATCGCGACGTCCCAGTATTTCCAGAACCCCTTCCGCTCCCCGATGGACGCGACCTCCGGGGTGCTGCCGTTCAACAGCAACCAGACCACGCACTCCGAGGGGCGCGAGTCGGGCTCCGAGAAGGAGGCGAGCCGGGACCGCCAGATCAAGATGACCTTTCTCAACACGGTGGCGGCGGACTTCACGCGCCTGCTCAACCTCGACCAGAACCTGGAGGACAAGCCGATCGACATCCAGATCACGTCCGACGGCCTGCGCATCACGCTGTTCGACCGGGCCAACCGGCCGCTGTTCAAGAACGACTCGGTTGAGTTCACCGAGTGGGGGCAGTTCATCATGAAGAGCCTCGCCTGGATGGTCGACCGGCACCACTTCCGGGTGACGATCGACGGCCACACCCGGGCGCCGACCGGGCCGCCCGGGCCCGATGACCGGGGCTGGGAGCTGTCCGCGGCGCGGGCCAACGCCTCGCGGCGCCTGCTGGTCTATTACGCGGTCGAGCCGGGCCTGATCGACCGGGTCACGGGCTACGCCAGCACCAAGCCGCTGCCCGGCGAATCGCTGCACGCGGAGGCGAACCAGCGGGTGACGCTCAGCCTGGCGCTCGCGGCCAAGGGGCGGTTCAAGGACAGCACGCTGGTCGAAAGCCCGATGACCGCCGCCGCCCCCGCGCCGGTCGCCGCCCCGCCGTCGGCGCGGCCCCACGCCCTTCCATGAAATCGTTCCTCCACGGGAAAAAGACCCTGTCGGTCTCCGCCTTGCAACTTCCGCCCGCCCCCGCGGCGGTCCTGTCCCAGTCGGGCGCGGCGGCGCCCAAGGCCCCCGCCGAGGCCGCGCGGAGCGCCAGCGTGAAGGTCATGAAGGAAGGCGACAAGGTCGCCTGCCTCGTCATCACCTGCGCCTGCGGCGAGCGGATTGAGATCAACTGCATCTATCCGGTGGGCTCCTAGGCCGCCCGGAGCGGTTGCCGGGCGCGGGCACGTCGCCCCGGGACTGGGCAAAACCTGCCGGTCCGCCAGCCGCGGCGCCGGACAGTTCGTAAAAAAGGGCGGACTGCCATTCTTAGAAAAGTTTAAGACAATAGTTCGCAACTGGTTATGTCTCATTTGGTGGGTTCGGCACGCGTTGGGCTTTATGGGCCGCACCCATGAACATCGGACTCTACCAAAGTGCTTCCGCACTCTCCGCGCTCGAGCGGTGGCAGGACTCGGTTTCGCAGAACATCGCGTCGAGCCAGATGACGGGCTACCGCAAGCGCTCGGTCAATTTCTCGGCGCAGGCGGCGGGCGAGCTGCAGGGGGACACGCGGACCCGGGTCGGGCACGACGCGGGCCAGCCGATGCTTTTTCCCAAGGTCAACACCGGCATCAATTTTGTCTCGGGCGAGACCCAGCCCACGCGCCGCGAGCTGGATGTGGCGATCCAGGGCACGGGGTTTTTCGAGGTGCAGCTGCCGGACGGCTCGCGCGCCTACACGCGCAACGGCGAGTTCCACATGCGGGCGGACCGCACGCTGGTGAGCTCGAGCGGCCAGGAGGTGCTCTCGTCCGGGGGCGCGCCGATCACGCTGGTGTCGGGCGCGGGCGAGGTGGTGATCAACCAGGACGGCTCCCTGTTCCAGGGCACGACGTCGCTGGGGCGGCTGGCGGTGCAGAAATTTTCGGACAACAGCCGGCTGGTGCCGGCGGCGGGCGGGGCCTTTGTGCCGGGCGACGGCATGGCGCCCGAGGCGGTGGAGAAGCCCGAGCTGCTGCAGGGCTACCTCGAGGGCAGCAATGTCTCCTCGCTGCGCGAGATGGTGGACCTCGTCCTCATCTCCCGCGCCTACGAGGCCAACCAGAAGCTGATCACCTCGGTGGACCAGCAGATGCAGAAGACGCTGGATGCGCTGGGCTGACTCCCCGCCCCATGACTTTCCCAGACAGGACAACCGCAATCACGACTGCATGGCCGCGCGCGCGATGGGAGCGCGCCGGCCTCAGTCGTGGCGGTGCCGCCTTCAACCCCGCCGCCCTATGAATCTCTCCCTGTACTCCGCCGCCACCGGCATGGAAGCGCAGCAGCTCAACCTCAACACGATCGCGAACAACCTCGCGAACGTGAACACGGCCGGCTTCAAGCGCAGCAAGATCGAGTTCCAGGATCTCCTCTACCAGAAGCCGACCCGCGCCTCGGGCACCGACTCCGGCGGCGGCAACCTCGTCCCCACCGGCGTCGAGGTCGGCAACGGCACGCGCGTCGCCTCCACCTCCAAGGTGTTCACCCAGGGCCAGCTCACCTCGACCGGGGAGAAGCTCGACCTGGCGATCCAGGGCGACGGGTTCTTCGAGGTGCAGCGGCCCGACGGCACGCTGGGCTACACGCGCGACGGGTCCTTCAAGCTCAACGCCCAGGGCCAGGTGGTGACGGTGGACGGCCTGCCGGTGATGAGCAGCTTCCAGTCCATTCCGGCGGGGGCGACGGCGGTGACGATTTCCGAGAACGGCCAGGTCACCGTGCAGAGCGCCGGCGGCACGCAGAGCTTCCGGCTGACGCTGACGCGTTTTGCCAACCCGTCGGGGCTGCGCAGCCTCGGGGGCAACCTCTACGAGGAGACCGGCGGCAGCGGCACGCCCGAGATCGGCCAGGCCAGCGAGCAGGGCTTCGGCAGCATCATCCAGGGCTACAAGGAGGCCTCCAATGTGAACATCGTGGAGGAAATGGTGAACCTCATCGTGGCCCAGCGCGCCTACGAGATCAATTCGAAGTCCATCCAGACCTCGGACGAGATGCTCCAGAACGTCGCGAACATGAAGCGCTGACCATGCGTCGCCTGCTCCAGCTTCTCCGCGGTCTCGGTCCGGTGCTGGGGCTGGCCGTCGGCGGCCTGTCCGCCGCCGAGCTTCCCGCCCCGGCCGCCGAGCCGGCGGTGGTGGCGGGGCCGTTCACCCGCGACCAGTTTGTCGCGGCCCTCACCCGCGACCTGGCCGGGCACTTCAACCTCGAGGGCGACCTGCAGCTGGAGCTGGCCCGGGCCTGGGCGCCGCCGGCGCGCGTCGCCGCCGCCTGGAGCGTCCTCGTCCTCGAGTATCCGGCCATGCCGTCGGCGGCCATGCTCGTGCGCTGCCGCCTCGACGCGGACCAGGCGCCGGTGGCGGAGGCCACCTTCGTCCTGCGCGCCGCGCTCTGGCGCGATGCCTGGGTGGCCCGCCAGCCCCTGACCGTCGGCGCCGCCTTCGATCCCGCCCTGCTGGAGATCCGCCGGGTCGATCTCTTCCGCGAGCGCGAGGTGGTGCCCGCCGCCGTGGGCGACCGGTCCTATGTCTTCACCCGCGCCGTCGGCCAGGGCCGCCTGCTGACCTGGCGCGACCTGAGCCGCCGCCCGCTCGTTCGGAAGGGCCAGCTCGTCGAGGTCTCGGCGATCGACGGCCTGCTGCACATCACCATGAAGGCGCTCGCCCTGGAGAATGGCGCCCAGGGCGACACCGTCACCCTGCGCAACCCCGAGTCGCACAAGGATTTTTCCGCGCTGGTCATCGATGAAAACCATGTCCAAGTCCGCTTTTAGCCTGCTGCTGCTGGCCGGGCTGGCCGGGACCGCCCAGGCCAACTCGCTCTGGCCCGCCACGGGGCAGGGGGCCGCGGGCATGTACGCCGACCGGAAGGCCGCCGTGGCCGGGGACATCCTCACGGTCGTGGTCGCCGAGTCGGCGGTCTCGCAGAACACCCAGAGCAAGAAGTCCGAGCGCGACTCGAGCCTCGACGATGCGATCACCCGCTTCCTCTACACCGGGCTCGGCACGCACGGCGGGGAACTCCCCACCTCCAGCGCCGCCGGCAAGGCCAGCTACTCCGGGGGCGGCGCGATCAACAACTCGCAGAGCCTCACCGCCCGGGCCGCCGTGCTGGTCTCCGACGTCCTGCCCAACGGCAATCTCGTGATCGAGGGCGTCCGCCTCGTCACCTTCTCCGGCGAGACCCAGTACGTCGTGCTGCACGGCCTGGTGCGGCCGGACGACATCGCCCGGGACAACACGCTGCTCTCGAGCAACATTGCCGACGCCCGCGTGGAATTTTTCAGCGAAGGATCGCTCACCGACGCGCAGAAGCGCGGCTGGTTTGCCAAGCTCTACGAAATGCTGCGGCCGCTCTGAGAATTTACCCATGACACGGAGGTTAAAATCGATGGTGCTGGCCGGCCTGCTGGCCCCGGGGCTGCTGTCCGCCTCCCGCCTGAAGGACCTGACGCTGGTCGAGGGCGGCCGCGACAACCAGCTGGTGGGGTACGGCCTGGTGGTGGGGCTCAGCGGGGACGGCGACAGCAACGCCGCGACCACGCTCCAGAGCGTCGCCAACGTGCTCCAGCGCTACGGCCTCACGATCAGCCCGAGCGACATCAAGGCGAAGAACGCCGCCGCCGTCATGCTCACGGCGGACATCAGCGCCTTCCTGAAGGCGGGCACGCGCATCGATGTGAACGTGGCCTCGCTCGGCGACGCCAAGACGCTGCAGGGCGGCGTGCTGCTGCAGTCGCCGCTGCTCGGGGCCGACGGCCGCGTCTACGCGGTGGCCCAGGGCCCGGTGGCGATCGGCGGCTTCCTCGGCGGCGCGGGCGGCGCGGGCGGCGCCACCGTGCAGAAGAATCACCCGACGGTCGGCAACATCAGCAACGGCGCGATCGTCGAGCGCGAGATTCCGGCCGCCTTTGTGCGCGACAACGCCCTCCGGCTCCTGCTGCACAACCCCGACTTCATCTCCGCGTCCCGCATGACCGACGCGATCAACGCGCAGTGGCCCGCCGCGGCCACCGCGGTCGACGCCGCGACCATCCGGGTCGTCCTGCCGCCCGACTTCCGCGGCCGGGACGTCGCCTTCATCGCCCAGCTGGGCGAGGTGGAGTCCATTCCCGACACGATTGCCCGGGTGGTGATCAACGAGCGCACCGGGACGATTGTCGCCACGGCGACGGTCCGCCTCTCGCACGTCGCGATCGCGCACGGCTCCCTGACCATCACCATCAGCTCCAACCTGACCGTCAGCCAGCCCAACGCCTTCAGTCAGGGCGGCCAGACGGTGGCGGTGCCGAGCACGAAGACCGAGGTGACCGAGGGGAAGGGGGGCTTCGCGGTCCTCCGCGAGCCGCCGACGATCGAGCGGCTGGCCGCCGCGCTCAACGCGCTGGGCGTGTCCACCCGGGAGATGATGGCGATTTTCCAGACCCTCAAGCGCTCCGGGGCCCTGCAGGCCGAGCTGGTCATCAACTGAGCCATGAACGTCGCCGCCCTTGCCTCCTCGCTTGCCGCCCCCGCCCGCCTCCCGGCGACGGCCCCGGCCGCCCGGGGCCCGGCCACGCCGGCCGACGAGGCCGCGGAGGCCTCCGCCCAGCGCCGCAAGGTCGCGGGCCAGTTCGAGGCCATCCTCGTCCGCCAGCTGCTCAGCCGGAGCGTCGGCTCGATGCTCGGCGGCGAGAACGTCGCGGGCAGCGTCTACGGCGACCTGATGACCGACGCCCTGGCCCAGAATCTCACCGCCGGTCCGGGCCTCGGCCTCGGCCGGATGATCGAACAGCAACTCACCCCGCACGGCCCCGCCGTCGCGGCCCGCCCAACCCCCCCCGCCCAACCATGACCATCTCCTGGGAATTTATCGCGGACTGCCTCCGGCAGGAACTTGCCGACTACGGCGGGCTCCTGCATCTCTTCGAACAGCAGCAGCGCCGGCTTTTCGAGCGCGACCCCCACGCCGTGATGAGCCTGGGGGGGGTGATCGAGGAGCAGGCGCGCAGCGTCGCCGGGTGCCGCCTCCGGCGCGAGCAGGCCGTCGCCAGCCTGGCGATGGAGCTCGGCCAGCCCCGCCAGAGCACCCTGCGCTCCCTGCTCCCGCACATCGAGCGCTCCGCGCGCCCGCTGCTCGAGGCGCTGATCGGCGAGGTCAACGCCCTCCTGTTCCGCGTGCGCCTGATCAGCCGGCACAACCACACGCTCCTCACCCGCGCGGTCGAGGTGCACCAGGAGGTGCTGCAGCAGCTCCGGCCCAACAGCTTCACCAAGACCTACTCGCCCGCCGGGCGGGTCTCCGTCACCTCCGCCCAGGCCGCCTCCACGCTCTGCGTGGCCGGCTGACCGCCCCCCGCCATGTCCGGCCTCTTCTCCAGTCTCAACGCGTCCGTCCAGGCCCTCAACGCCCAGAGCCGGGCGCTGGAGACGTCGGGCAAGAACCTGGCGAACGTCAACAACGCCAGCTACGCGCGCCAGCGCGTGGTGTTTGGCGACCTCGGCACCGTGCAGACGCCGACCGGCCCCGAGAGCATGGGCCTGCAGGCGCTCGGCGTGGAGCAGCTGCGGGATGCGCTGCTCGACCGGCAGGTGCTGCGCGAGAGCTCCCGCTCCGCCTTCTACCTGGCCCAGCAGAGCGCCTACCAGCGCACCCAGGCCGGGCTGGGGCAGACCCTCGGCAGCCCCTCGGCCGCCACGGGGGCCAGCAGCACCTCGGACAACGGCATCGGGGCCGCCCTCGACGACCTGTTCACCGCGTTTCAGGGCTTCGCCTCCAGCCCCACCGACTCCGGCCAGCGCCAGGCGCTCCTGCAGAAGGCCGCCATCCTGACCGACCGGTTCCAGCTCACCGACCAGCGCCTCGCCCAGGTCCAGAGCGACCTCGACACCCAGATCGGCAGCGACGTCACCGCCGTCAACGGCCTCCTCCAGAGTGTCGCCGACCTCAACGCCCAGATCGGCCGCTTCGAGATCAACCGGCCGGGGTCCGCGGTGGATCTGCGCGACCAGCGCCAGGCCGTGCTGGAGCAGCTGGCCGCCAAGCTCCCGATCACGCTGACGGACACCGCCGACGGGCAGGTGCTGGTCAGCGCGCAGGACGCCGCCGGCAATCCGGTGCGGCTCGTCAATCTCGCCGCCGTGACCGGCGCCGCCACCTTCAGCGGCACCCAGGTGCTGGCGGGCACGCCGCCGACGGTGCTCGCGCTCGACTCCGGCTCGATCCAAGGCGCCCTGACGGCGCGCGACGGCGCGGTGCAGACGCTCCGCGACAACCTCGACCGGCTGGTCCGCCAGTTGGTCACGTCGGTCAACGCCGCCTACAATCCGACGGGGGCGACCGGCGACTTCTTCAGCGCGGCCGGCCTGACCGCGGCGACGATCCAGGTCGCTCCGACCGTGACCGCGGCCAACCTCAAGGCCAGCGACGGCGGCGCCGCCGGGGACAACACCGTGGCGCGGGCCATCGCCCAGCTGGCGAGCACCCGGTTCGCGACGGCCAGCGGCGACCCGATCGACGGCACGTTCTCCAATTTCTACGCCAACAGCGTCAGCGGCCTCGGCCAGGCCCTGGCCGGCGTCAACTCGCAGGTCAGCAACCAGACGAACATCGAGCAGCTGGTGCGGACCCAGCGCGACGGGGTGAGCGGCGTCTCGCTCGATGAGGAGATGGCCGCGCTGCTGAAATACCAGCGCGCCTTCCAGGCCTCGTCCCGGGTCTTCAACACGATCGACACCCTGCTCGACAACGTCGTCAACCAGCTGGGCCGCTAACCCCGCCCGGCGCCCCCCCACCAACTCCTCCTCCCATGCGCGTCGCCACCAGCACCGTTTCGGACAACATTGTCCGCCAGATCCAGCAGCTCAGCAGCCAGCAGGCGCGCCTGCAGACGCAGGTGTCCACGGGGCTGCGCGTGACCGCGCCGGAGGATGATCCGGCGGCGGTGGCGCGGGTGCTCAACCTGACGAGCGAGCGCCGCCAGCTGGGGCAGTACGGCCAGAATGCCAGCCACGCGCTGGCGCTCAGCCAGGCCTCCTACTCCGGCCTGCAGAACATCAAGCAGATCTCCGACCGCGCCGGCGAGCTCGCCACGCTGGGCACCGGGCTGCTCGGGGCCGACGCGATGCAGGCCTACGCCACCGAGACCAACCAGCTCCTCGAGCAGGCGGTGCAGGCGGCCAACACCACCTTCAACGGCGACTACCTCTACGGCGGCACGGCGGTGGCGGCGCCGCCGTTCACCGTCACCCGCGACGCCAGCGGCCAGATCACCGGCGTCACCTACGCGGGCAACCTGGCCCAGGCGGCGATCGCCCTGTCGGAGACCAGCAGCATCACGCCGTCGACCGACGGGGCGACCAATGCCGGGCTGGGCGACTTCATCAACCGCCTGGTCGCGCTGCGCGGGGCGCTCAGCGCGGGCCTGCCCAGCGCGGTCGCCGCGGTCCAGCCCGGCCTGGTCGCCAGCGAAAACCTGCTGGTCTCCTCCCTCGCCCAGGCCGGCGGCGTGCAGACCCGCATCGAGGCCAGCCAGACCCAGCAGACCGACCGCACCACGTCCCTCGACGGGCTCATCTCCTCCGAGATCGAGACCGATCTGCCCACGGCGATCGTCAAGCTGAACCAGGTCCAGACCGCCTACCAGGCCGCCCTGCAGTCGTCCGCCAACATCATGCGCCTCTCTCTCCTCGACTACATCCAATAACCCTGCCCACCCGTGAAAGTCCTCCCGGTCTTCTATCCCACCGACTTCGACGCGCCGCCCGCGAACGAACTGATCCTGCCGCAGGGCCTGATCGGCTTTGCCGCCCACAAGCGCGCCGAGCTGCTCTACATGCCCGACAACCTGCCGTTCCTGTGGATGAAACTCCACGGCCCGGAAACCATCCACTTCATCGTCATCGAGCCCGGCGGGATCATCCCCGGCTACGAGCCCGAGGTCTTCGAGGAGGACGCCATCCAGCTTGACCTGCGCGACCCGTCCGAGGCTATGATCCTCAACATCGTCACGCTCCAGCGCCAGCAACCGGTCGAGGCGACGGTCAACCTGATCGGGCCGCTCGTGGTCAATCGCCGCACGCGGATCGGCCGCCAGCTCGTGATTTCCAACTACTCGCGCTTCAGCGCGCACCACTCCCTCGTCGAAAAACCGCAGGCGGCCACGGTCGCCCGCTCAGCCTGAGCCCGCCATGCTTGTCCTCTCCCGCAAGGTCAACGAATCGATCATTATCGGCGACTCCATCGAGATCCGCATCACGCGGATCGACGGGGACATCGTGAAAATCGGCATCGAGGCGCCGCGCGAGATCCCGATCTTCCGCAAGGAGGTCCTCAGCGTCATCGCCGCGAGCAACCAGGCCGCCGCCGTGCGGCCGCCGGCCAAGGGCGTCGCCCTCCCGGGCCTCCCCGCCAAGTCCGCCATCAGCTCGTCCCAACTCTAGTCTCCCAGCCCCCCTCCCACCATGAGCGTCATCAACACCAATCTTCAGGCGATCACCGCCGCGCGCACCCTCAACCGCACCCAGGAAATGCTCGGCCGCTCCCTCGGCCGGCTCTCGTCCGGCTCCAAGATCGTCAACCCCTCCGACAATTCCGCCGGCCTCGCCGTCGCCGGCAAGCTCGACGCCCAGGGCCTGCGCGTGGGCGCGGCGCGGACCAACGTGCAGAACGCCGTCTCCTATGTGCAGACCGGCGACAGCTTCATGGGCAGCATGGCCGGCATCGTGACGCGCCTGAGCGAGCTCGCCAGCCTGGCGCAGGATCCGACGAAGAACCCGGCCGACGTGGCGTTGTACCAGCAGGAATTTACGGCGCTGCAGAACCAGCTGCGCAGCACGATCGGGGGGACGGTGGCGGAGATCGGCGGGACGGCGGACATGGGCTCGCCCCTGGCCACGTTCAACGGCCTGCCGCTGTTTGGCGCGACCCTGGGCGGCGGCCGCACCCTGGCGATCGGCCAGGCGGTCGGGCAGGAGATGACGATTCCGGACGTGAACCTGCGCACGGGCGGCATGGGGGCCCTGATCAGCCAGAACGGGTCCGGCCAGTTTGCGGTCCGGGTGACGGACAGCGACGCCCTGGCGAAGGTTGATGGTGCGCTCCAGCACCTGGGCACGTCGCGGGCGACGCTGGGGGCGGCGGAGTCGCGCCTGAACCTGGCGGCCTCCACCCTGCAGGTGGAGAGCCAGAACCTCACCTCGGTGCTCTCGAGCATCCGGGACGTGGACGTGGCCCAGGAGTCGACCCAGTACGCGAAGTACAATATTTTGGTGCAATCCGGCACGGCCATGCTCGTGCAGGCCAACCAGGCGCCGCAGGCGGTGCTCAAGCTGCTCCAGACCTGAGCAGACCTCCGAGTGGAGGCGGGCGCTTAGTGGGCGGGGGGGCCGGGCTCCCCCGGCGGCGACGGGAAACTGATCGCGGCGATGACCTGCCGGGTCAGGTAGCGGATCACGGCCGCCGTCGGATAATCCGGATTGGCGACCAGGCCCCGGGCCCACGCGATCGACTCCGGGGCCAGGGCCGGCGTCGGCCGGCGGCGGGGCGATGGCGCATAGAGCAGGACCGTGTACACGTGGTGGTGGGTGGAGGAGGTGGAGGTGATCATGGGTTGGGTCCGGCGTGACGGTCGCACCCGCAGGACGACCTGCGGACGGACCGGGGATAAAGGGGGAGGGGGCGGGACGCGGGGAAGGTTACTTGGGCGTCTGGTGGTAGGTGGCGGAACTTTGCGGCCGGGGTCCGGCGGGCGGCGTCTCCGTCGGGAGGGGGCCGACGAGGATCACGCCGCCGGGGGAGGTGGCCGAGCCGGGGAGCTGAAAGAACGGCAGGAAGTCCTCGGGCTGGAGCTGCGGGCGGACTTCATCCGGCAGGATGGGCAGCGGCGGCGACTGACCGGCGGGTGCGGCGCCATCCGGGCCCTCGGGAGGGAGCGCCGGGGGGCGGGCCTGGCCCGCGCCGTTGAGCGCGGCGGACTGGGCGGCGGCGGCATTGGCCAGGGCCACGGACGATTCGGTCCGGGTCAAGCCGGGTTGCGGCGGGGCGGTCGCCGCGGGCCGGACCAACCGATCGGGAGCCGTCACCACGTCCGCGAAACGGAGGGGTGCGGCACCGAGGAGCGGCAGGTACGCGGCGGGCGCCGCCCCGTCGGGACGGTCCGCGGTGTCGGGCGCCACCCATTGCCGCATGGAGGCGCCCACGGCGACAGGGACCAAGGCCGACAGCAGCAACGCCAGACCTTGCCGGGCGCGGCGCTGGGGCGGTGTCCCCGGCGTTGTTTCGCAGTTGTGCATGCGTGCACAGCTTCCCCCGCCCGTGAAAGGTCACGATTTAGCCCGACTCTGTTATCGGCGCGGCGCGGCGCGGCTGAAGCGAATCTTGCCGAATTTTCGCACCTTGCCCCGGATGGCATCCGAGCGCGGCGCGGTCCGGAACGGAGTCCTAACTCGGCCCGGGCCGGTCGGTTGCCGGACCGGCGCCTCGCCTCAGTGCTGGCAAACCTTGGCCGGATCGATGGTGAAACCATCGTCCTTCGCGATGAATTTCCCGCGGCTGGCGAAAAAATCGACCATCTGCCCGGCGTCCATGTTCTCGGCGGAGCAGGTGTGAAAGCGGGTCTCCGGCCCGAACTGGGCCACGATGGCCGCGCAGAGCGAGTCCTTGGTATAGCTGCGGTTCGAGGCCGTGATCATTGCGATCACCTCGTGGCCGTGGATCTGTTGGGTCATGGTGCGGCCAGCAGATCGGAAAGCCCGGGGGAAGGGAACGACCAAAGCAGCCCCGGCCGGTTGCCGGGGGTACTTAGGCGCCGGCGGCCGGCCGGAGCCGGCGCCGGTGGGGTTTCACCTGAACGGCGCAGGCTCCCGTCTTGGTCGCGTAGCAGGTGGTGTGATAGGTGGTCAGATACTCCAGCTCGTCCAGAGTGAGGGTCCGGATCCAGGCCTTGCGCTCCGCCGCGGTCAGCGGGCGCAGGTCGCACAGCGGGCAATCCCGGGGATTGGAGGGGGTGGCCGGGCAGCTTTGCGACAGTTCGTAGGCCTGTCGTTCCAGCCAGGCCCGGCGGTCGCGCAGGGAAACAGCCGGGTTACGATTCTTGGGGGCAGGGGGCATAAGCGGGTGGGGCCGCCTCGGGTGCGGCGCGGACGAGGGGGAAGGGCGGGGAGGGGTCCGCCCTGGCAACATCCGTATGGGGGGGTGCGGGCGTTTTTTCGATCCGAAAACGCGCGGCGTCCAGCCGGAGGCGGTGCCGGGGTTGCATCGGGCGGGTGAGGGGTGGGGAGGGAAAGCCGGGGCCCGTTCACACCCATGCGTCGGCCAGCACCGGCACCTGGGCTTCGGCGGCCAACTGCTGATCCTTGGTCACGACCACCAGGCCCGACGGGGTGACGTAATAATGCTTCCGGTCCTCCTCCAGGTCGTAGCCGATCTCGGTGTTGGGCGGGAGGACGACGTCCTCCTCGAGGATGGCCCGCCGGATCCGGCAGTGCCGGCCGATGTTCACGTTTTCCATCAGGATGGACTCACGGACCTCGCTGTAGCTGTTCACGCGCACATTGGGTGACAGCACGGAGTTTTGCACGCGGCCGCCGCTGAGGATGCAGCCGTGGGCCACGATCGAGTCGAGCGCGGTGCCGACGCGGCCGCCCCGGTTCTCCTGGGAAAAGACGAACTTGGCCGGCGGGTTCTGCGACTGATAGGTGCGGATGGGCCAGGCGCTGTCGTAGAGGTTGAACTGCGGATCGACGCTCACCAGATCCATGTTCGCCTCCCAATAGGCGTCGATCGTGCCGACATCGCGCCAGTATTTCGCGGCCTTCTTGTTCTCGTCCTTGAAATTGTAGGCGTAGACCAGCGAGGACTGCACCATCCGGGGCAGGATGTCCCGGCCGAAGTCGTGCGACGTATCCTGGGAGGCGTCGGCCTCGAGGCATTCCAGCAGGGCCTTGGTCTTGAACAGGTAGATGCCCATGGAGGCGAAGGCCAGGTCCGGGCGGCCCGGGAGGGGCTTCGGGTCCGGGGGCTTTTCCTCAAACCCCACGATCTGGCTGTCCGCCGCGACCTCGATGACGCCGAAGGCGCTGGCGTCGCGCCGGGGGACCTCGATGGCGGCAACGGTGGCGTCGGCCTGATGCTCGCGGTGAAACTTGAACATCTCCGAGTAGTCCATCTTGTAGATGTGGTCGCCGGCGAGCACCAGCAGGTGGTCGGGGGCGTCGCGGCCGATCATGTAGATGTTCTGGTAGATGGCGTCGGCCGTGCCCTGGTACCACTTGTCGCCGATGCGCTGCTGGGGCGGGACGGAGATGATGTATTCGTCGAGTTCGCCGGAGAAGAGGTTCCAGGCCATGCGCAGGTGCTTGTCGAGCGAGAGGGACTTGTACTGGGGCAGCACGACGATTTTCCGGATGCCGGAATTGATGCAGTTGGACAGGGCGAAATCGATGATGCGGTAGATGCCGCCGAAGGGGACGGAGGGTTTCGCCCGATGGATGGTGAGGGGGTGGAGGCGCTCCCCCTTGCCGCCGGCCAGGACCATGGCTAGAATGCTCATCGTGATTCCGTCGGGGTTTTCACCGGATCGGGTGGGGCAGGACGGTTGGAAACGAGGCCACTATAAGGGGCCCGGCGGCGAACGTCAAATCGACGGGGCGCGCGGGGTCACCCGGCTGGGGTGGTGGGGCGGGGTCGTTCACAGCAAGAGCGGCCTGCCGTGGCAGGGCAGGCGGCGGTTTGATGGGGAGTAGATCGGCCCAGGGGGCCGTCCACTGAAGCCCAATCGGGAGGGAGGGGCGGCCAACCCCAGCCGGCGCTTAATTTTGACGGGGTTGCGCCGAAGGACAGGGGATGACCTCAAATCCAGACGCCAGCTTCCTGAGCCGGCCGACGCTCGATCGCATGAGGGCGAGGCGGGAAACCCCCTATGGCTCATTGGCCCGGACCAGGTTTCTGCTGCGCGGACTTTGGCGGATGCTCCGACCCATCCCCGCTGACCGTCCGCTGCCCCGGCCCACCCACGATTATTGAGCGGTCCGGGCGGTTTCTGCTGCCACCACCGGCTCAGCCGGCCGATGCCGGCTGGCTGCGGTCCGACGGATGGCCCCGGGCCGCGGGATGAGGTTGCCGCCGACGACCGGGACCGGCCTAACCCGGAACCGCCGTCCTCGCCTTGAGCTGCGCCCGCACGCGGGCGAGCATTTCCTCCAGGACAAACGGCTTGTTGAGGAAGTCCGCGCCGATGCCGAGCCGCTGGAGATCGTGGTCGAGCACGGTGCTGTAGCCGCTGATGAAAATCACGCGGAGGTCCGGCCGGTCGGCATGCAGCCGCTCGGCGAGCTGCATCCCGGAGACGCCCCCGGGCATCACCATGTCCGTGATCAGCAGGCGGACCTCCGTCCGGTGCGCGGGCCAGAGGTCGAGGGCCGCGGCCCCGGAGCTGCATTCCAGGACGCGGTAGCCGGCCCGTTTCAGCAGAATGCCGAGCATGGTGCGGACGGAGGCTTCATCCTCGACGATCAGGATCGTCTCGCCGGTGCCGGCCGCCTCGGCCGGGGCGGCCGGGGCCTCGGTCGTGGCCGCCGCGGTTCCCTGCAGCCGGGGGAGGTAGACGCGGAAAGTCGAGCCGACGCCGGGCTGGCTCTCGACCTCCACCCACCCCTGATGCACCTGCACGGTGCCGTACACGGTGGCCAGCCCCAGTCCGGTGCCGCGGCCGGATTCCTTGGTGGTGAAGAACGGCTCAAAGATCCGCGCACAAACCTCGGGGGACATGCCGCAGCCCCGGTCGGCCACCGTCAGGCAGGCAAAATCGCCCGCGTAGGCCTGGGGGTGGGACGTCTCGATCGCGGGAGCCTCCGCTCCCAGCGGGCCCGGCCCGCTGGCTGAATCAACCGGGGACGGCCGGATCAGGCGGCTCGAGCCCGCCTCGACCGCCCACGTGACGGCCTCGGTGGAGATGGCGAGCGGGCCGCCGCCCGGCATGGCGTCGCGGGCATTCACGGCCAGGTTGAGGAGGACCTGGTCCATCATTCCGGAATCGGCGTGGAGGACGAGGGGCTCGGCCGCATAATTCAGCTGCAGCTCGATGCTCTCGCCGAGGATGCGCTGGAGGATCTTGACCATGTCCGCGACCACCTGGCTGAGGTCAAAATCATGCCGCTGGGGTTCCTCGCGGCGGCTGAAGAGCAGGAGCTGGCGGGTGAGGCTGGCGGCGCGGTTGCCCGCCTCGGAGATCTGCTGGAGCATCTCCTGCTGCAGGTCCGGGGAGGTGGTGAGGCCGTCCTGCAGCAGCGAGGCGTTGCCGAGGATGCCGGTGAGCAGGTTGTTGAAGTCGTGGGCGATGCCCCCGGCCAGCTGGCCGATGGCCTCCAGTTTTTGGGACTGCCGGAGCTGGGACTCCAGCGTGGCCTTTTCCTGTTCGCTCTGCCGGCGCTCGGTGATGTCCGTGAACGTGACCACGGCCCCCGTGATCCGGCCCTGGTCGAAGATGGGCCGGCTCGCATATTCGACCGCGAGGGGGCGGCCGTCCTTGCGCCAGAACACCTCGGTGGACACGCGGTGCATCTTTCCGTCCTGACAGGCGGCATAGATCGGACAGTCGGTCTCGGGGTAGGGACTGCCATCGGGCCGGGTGTGGTGCCAGATGCGGTGGCTGTTTTGCCCGAGCAGTTCCTCGACGGCGTAGCCGAGCATGCTGCTGGCGGCCGGGTTCACGAACGTGTGGTTGCCCTGCATATCCAGCCCGATGATCCCCTCCGCCGCCGAGTCCAGAATGAGCTCGTTGCGCTCGTGGAGCTGGGCCAGCCGGGACTGCGCCTGCTTGTGGGAGGTTAAATCCCGGATGACGGCGGTGAAGAACTTGCCCTCGGCCACCACCCATTGCGACACGGAGATGGCCAGCGGGAATTCGCTGCCGTCCTTGCGCCGTCCCTCCCGCTCCACGATGGTGGTGGGGGGATGGAGCCCGTTGCTTGCCTGCATCCGGGCGATGCCGGTCCGGTGCTCGTCATGGTAGCGCGCCGGCAGCAGCTGGAGGGTCGGCTGCCCGAGGACCTCGTCCGCGGTGTAGCCGAAGAGGTGTTCCGCGCCGGCGTTCCAGCCCACGATGGTGCCGGCGCTGTCGGTGCTGATGATGCCATCGCCGATGGATTGGACCAGCGCCCGGTAGTGCGCCTCGCTTTCCCGCAGCCGCGATTCGGTCTTGTGCTTGTGGAGGGCCATCGTGAGCACCATGCGCAGCTCCCGGTCCGAAAAGGGCTTCAGGATGTAGCCGAACGGGTCGGTCTCCATGGCGCGGGCGATGGTGTCGTCCTCCGCAAACGCCGTGAGAAACACCACGGGCAGAAAGTAACGGTCGTGGAGGGCCTGGGCCGCAGTGATGCCGTCCATGCCCCCTGCCAGTTGGATGTCCATCAGGACCAGGTCCGGCCGCAGTTCCCCGGCGAGCCGGATGGCTTCCTCGCCGCGCGTGGCGTGGCCCACCGGCTCGTACCCCAGCTCCACCAGCTGCAGGGCAAGGTCACGGGCGACGATGGTCACGTCCTCCACGACGAGGATCCTGGGCTTCTTGAGGGCGGTGGGCATCGGGGGGGGGTGGGGGCGACGGGCTCACCTCTGGCGCGGGCGCGCCGGCGGGAGCCGTCGGGTCATGAGCGGAGCCTGGTTTTGATTTAGGTGGGAGTCACGGACAACGTGGCGGCAACGGGACTGAAGGTGACGGTGAAATCCGTGCCCGGGCCCGGGCCGATCGTGAGGGTGCCGTCGATTTGCTGGGCCAGATCGGACACGAGCTGGAGGCCGAGGGACTGGCCGCGCAGCGAGGCGAAGTCGGCGGGCAGGCCCACGCCGGTGTCGCTGACGCGCAGGCGCCACTGGGGGTCGCCGGGGACGGGCTGCAGCTCGACGCGGACCTCGCCGGGGCGGCCGTCGGGGAAGCCGTGCTTGAGGCAGTTGGAGACGAGCTCGTTGACGAGCAGGCCGCAGGGCAGGGCCTGGTCCATCTCGACGGGGACGGAGGCCAGGTCGAGCCGCAGCTGCACGGCGCCGGGGGTGGCGGCGAGGGTGCGGAACGACTGGGTGGTGATCTGGCCGAGGTAGGCCCCCAGGTCGATGGTGGCGAAGACCCCGGAGCGGTAGAGCGACTCATGCAGGAGCGCCATGGACCGGATGCGGCCCTGCATCTCCTTGAGCACCGCCTTGGTGTCGGGCTGCAGGCTGCGCCCGGCCTCCAGCCGCAGCAGGCTGGTGATCACCTGCAGGTTGTTCTTCACCCGGTGGTGCACCTCC
>CAIKTR010000236.1 GCA_903830425.1 uncultured Opitutia bacterium
CGCCGTCCGCCGCGGCCGCCCCCGCGGGCCGCATTCGCATTTCACCCCTCGCCCGCAAGCTCGCCGAGGAGGCGGGCGTGGATAGTTCCCGCCTGACCGGCAGTGGTCCCGGTGGCCGGATCGTGCGCGCGGACGTCCTGACCGCCTCCCAGCAGCCGGCCACCCCCGTTCCCGCTTCGACCCGGCCGCCGGCGGCCCCCGCCGGCAGCGGCGAGGTCTGGGCCTGGCGCTCGGTGCTGGACCGCAGCGCCGTCCAGCCCGAAACCACCGCCCCGCTCTCCAACATGCGCGCCACGATCGCCCGCCGGCTGGTCGAGTCCAAGACGACGATCCCGCATTGCTACCTTGAGCTCGAGGTCGACGCCGCGCCGCTCACCGCGCTGCGCGCCCACCTCAACGCCGGCCTCGGCCCGGACGGCGTGCGCCTCTCGGTGAACGACTTCATCCTCAAGGCCAGCGCTGCGGCCCTGCGCGCCGTGCCGGCTGTCAACAGCTCCTGGGACGCCGCCGGCATCCGGTACCACGGTGCTGCCCATGTGGCGTTCGCCGTCGCGATCGACGACGGCCTCATCACGCCGGTCATCCGCAATACCGACCGCAAGACCCTCTTCCAGATCAGCACCGAGGCCAAGGACCTCGGCAAGCGCGCCCGAGAAAAGAAGCTGGCCCCCGCCGAGTTCACCGGCGGCACCTTCTGCGTCTCCAACCTCGGCATGATGGGAATCACGCGCTTCACCGCGATCATCAACCCGCCGAACGCCGCCATTCTCGCCGTCGGCGCGACCGTGCGCCGCCCCGTCGTGCAGGGCGACGCCATCGTCATCGGCGAGCGTCTCAGCCTCACCCTCTCCTGCGATCACCGCGTGGTGGACGGCGCCCTCGGCGCCCGGTTCCTCAACGCCCTCAAGGACCACCTCGAGCATCCCGCGCTGCTCCTGCTCTGAGGCGGACGGCTCAGGCCGGATCAAACTTTGCCAGCAGCATCTCCGCCCACTGCTCGTTGGCCTGCTGCGTGCGGCCGGCGTTGTGCGGCGTGTGCACCACGTTGTGCCGGCCGAGCAGCGGGTCGTCCAGCGGCAGCGGCTCCACGTCAAACACGTCCGCCGCCAGCGCCAGCTCGTCCGCCAGCACCCGGCGCCGCAGCGCCGGCAGGTCGCAGATGCCCGCCCGCGTCACCAGCACCACCAGCGCCCCGCGCGGCAGCGCGGCGATCAGCTCCGCCGTCACCAGCCCGCGCGTTCCGTCCGTCAGCGGCAGCATCGGCGCCAGGATCTCCGCGTCCGCCACCAGCCGCGGCAGGTGCCACTCGCGCCGCGCCCCGGCCCGGTGGAACGCCGGCTCGCCGGCCAAGGGATCCCACGCCGCCACGTCCGCCCCGAGCATCCGGCAGAAGCTCGCATAGCGGCTCCCGATGTTGCCCGCGCCGATCACGCGGACCCGCTTGCCCGCCAGCGTGCCGTGGGCAAAGCGCGGATCGTCGCCAAACTGGTGCCCGCGTCCGCCCGGCCGCTCCGTGCCGGGCGGCGCCACGTAGTCCCACGGCGCCTGGCTCGTGAGCATCGCCCGGTGCAGCTGCGGAATGCGCCGCAGGCCGCAGAGGGTCAGCGCCAGCCCGAACTCCGCCACCGACTCGCCCCAGAACCCCTCGGTGGTGTGCGCGTGCACCTTCACCCCCCGGGCCGCCAGCGGGGCGGTTTCCGCGACGCCAAAGGCATAACCCGAGCAGACCGCGATCTCCCGCAGCCCCGCCAGCCGCCCGACACACCCGGGCGTCAGCTTCCCGCCCAGCACCAGCAGGCGGTGCACCGTCGCGGGCGCCCGCAGCACGTCCGCCACCGCGCGGTCGTCTTCCGGCCCCAGGCGGTGAAACTCCACCTCGCCTTCCCGCTCCCACTGGCGGCGCGCCGCGTCCGCCGCCCACGGCCAGATCCCGTCAAACGACGCGGTGACGAGGATGGCGGAATTCATCGGGGCGGCCTCCGGCTAGCGGGACTGGGCGCGGACCTCGTCGAGCCGGAGGGTGCGGCCGGTGCGCCGGGACTCCTCGGCGGCGAAGCCCATCACGTGGCTTTCCACCGATTTCTCGAGGGAGGACTCCATGTCCGCCGCCCGGGCCTTGCTCATCTCGGCATGGAGCATCTGCACGAGTCCGGCGTCGCCGCCGCCGTGGCCCCCGGACGCTTCGACGGCGAGGTCGCTGCGCTGCAGGGTGTGGGTGGCATGATCCTCGATCACGAAGTCGCAGCCGGCGGTGCGCTTGACCCGTTCGCCCGCGAGCAGCCGCGCCTTCGTGCCGAAGATCGCCAGGTCCCGCCCCTGGCTGAACGCCGTCATGGTGAACGTGCCGGTGGCCCCGCTCGCGAAGCTCAGGTTCACCGTCTGGTGGTCCACCGCCGTGTTGTCGCACCGATAGACGCAGCGCCCCCACGGGCTGGTCCCGAGCCAGGCGAGGATCTCCGCGTCCGTGGCGGTCGCGGCGCGGTCGTAGATCACGTCGAGCCAGCGCTTCTGATCCGTGAGATAGCGGTGCGCATTGTAGAGGCAGGTCTCCCCGGCCGGGCAGCCGTCGGTGCAACGGGCCGGCGCGCCGGCCGGCGCCTGCTCCGGACGGAAATGCAGGATGCCCCCGAAGCTGCCCAGCGCCTCGCAGGGCGAGTCCACCAGCCACGACAGGATGTCCAGGTCGTGGCAGGACTTCGCGATGATCATCGGCGTCGACTTCGCCATCACGCTCCAGTGCCCGCGGACGAACGAATGTCCCTGGTGCCAGGCCTCCACGCCTTCCGTCGCCTCGACCGACACGATGGACCCCAGCACGCCGCTCGCGATGATTTCCTTCACGCGCCGGTAGAACGGCGTGTAGCGCAGCACATGGCAGACGAGCACCTTGCGGCCGAGCTCGCGGGCCAGCTGTTCCAGCGCCAGCACGTCCCGCAGGTTGGTCGCGATGGGTTTTTCCAGCAGCAGGTCATAGCCCCGCCGCAGCGCCGCCGAGGCGTGGGCGAAATGGAAGGCATCCTGGGTCGCGATGATCATGATGTCCGCCAGCTGCGGTTCGGCGAGGATCGCCCCATCGTCCGTGAACTCGCGGAAGTTCGGGTTCTGGGACAACGCCCGGGCCTTCGCCCGGCGTGCCGGGGTGTGGTCTGCCGCGGCCACGATCTCGTAAAGATCCGGCCGCTGGGCGGCCAATTCAAAGTAGATGAAGGTGCGGCTGCCGCAGCCAATCGCGGCCAACCGGAGGCGTTTGGGATTCATGGTGGGTAAAAAGTTCGCGCGGGCCGGCCGCGGGACCGGTGGCGTCGGTTCAGCCCTCGGCCCGCCGCTTCGCGTCGGCCTCGATCAGCTGGATCAGCCCGGCCAGCGTTGCGCGGGTCTGCGCCTTCACGGCCGGCAGCGCCGCCGCGTCCGCCACCGGGTCGCTCGCGAACACGTAGAACTTCATCTTGGGCTCCGTCCCGCTGCCGCGGGCGGCAAACGTGTAGCCGTTCGCGAGCGTGACAATATAGAGGTCCTGCGCGGGCAGCGTCGCGCCGTCGGCGTCGCGGATCTGCTCGCGGCCGTAGTCCTGAAACTGCGTGACCCGGCACGCCCCGAACGCCGTCGGCGGCGTCGCGCGGTAGGAGGCGAGGAGGCGCTTGATCTTGGCCGCGCCGGCCGCGCCTTCGTAGTAGAGGTTGATCACGCCCTCGAGGTAGAAGCCGTGGCGCAGGTAGAGCTCGTCGAGATACTCCGGCACCGTCAGCCCGCGGCCCTTCACCCACGCGCAGAGCTCCGCGAACATGAGGCACGCCGCGTTCCCGTCCTTGTCGCGCACCGCGTCGTTCGGCAGGTAGCCGTAGCTCTCCTCCGTGCCGAAGACATAAAACGTGCTGTGCTCGAGGAGCAGCTTCGCCCGCTCGATGAACGGCGTCGCGTCATAGTCGAACCCCGGCCCCATCGCCCGCTGCAGTTCCTCCTCGTAGACGCGGAGCTTGGCCGCGATCCACTTGAACCCGGTCAGCGTCTTGACGACTTTCACCCCGTGCCCCCGGCCGATGGCGTCCTGCAGCTGGGTCGTGACGACGGTGTTGATCAGGCAGGCCCGGGCCGAGCCGGCCGGCGGGATCCAGCCCAGCTCCTTGTACTTCCTCAGCCGGTAGTCGGCCAGCAGCGCGCCGATCTGGTTGCCCGTGATCAGCTCCATCCGGCCCGCGCGGTTGCGGACCGCGCAGCCCATGCGGTCGGCATCCGGGTCCGTCGCCAGCACGACGTCGCACGCGCGCTGCTCCGCCAGGGCGATGGCCCGCGCGAGCGCCTCGGGGTTCTCCGGATTCGGCGACTTCACCGTCGGGAACCGGGCGTCGAAGTTGAGCTGCTCCGGCACGACATGCACCGTGCACCCGGCGTGCAGCAGGAGCGGGAGCGTCTGGATCGCCCCCGTGCCATGAATGTTGGTGAATACGACCTTGAGCTTGTTCTGGTGCAGGACCGCGGGGTCGAGCAGCGCCTTCGACGCCACGGCCAGGTAGGCGTCGTCCGCCGCGCGATCGAGCGTCGTGACCTGCGCCAGGTCCTTGGCGAGGAACCGCCCCACCTCCGCC
>CAIKTR010000237.1 GCA_903830425.1 uncultured Opitutia bacterium
CCGGCGCGCGGGCCGGCTCAGATTTCCACGGCGGGGGGCAGATCGAGGGTGACGTGCAGGCCGCGCCCGGCGGGGCCGGGCTGCAGGATGAGCCGGCCGCCGGCGATTTCGGCCACGGAGCGGGCGATGGCCAGCCCGAGCCCCAGGCCCTGCTGCTCGCGCCGCTCCCGCCCGAACTGCACAAACGGCCCGATCTGGGCGCACTGCTCGGGCGTCAGGCCCGGGCCCTGGTCGATGATCTCAATGCGGTAGCCCTGCGGATGGGCGTTCCCGGTGACCGCCACGCCCTGGCCCGGCTTTGAAAAGCGGAAGGCGTTGCCGACCAGTTCCGCGATGGTCGCGAGGAGGTGCGATTCCGAGACGGGCACCGCGCCGGGCGCGCACTGCACCGTCAGGTCCGGGTAGCGCTGCTCCTCCTCCGCGGCGCGGGCGGCCCCGGCCGTGATCGCGGCGGGCGCATCGCAGTAAAACAGGTTGGTCCGCGGGGTCACGCCCTTCAGCCGCTCCAGCTCGTAGTGGAGGATGAGTTTCCGCGAGAGCGTCTGCTGCCGTTCGGCGCCGCCCCGGATCAGCCGGAGCAGATCCCGGAGCTCCCCCGGCTGGATGCGGTCGGCCTCCTCCTCGATCATCTCGAGGCCGCCCAGCACGCCGACCAGCGGCGTCAGCAGCTCGTGCGACCAGTTGGCGCTCACCGCCAGGCGGTGGTCGTTGAGCAGGTGCTCGATCCGCTCGCGGATCGGCTGCTGCCGGAGGACGCGCGCGGCGATGGCCTCGAGGATCTCGCGCTCGGAAAAGGGCTTGGTGATGTAGTCGTCGGCGCCGAGGGCCATGCCCCGGCGCTGGTCGTCGCGGTCCGCCCGGGCGGTGAGGAAGATGAAGGGCACCTCGCGGCTGGCGGGGAGCTGCTGGATGGCGGCGATGACCTCGTAGCCGTCCATGCCGGGCATGGCGATGTCGCACAGGATGAGGTCGGGGCTCTGGGCGGCGAGCTGGACGCCGGCCACGCCGTCGGCGGCGGCCATGACCGTGTGCCCGTTGATTTCCAGCATGTCCTGGAGGGTCTGGCGGATGCCGGGCTCGTCCTCGATGATCAGGATTTTCATGACGCGATGAAGGGGGAGTGGGTATGGGGGCGGGGGCCGGTGGGCAATTCGAACCAGAAGCGCGCGCCGGCGCCGGGGGCGCTCTCGACGCCGACCTTGCCGCCGAGTTTCTCGACGATCCGGCGGACGATTGAGAGGCCCAGGCCGTGGCCGCTGGCCCGCACGGTCGAGATGCGGGTGAAGGGGACGAACATCTTTTTCTGGGCGTCCGCATCCAGGCCGGGGCCGTTGTCCTGCACCCAGAAGCGCGCGTGGCGCCCGTCGTCGCTGGCGGCCCCGCCGAGCGTGATCACCGGCGCGGCGCCGCCGTACTTCGCGGCGTTGCTGATGAAGTTGGCCCAGACCTCGATGATCCAGGGGGCGTGGCCGACGGCGGCAGGCCAGGAGGCGGGCTGCTCGATCCGGACCGACTGGCGCTGGAGAATGCTTTCCAAACGGTCCAAAGCCTCCGCAACGACCACGGCCATGTCAAGGGACTGGGGCACGATGGCCTGGCGGCGGACGCCGGCGAGGACGAGGAGCTCGTCGATGATGCTGCTGAAGCGGACGGCGCCGTGGATGGCGCCGGCGAGCTGCGTGCGCAGCGCGGCATCGTCGCCCTTGCCGATCCCGTGGCCCAGCAGCTCCAGCCGCATGTTGAGCGTGCTGAGCGGGTTCTTGAGGTCGTGCGCCACGGTGTGGGCGAAGGCGTCGAGCTCGTCGAGCAGCTCCTTCTTCTCCAGCCGGGCGGTGATCGAGCGGATGACCTCGTCCTCGGTGAAGGGCTTGGAGATGTAGTCGGCGGCGCCCAGCTCCATGCCGCGGCGGGTGGCGGCGCGATCGACCTTGGCGGAGATCACGATCACCGGGACGGAGCGCAGGGCCTCGTCCTGGCGCAGGGCCACCAGCAGCTCGAACCCCGTCATGCCGGGCATCTCGATGTCGGTGATGATGAGCGACGGGGTCTCGCGCCGGGCGGCCGCCAGGCCCTCGATCCCGTTGGCCGCGGCCACGGTGAGAAAGCCGTTCAGCTCGAGCGTGTCCGCCAGGGTCTGGCGGAGGGGCGCGTCGTCCTCGATGATCAGGATGGTGCTCTTGTTGGGCGGGCTCATGCGGCGGGGGCGGGCGGGGCGGGCAGATCGAGGAGGAAGCAGCTGCCGCCGCCGGGGGCGGCGCGGACGGTGATGGTGCCGCCGAGCAGCTGGGTCATGTTCCGGACGATGCTGAGCCCGAGGCCGGTGCCCTGGATCGTGCCGACGTTGGAAGCCCGCTCGAAGGGCTCGAAGATCCGCTCGCAGTCGGCGGGCGGGATCCCGATGCCCTGGTCCTCCACCGCCAGCTGCACCCGCGTCACGCCCACGTCGAGCCGCACGGTGACCCGCGTGCCGGCGGGGGAGTACCGCACGGCGTTGGAGAGGAGGTTGGAGAGGATGTGGTGGAGCAGGTTCGAGTCGGTGGCAAACCCGTCCCCCTCGCCGGTGGGGAGGAACTCGAAGCGGTGCGAGTCCCGGTCCCCCAGCCGGATTTCCTCGATCAGGTTGCGCACGAACGGCTGGAGGGGGACCGTGCTGAGCTTCAGCTTGACCCGCTGTTCCTCCAGCCGGTTCAGCAGCAGAATCTCGTCCAGCATCGCGGTCATGTGGCGCAGCGAGGAGTTGATGCGGGCCAGCAGCTCCTGGCGCTTGGCGGGCGGGATGCGGTCGAAGTGGTTGCTGAGCAGCTCGGCGGAGCCCATGGCGGCCGACATGGGGGTGCGGAACTCGTGGGAGGTGACGGAGATGAAGTGGGACTTCATCACCGAGATCTCGTGCTCCTTTACGAGCATGGCCGCGTTCTCGGCCTCCTGGCGCTTGCGGAGGCTGATGTCCTCGAAGATGTAGAACCGCCCGTAGTATTCGTCGGCGGCATTCCGGATCTGCGTCGTGAAGCGGCGGATGGTGCGGTTGCCGGTGAAGGCGATCTCGTCCTCGAGGATGATGCGGTTGTCGACCTCCTGCAGGGGGGTGCAGGAGGCGGCAAACGCCGGCACGTCGGCCAGCACCGGCAGGCAGGCGGGGATGATGTCGTTGTTCTTCAGCTCGCCGCGCCGCATGCGTTCGGCCAGGTGCTCGATGCCCCAGATCTCGCAGAAGCGCTGGTTGAAGTGCAGGATGGAATCGGTGCGGTTGTCGACCACCAGGAAGGCGAGCGGCGAGGCCTGCGACATCAGCTGCAGCAGCGTCTGGTTCCAGCTCAGCGCGGCGGTGGCCTGCCGTTCCGCGGTGATGTCCCAGTTCGTGCCGATCATGCGCCCGGCGCGGCCCGCGGCATCCCGCTGCACCAGCGCCATGGCCCGGATGTGGTGGATGCTGCCATCCGCCCAGACCACGCGGAAGCTGGTGGCGAAATCCTTCTCCCCCCGCAGGGCCGCCTGGATGGCGGCGTCGGCTGACGCCCAGTCCTCCGGGTGGATCCCCGCCTGCCAGGCCTCGTAGGCCCCGTTGAACCGCTCGGGCGTGGTGCCATAGAGGCGGAACATCTGCTCGTCCCAGACCAGCCGGTTGGCGGCCACATCGAAGTCCCAGATGCCCACGCCGCCGGCATGGGTCGCCAGATAGAGGCGCTCGCTCGAGGTCTTGAGGGCGGCCTCCATCTGCTTGAGCCCGGTGATGTCGTTCATCACGGTCAGGAAGAACTGCTGGCCCTGGCTCCGGATGATTTCGCCCGAGAAGAGGCCGGCGAGGATCATCCCGTCCTTGCGCCGGACCTCGAGCTCGACGTTGGTAATGCGCCCCGCCACGGCCAGCTGTTCGGCGATCGCCTGGTGGCGCTCGGGCTGCGAGAACAGGCTGAGCTCGTCGGCGGATTTGCCGAGGACTTCGTCCGAGGTGTAGCCGAGCGTCTTGAGGAAGGCGTCGTTGGCGTCGGAGAAATGCCGGCTGGCCAGGTCCGAGAGCGCCATCGGGGAGGGGTTGTTGCGGAACAGGCGCTCGAACAGCTGGTGCGCCTCCTGCTCGGCGCTCAGATTCTTGGAGATCCCGAAGATGCAGTCCGCGCCGTTCCACCGGCCGAACCAGACGCGGGTGCTCACCGGCACGAGGCTGCGGTCCTTGCGGATCAGCGGCAGGGGACAGCTCTCCCGCTGGCCCCCGAACATCGCGGCAAAGATCAGCTCGGCCTCCTGCCGCCGGTCCGGGGGATGCACGTCCAGCACGTGCATGGTGGCGAGCTCCTCCGGGGTGTAGCCGAGGGTCCGCGTGACGGCCGCGTTGGTGAACATCAGCGTCCCGTCGGGCTTGCCGACAAAGATCATGTCCGTGATGGACTCGAAGAAGGTGCTGAAATTGGCCAGGCTCTCCTTCAGCGCCTGCTCGTCCCGCCGGCGGGCGGTGATGTCGCGGAACGTCCAGATTCTCCCGTAGTTTTTCCCGTCCTTGCCCACGACCGGCGCCGAATACCGGTCCAGCACCATCCCGCTCTTGAACTCGAACTCATCATGGCTGATCGCGTCGGGCTGGGCGTAGAGCGCGTTCACCTTCTCCAGGAACGCCTCGGGATGCTTGGTCAGGCCGACCACATGCCGGAGCAGCAGGGTGTCGTCGGGATCGTTCAAAATTTCCGGGGGCACCTGGAAGAGCTCGACGATCCGCTGGTTGACGAGGATGCGGCGCTGATCCCCGTCGACCACCAGGATCCCGTCGACTGAGGCGTTGGTCTGCGCCTCCAGCAGGGCGGTCTTGGCCTGCAGCGCCAGTTCCGCCTGCCAGCGCGCGGTGATGTCGGTGTCGGATCCGCGGTAGCCCCGGAAGATGCCGTCGGGGGTGCAGTAGGCGCTGCCGGTGGTGGAAATCCAGAGCAGCTGACCCGCCTTGTGCTGGGCGGCGTTGACCAGATTGAGGAACGGCTCCCGGCGTCCGATCGCCGCCAGCGAGGACGCCTTGAACGCCTCCCGGCCGGCCGCGGGATGCAGGTCGTAGAAGTGCATCCGGCCCACCAGTTCGTCCGGCTGGTAGCCCAGCACGGTGGCCGCCGCCTCGCTGACGTAGGTGAAGCGGCCGAGCGGATCCACCTCCCAGATCATGGTCGCGCTCTGCTTGGCCAGCTGGGAGAAGCGGGCCTCGCTCTCCACCAGCGCCTGCTGCAGCTGCTTGCGCTTGGTCTCGTCCTGCTTGATGCCCACGTAGTGGGTGACGCGGCCCTCCTGGTCCCGCAGGGGCGACATGGCCACGGTTTCCCAGTAGAGCTCGCCGCTCTTCTTCCGGTTGTGAAATTCGCCGGTCCAGCTGCGGCCCGCCGTGAGGGCCTGCCACATTTCCCGATAGACCGCCCGGTTGGTCAGGCCCGACTGCAGGAAGCGCGGGTTCCGGCCCAGCACCTCGGCCCGGGTGTAGCCGGAGATCCGGGTGAACTCGGCGTTCACATACTCAATGGCCCCCGCGAGGTTGGTGATGATGATCGCGGTGTTGGCCTGTTCCAGCACCCAGTTCGCCCGGTGGAGATCGGACTCCGCCTGCTTGAGCTCGGTGAGGTCGTGGATGACCGCGGTGAAATACCGCGACTCCCCCACCCGCCACTCCGAGAGGGAAAGGGTCAGCGGAAACTCCCGGTCCCCCTTGCGCCGGCCTTCCATCGCCACGACCTTGCCGTCGCTCTTGCGCCGGCCCTTCAGTTCCAGGACTCGCCCCGGGGCGTGGCGTTCGCTGCCCGACTGCACCCGCGCCAAGCTCGCCAGATAGCGCTCGTGGTAGCGCTCCGGCAGCAGCCGGGTGAACGGCTGGCCGAGGATCTCGCTTTCCAGGTGGCCGAACAGCCGGGCGGCGCCGGGGTTCCAATCCATGACCTGGCCCGCGCCGTCGACGCTGATGATGGCGTCATCGATGGACTGCACCATCGTGGCAAAGCGCAGCTCGCGTTCCTGCAGCACGGCTTCGACCCGCTTGCGGTCGGTGACGTCGCGGCCGCCGACCCGGACGCCCAGCGCCTGGCCGTCCCCGCCCAGAATCGGCTGCCAGGACATGCTGAGCCAGAGCTTCGCCCCGTTTTTCTGGACGCACCGGAACTCGACGTTGTCGCCCCGGCTGCCGCGCAAGGCATCCTGCAGGGTGGCGCTGAACAGGGCGCGGTCTTCCGGCGCGATGATCACCGCGATGAAGTCCGGCATGGCCAGGATTTCCGCCGGGGTGTGGCCGATGATGCGTTCCACCCCGGGGTTCACCCAGAGGATTTTGCCGTCGAGGCCGAACCAGGTTTCCCAGCCGACCGTGTAGTCGGCGATGGCGCGAAACTTCTCCTGGCTGGCCCGCAGGTCCTTGGTCAGCCGCCCGGCGATCTGCTGCGCCTTGAACTGAATGCTGAACAGCGAGTAGACCAATCCGGACAACAGCAGGCTGAGGCTGACGCCGCCGAACCACACAAACCAAACCATGCCGTGGCCGACCCCGGGCTGCGCGCCGCTGTTGCGGACAAACCGCAGAGTCCAGGGCTGGCCCGCCACCACCAACCGCCGCTGCGAGACCCAGGGCCCGACGGGCGCCGGAGCGCGCTGGGTCAGGGAGCTGGCGTGGAGCAGGGCCGAGGGCGCCGCCTGCTCCCCGTCGAAGACCTCGAGGCTGATGCCCTGTTTGTCCTCCAGCAGCTGGTCGCCCATGATGCCGGACATGAGGTCATCCATCCGGAAGGGGCTGTAGACCCAGCCCAGCAGGGCCGTACTCCGCTGGGCGGTCGTCTCGTGGGGCAGGCCCTGGCGGTACACCGGCAGGTACATCAGCGTGCCCGCCTGCACATTCTGGTTGTTCTCCTGCACCAGGGTGACCTTGCCCGAAAGGGCGGCCTCGTTCCGGTCCCGCGCCCGCTCCATCGCCGCCCGGCGCACCGGCTCCGACAGCATGTCATAGCCGAAGGCCCGCAGATTCCGGTTCGTGAAAGGCTCCAGATAGATGATGGAGGTGTAGACCTCGCGCTCACCCGCGGGGCGCACCTGATAGGTGGGAAAGCCCTCGGCGCGGATCGTCTGGAGGTGCGACGCCAGTTGCTCGCGGGGAATCAGCAGCGTGAAGCCGACGCCCTGGATGCCGGGGAAGGACTGGTCGATCTTCTGCAGCTCGATGTAGCGGTGCCATTCCTGACGGGTGACGCCCTGGGCGCTTTCGAAAAACGCCGCCGCGCTGCGCAGGATCGTTTCGTGGGCCTTGAGGCGATAATGGATATTGGCCTGAACTTCGCTGCAGGCAAAATCGAAGTCCTGCTGCTCAATCTCTTCCTGGAGCAACTTGGCAGACCGGGCCCGCAGGCCGGTGGCGAGCAGCCCCACCAGCAGCAGACCTGCCGTCCACCACAACCGGCGGCGGGCCAGACTTTCGGCCAATTTCGTGGCCTCTGGCTCAGTCGGGTTCATGAAAAATCGCGTGGGTGAAGGAAAAGGGCAACAGGCTCATGCCATGATGGAAGCATCACTGGTGTTGCGTGGAGTCTCCCTCTCTCTTGCTCCCTGTGCCAGCTATTATTAGCCAAGCCGCCTGTCGCCCCGACCGCCCTGGTGGAGCCGTCGTTCCGGCTCGTCGCGGCGACCTTGCCAGCCCAAGCTCCCGGATCGGTGCCAGAATGAAAGCATGACCTGCGTCAAGGCACCGGCCGCCGCCCGCTGGCATGATGCCGGCCACTCCACCGTCCGATGTTGCCCGTATCTTTCAAACTCTGCGATGTCCGGCCCCAGCTGGCCCGCGGCGAGGAGCCGTTGCCGCTCATCCGCGCCTGGGTGGACGCGCTGACCCCGGGTCACGGCGTGACGATAGTCGCCCCGTTCCTCCCCGCCCCGCTCATCGAACTCCTGAAGAGCGAGGGGTTCAAGTCCACCATAGAACGACGCCCGGACGGCGCGTGGGCCGTCAATTTCTGGCGGGAGGAAGTCGGGGCCTCCCCCCGCCGCGCCCGCCCGTGACTCTCGTTCGCCGCGACCCCGGGGTCCCGCCCGGCAGGCCGCAAGCAGCCTCCTTCCCCCCATGAAAAAAAATACCCTGCTCTCTCCCACGGACGCCGGCACCTGCTCGCTCCTGGCGCCCGTCGAGAACGTCGCCCACGGCATTGTCAGCCGGGCGGTGCTGACCACGCCGGCGCTGCGCCTCACCCTGTTTCACTTTGCCGCCGGCCAGGAGCTGTCGGAGCACACCAGCAAGGCCCGCGCGCTGGTGCAGGTGCTCAGCGGCACCTGCCGGTTCTCCGTCGGCGCCACCGTGCACACCCTCCAGCCCGGCGACCTGCTGCACCTGCCCCCCGGGGCCCCGCACGCCGTGACGGCCGCCGTGCCGTTCTCGATGCTACTGACGCAGGTCACGGAACCCGCGACATGAAACAACTCCACGCCGCCGCCGCAGGCGTCACGGCCCCAGCCCTTGGCCGCGACCCGGCGTCGATGAGCGCGCACCTGCTGCAAAGCCTGCAGGCCATGCGCCCCAAGATCCGCGCCCGCTGGGAGGCGCTGCTGCGCATTGAGCGGCTGCACACCCCTCTGGCCAATCCCGACACGCTGGTGTTCATGTTCGACCTCACCTTGGACGAAGTGCTGGCCGCGTTGCCCGGGCGGGCGGTGCACAGCCCGGGGCCCCGGCCCACCTGCCGCAACCACCACAATCCGATGCGGGACTATTTTCCCGCGCTGGAGCAGGCGTTGCTGGAGGCCCTCATCCTCGCGCAGGCCGCGGAACCCGTGCCGAAATCCCGCCCCCACTCGGAGACGGTGGCCGAGCGCGTCGCGGCGGTCACCGAACTGTGCTTTACCCTGCGCCTAATTGCCCGGCGGGAAACGGCCGCCTTTGACCAGATGTGCCGGCAACCCACCCGCCCAAGCCAGCCGCGGGCCGGAGCTCCGACCCGGCGCCGGGCGCCTCACGGTTCGAACTGAAACCCGCCGCCGGCCTCGAGGGTCAGCACCGTTGCCCGTCCGGGCCGGGCGTTGACCGCCGTCGCCCACTCCTGGCGGGCCGCCTGGACCGCGGGGTGCGTGGCAACGCTAACGGAGACCTGGTGCCGGCCCGGGGTGAGCGGCACCCGCAGTTCCCCAACGGAAAAACCGTCGGACTTGAATCCCTTGGCCGGGAAGACGTGCTGCGTCGTCCGGCCGTCCACCGCGATCCACACGGTGACCGGCGCCCGGGCCCGCTGCGCCGGCTGCGCGGTGCGCATGTGCACGGGGCGCTGGTCGTGGGCCGGATCCGGCAGAGCCGCCGCCGCGCCGGAAATCCAGTCGCCGTAGGCCCGGAAGGAGAAGACGAACTCCGCCTCCGCCGGCGCGGGGTTATGGAAAGGCGCGGCGCTGACCCAGAGGAGCCCGGCCAGGCCGAGGGCGGTCAGCAGCAGCCCGGCAAGCCAGGGCCCGGCCCAGATCCGGCGGCCCGCAACCGAGGCCGGTGGCCCGGCCCGCAACCCGGCCGCGGCGGCCGTCAGAAGCCACGGCCGGAGCGGATCGAAATTCACCAGCGCGACCTTGCGCGGATCCGCCCGGTTGGGGCGAAACACGGGCTCGCGGACCCCGCTCAGCCGCGCCGTCAGCCAGAGGCCGCCCTCCTTGCAATACGCCTCGCTGGAGCCGCAGCCCACCACCAGCACGGCGGCCGCACCCTTGCTGATGAGCCGCTCCACCAGCTTGGGCTCCACCCAGCCCGCACAGGGAATCGGCCGCACCTCGTAGCCCGGCAGCCGCGCCCGCCACGCATCGGCGGCAAACTGCTCCCAGCCCCCGTCCGCCTGCGCGCAGACCAGCGCCAGCGCCGGCGGCGAGCCCCCGGCGACGGCGGCCACGACGAAGCCCTCCCACTCCCGCGTGACCTGCAGCGCATCGAACCAGGCCAGGCCGATGCCCTGCGTGTCACACGCCCCGACACACACGCCGCAGCCGATGCAGCGCGCCGGGTCGATCTGCGCCTGCGCCGGGAAGGGCCGGCCGTCCGTGCGCGGCACCATCGTGATCGCGGCGAAGGGGCAGTCGTGCGAGCACAGCGTGCACGCAAAGCAGCGGGCGAGATTGACGGTCGCCTGATAAGCCGGGCGCGGCCGGCGCCGGGCGAGCCACCACGGCACGGTCGTCAGCCCGGCCGCCGCCAGCAGCGCCGCCAGCCAGACGCCTCCGCCCGAGAGCCGGGTGGTGACCGCCAGCGGCCAGAGGAACCACCAGTCCATGGTGAGGCGGTCGGGCTGCACCGCCATCTGGGCAATCCCGGCGTTGGCCGCGGGATACACCCAGGCGGCCACCCCCACCGCCGCGATGAGCCAGGCGCTGAGCCGCCAGTCGGGCAGCAGTTGCGACCGGCTCAAGCGCGCGAGGTGCAGGCACAGGCCCCCGGCAATCCCCAGCGGCAGCACCAAGTGCAGGAAAAACACCACGAAGAACAGGAGCGACGGCACGGTGCGGTCCGAGGCGAACAGCCGCAGCATCGGCTCGCCGAAAATCGGCAGCACATCCACCGCCTTCATCGTGTCGCGGGCCAGCAGCTGGGCGCGCACATCCCACACCAGCCAGTAGCCCGTCCACCCGATGAACCCCACGAGGCCGAGCAGCGCGAGGCCGCTCACCCAGGCCAGCCACCGGGCCTCCGCAAACTTGCGCGCCAGAAATGTGCGCCCGGCGTGCGCCAGGATCAACAGCATGAGCAGGTCGGAGGAGTAACGGTGCACGCTGCGCACCATCCCGCCGGGGGAGCGCGGCCCCAGGTCGGCCAGCGAGTGCCACGCCCGCTGCACGCTCGCCGCATACCAGACGAGCATCAGCACGCCGGACAGCGTGGCCAGCAGCAGCAGGGCGTTGACCGCGGGCCCGAGTTGCGCCAGCGGGTTCAGCTCCCGCGGCAGCCAGCGCTCCAGCAGGGTGTCGAGCCGCGTGGCCAGCGCGTCCCCCGCAGCCAGCAACCGGGCGGCCCGCACGGGCGGCGGCGGCGGCGGCGCGGTGCCGGCCGACCACCCGCGCCCGGCCGGCCGCTCCCCGCCCTCCCCG
>CAIKTR010000238.1 GCA_903830425.1 uncultured Opitutia bacterium
GCCGCCAGTAGCCGTTCGCCCCACGCGATGAGCTGCGCCCGCAGCGGCTCGCCCCGCGCGGTAAAAACGCGCTGGGCCTGCTCGTATTCGGCCCGCCCGGCCGGCGTCTCGATCCGGATGGGCGCGAAGCCGAGCGCCCGCAGGTCGTAGGGGCTGGCCCGCATGTCGGTTTCCCGGATGTCCCGGGCCAGCTCAAAGCAGTCGGCGACCAGTTCGCTGGGGACCCAGGGGACCAGCTGGCCGGCCCACTTGTACAGGTCCATGTTCGCATGCAGGCAGCCCCGCTGCTCGTGCTGCCTCCGCGTGCCGTGCTCCAGCGCCAGCTGGTTGCGCGGCCGGGCCGCCGGGGTGAAGAACCGGAAGGCGTCGAAATGCGTGCAGCACACGGACTGGGACTCCACGAACCGGGCGATCTCGTCCGGCGGGAACCGCAGCGGCCACGCGGGGTGGCGCACCTCCGCGGGGGTCAGCCGGTAAACCATCGCCCACTCATGCAGGCCGAAGCAGCCGAAAAACGGCGGCCGCTCCCGCATCGTGACCAGCAGGTCGTGGCTCCCGCGCAGCCGGGCGCGGACCCCGGGGGTGGCGGCCGCCGGATCCGCCCACACGCCCTGGGCCGTGGCGACATAACCGCGCCAGCGGAGGAAGTCCTGCGCCGCCTCGCCGGCGAGGGCGAACGCCGCGCCCGGGTGCCAGCGGCGCAATCCGGACGGGCGGAACGCGTAGTAGTGGAAGAGGAAGTCATAGACCGGATGCCGCTCGCCGCGCGCGGCCCTGGCCTGGTGCGGCCCGAGCCAGGCCTGCACGCGGGCCACCTGGGCGGCCTGGCGCGCCGTCCAGTCCGCCTCGTCCAGCCGCATGACGGCGGGGGCGTCAGGGCCGGGCGCGCCGGCGCTCACGGGCGGAGCAGCAGCCGGCGGACGCCCTCGATCGGGTTTTCCGCGATGGGGACGAGGGTGAACGGCGCCCGCGCGGCGAGGGCCTCATGGACGACCGGGTGGTTCAGGATGGGTCCGCTCAGGCCGGCGCTCACGGTCGGCAGGAGCGCCGCGGAGAACAGCTGGGTGGCGACGCTGGTGGCGAGGTCGAGCAGCCGGCCGGTGGAGGCGAGCACGAGCTCGCGCGCCCCCTCGTCGCCGGCGCCGGCGAGCTGGAGCACGATCGGGGCCAGGGCCGCGATGTGGCGGTTGGGCTCGGCCTGCTGATAATAATGACGCGTGACGGCGCCGGCGTCGGCGTGCTCCCCCAGCTGGCTGTGCGCGCGCACGGCGGCCCCGAGCCGGGTGGGCGGGGCCCAGCCCTGCAGTTCCAGGAGCCCGCGGGAAATGGCGCGCCAGCCGAGGTCGTAGCCGCTGCCGGGGTCGCCGAAGCGCCAGCCCAGGCCCCCGGCAAAATGGATCGCGCCGCCGGGGGCGCGGGCGGCGACGAACGATCCGGTGCCGGCGTGCAGGACCAGTCCCGGCCGGCCGGCGGTGGCGAGCTCCAGCACGGGCAGCGAGTCGTCGCTGGTGGCGACGCGGCCGAAGCCGGTGAGGCCCGCGGCCAGCTCCCGCCAGAAGTCCCGGTGGCCGGCCATGCACAGCAGGGTGCGGGTGACCAGGGTGGCGGGGTCGGCGGCGCGGCCGTGGGCCTGCGCAAAATGCGTCGCCGCCTGCGCCCGCAGGGAGTGGAGCGCGGCGGTGACAATCGAGGCGGCCGACTCCAGCCCGACGATGCTCGGGTTGCAGCCCACGCCCACGTGGCCGGCGACCATCCGGCCGGCGGCGTCGATGAGGATGCACTCCGTCTTGGTGCCGCCGCCGTCAACGCCGATCAGGTAGCTCATCGCGGGTCGGGGGTCAGCTCAGCTGCCGGCTCAGGCGGTGCTTGTACTTCTGGCCGAGGGCGCGGTTGTGCTCGATCGTCCCGGGCAGATTCTGGCTGACGAGGACGGGCAGCGGGTGCCCGTGCGCCCGGAGCCAGTCGGTGACCTCCAGCATCAGCAGGTTCAGCAGCAGCGCGCTGACGAGGGTGGAGGTGGGGCCGGCGCGGGTGCCCGGGGCGACCTCGACGAGGGCGTCGCCCGGCACGCCGCAGTTGTCGAGGACGTAGTCGGCGACGGCGTGGAGATTCTGGCCGCCGGGATGCACGGTGGCATAGGTGCTGGACATGGCCACCGCGGTCAGGCCGACGACGTGCAGGCCCTTTTGTTTCGCGTAGAGCGCGACCTCCAGCGGCGAGCTGTTTTTGCCGGAGTTGGAAATGACGATGATGGTCTCGCCGGGCAGCAGCTGGTACTGCCGGTCGTAGCGCTCCGCGAGCGTGGTGCCGTAGCCGACGAGGTTCTCGATGAAGCCGCCGGTGGGGTCGATCAGGCCGTTGACGCAGACGAGCCCGCCGGCGCGGCCGATGATCTCGCGGGCGAGGACCTCGCTGTGGCCGCTGCCAAACAGGTGGAGCACGCCGCCCTGGGCGATGGACTGGCCGATGACGGGGGCGAGTTGCCGGAGGACGTCGGCGTTTTTGGTGCGGGCGGTGTCGAGCAGGGCGAGGACGCGGGCGTGGAACGTGTCGGCGAGGGAGCTCATGGCGCAGACAGGAAAGACTTCCCCCGACCGAAGTCGCGGAAAAAGTGCAGGCCGGCCCGTCCGGACCCGGCCCGCCGGCGGGGTTACGCCTCCCAGCGGCCGTAGATCCCGCAGGGCAGCACCTTGCCGTCGCTTTGCACCGGCAGGCCGACTTCCCCGGCGGTGATCGTGCCGCCGCGGCCGGCCAGGAGTTCGGCGAGGAGGTTGGCGACGACGGTGGGGGAGAGCCGGGCGGTGTAGGCGTTGATCAGGAAGAACAGCGGCTGCTCGGCCAGCAGCGCGCGGCACTCCGTCAGCAATTCCCAGAGATGGTCCTCGAGCCGCCACATCTCGCCGGTGCTGCCGCGCCCATAGGTCGGCGGATCCATGATGATGGCGTCGTAGCGCCGCCCGCGCTTCAGCTCCCGGCGGGCGAACTTCAGGCAGTCGTCGGTGATGTAGCGGATCGGCGCCTCGGCCAGGCCGCTGAGGCCGGCGTTTTCCCGGCACCAGCGCACCATGCCCTCGGCGGCGTCGACGTGGCAGACGCTGGCCCCCGCGGCGGCGGCGGCGACCGTGGCGGCGCCGGTGTAGCCGAAGAGATTGAGCACCGAGACTTCGCGGCCGGCGGCGCGGGCGCCCTTGATTTTGGCGCCGAGCCAGTCCCAGTTCACCGCCTGCTCCGGAAAGAGGCCGGTGTGCTTGAAGGAGGTGGGGTGGATCTTGAAGGTCAGCGCGCCGTAGCTGATTTTCCAGTGGTCGGGCAGCGCCCGGCGAAACTCCCACCGGCCGCCCCCCTGCTCGCTCCGGTGGTAAAAGCCGTCCCAGTTGTCCCAGGCGCCGGCGGGCGCCGCGCCGGCCGCCCCCTGGCGCGGCCAGATGATCTGCGGGTCGGGCCGGACCAGCGTGTAGGCCCCCCAGCGCTCCTGCTTCATCCCGTTGCCGCAGTCGAGCAGCTGGTAGTCGCGCCAGCGGTCGGCGACGAGAAGGGCGGGGCGTTGGACGGGCGCGGGCATGGGCGGCTGACGATGAAAACAAGGCCGCGCCGGGGGCTTGTCGAGCCGGGGGATGAAGAAAAAGGGGGGGGAATTACCACCAATCCGGCTGTTTAATTGACAATCCCGTCCGGCTGAGGACTTTTTCGGCCCCTTTTTATCCACCATGCACCTCCCGAGAATCTCCGTCGCCTTTTCCTTGATCGCGCTCGCCACCCTGGTGGCGGTGCCCGCCTCCGCCGACCTCGTCGCCACCAAGGGCGGCGCCCGGCTCGTGGGCAAGGTCACCAAGATCACCGGCGGCCTGGTCTACCTCAGCACCGATTATGCCGGTGATCTCGCCATCAAGCAGTCCGAGGTCACCGCCCTCACCACGGACGCGCCCGTGGTGGTGCGGCTGGCCGCGGGGACCACGCTGCAGGGCACCGTGGCGGCGGCGGGCGGCGGGCTCACGATCACCGGGGCCGGCGGCCAGCAGGTCGCCCAGGTCGGCGAGGTGGCTGCCACCTGGCTGCCCGGCGGCGAGGATCCGCAGGTGGCCGCGATGAAGCAGGCCCTGGCCGCCCAGCAGCGCCACTGGGCCTACGAGGCCACGATGGATGTCACCGGCAAGCGCGGCAACACCTCGCAGCTCGGCACGGCGGCCAGTTTCCGCGCCACGCTCAAGACCGCGCAGGACGCCCTGCAGTTCTACACCGGTTATGACCGCGAGGTCGCCGCCGGCAAAAAATCCGCCGACCAGTTCAAGGCGGGCATCGACTACGCCAACAACTTCTCGGGCAAATACTCCTGGTATGCCCGCAACGAGGGCGGCTTTGACCGCATCAAGGACATCAATTTGTACAACACCGCGGCCGCGGGCTTGGGCTATGATTTCTTCAAGGAACCGAAGCACGTGGCCACGGGCCGCGCCGGTCTTTCGTTCCGCTACGAGGGTTACGGCAACCCCACCCAGGCCGACCTGCAGAGCATGGGTCTGGACGTCGGCTTCAGCCACGAGTGGGAGTTGGCCACCGCCAAGCTGGTCAACCGCCTCTCCTACGTCCCCGCGTTCGAGGATTTCGGAAACTTTCACTTCACCCATGAGACGTTCTACGAGCTCCCCCTCGCCAATCCGTCCTGGAAGCTCCGCCTCGGCGTCAACAACGACTACAACAGCAAGCCCGGCCCCGGCGTGGAGTCGCTCGACACCGGCTACTTCACCCGGCTGGTGCTGAACTGGAAGTAAGCCGCCGCCCGCGCGAGGCTCGCCACCTGGGGCCGGACACGTTTGGCTGGTGCGTGATGGCCGCGCCCACTCCCACCGACTTCACCCAGCTGGCCGCCACCCTCGAGGGGGACCTGCACACCCGCCACCTGCTGCGGCTCCTGTACGCCACGGATGCGTCGGAGTACCAGGAACTGCCGGCGGCCGTGGCCCTGCCGCGCAGCGCGGAGGACGTCCGGAAGCTCCTGGCCTTCGCCCGCCGGCACGGCCTCGGCATCATCCCCCGCGGGGCCGGCACCTCGCTCGCCGGCCAGGTCGTCGGGTCCGGCCTGGTGCTGGACCTCGGCCGGCACCTGAACCGCATCGTGCGGATCGACCCGGCCGCCCGGCGCGCCTGGGTCCAGCCGGGGGTGGTGCGCAACGAGCTCAACCTGGCGCTCCAGCCGCACGGCCTGCTGTTCGGCCCCGAGACCTCCACCGCCAACCGCGCCATGCTGGGCGGCATGGTCGGCAACAACTCCTGCGGCTCCAATTCCGTGGTCTACGGCTCGACCCGCGACCACCTGTGCTCCGCCCGTGGCTTGCTCAGCGACGGCTCCGAGGCGACCTTCGGCCCGCTCACCCGGGAGGAATTTGCCGCCAAGTGCGCCGGCCCCGACACGCTGGAGGGCCGGATTTACCGCACGGTGCGCGACCTGCTGGCTGATCCGGAGAACCGCCGGCTGATCCGGGAGCACTACCCCAAGCCGTCCGTCACGCGCCGCAACACCGGCTACGCGCTCGATCTGCTGATGGACTGCGCGGTGTTCGACCCGGGGTCGGCGCAGCCCTTCAACCTCTGCCGGCTGCTGGCGGGCTCGGAGGGCACCCTCTTCCTCGGCCTGGAATTCGAGCTGAATTGCGAGCCGCTCCCGCCGCCGGGGGCGCTGCTCTGCGCCCACTTCAACTCGGTGCAGGAATCCCTGCAGGCGACGCTCATCGCGCTGCGCCACCGGCCCAGCGCGGTGGAGCTGATCGACCGCCACATCCTGGAGTGCACCAAGCAGAACCTCGAGCAGGCGAAAAACCGCTTCTTCGTCCAGGGCGACCCGGGCGCGATCCTGGTCATCGAGCTCCGCCGGGAGCGGCGCGAGGAGCTCGCGTCCGGGCTGCAGGCGCTGGAGGCCGAGCTGCGCGCCGCCGGGCTCGGGGTGGCGTTCCCCGTGCTCTGGGGGGAGGACGGCAACCGGGTGTGGGAACTGCGCCGCGCGGGCCAGGGGCTCATGTCGAACGTGCCCGGCGACGCCAAGCCGCGCGAGGTGGTGGAGGACACAGCGGTGGCGGTCGAGGACCTGCCCGCCTACATCGGCGAGTTCGACGCCCTGATGCGGGACAAATACGGCATCAGCTGCGTCTATTATGCGCACGCCGGCTCCGGCGAGCTGCACACGCGCCCGCTCTTCAACCTCAAGACGCCGGAGGGCCTGCGGATGTTTCGCGCCATCGCCACCGACATCGCCGCGCTGGTGAAAAAATACCGCGGCTCGCTCAGCGGGGAGCACGGCGACGGGCGGCTGCGGGGGGAGTTCATCCGCTTCATGGTGGGCGACGCCTGCTACGCGATGATGCGCCGCGTGAAGGAGACCTTTGACCCGTCCGGCCTGCTGAACCCGGGCAAGATCATCGACACGCCGCCGATGGACACGTCGCTGCGGCACGCGCCCGGCCACCCGACGCCGGACTATGCGACGATCTTCAACTTCGACGCCACCCAGGGCCTGCTGCGCGCGGCGGAGAAGTGCAACGGCTCGGGCGACTGCCGGAAGACCGAGCGGATGGGCGGCACGATGTGCCCGAGCTACATGGCCACCCGCAACGAGCGCGACTCCACCCGCGCCCGCGCCAACGTGCTGCGGCACCTGCTGACCAACCCGCGCGATGCCGCCCGGCCGTTCGACAGCGAGGAAATCGCCGAGGTGATGGAGCTCTGCCTCTCGTGCAAGGGCTGCAAGTCCGAGTGCCCGTCGAACGTGGACATCGCGCGGCTCAAGGCCGAGTGGCAGCAGCACTACCACGACACCCACGGGGTGCCGCTGCGGTCGCGGCTGGTCGCGAACTTCTCCCGGGCGATGGCGGCGGCGGCGCTGGTCCCGCGGCTGCACAACTGGGTCGTGACCCAGCCGACGCTCTCCGGCCTGCTCAAGCGCCTGACGGGCTTTGCCCCCGGCCGCAGCCTGCCGACGCTGCCCGCCACGACGCTGCGCCGCTGGCATGCGCGCCACGCCAACCGCGGCGGCCCGTGGAAAAACGGCCGCGTGTACCTGTTCTGCGACGAGTTCACCAATTTCCACGACACCCGCATCGGGAGCCAGGCGGTGGAGCTGCTCAACCGCCTGGGCTACGAGGTGATCATCCCGGACCACGTGGACAGCGGCCGGGCGCATTTTTCAAAGGGCCTGGTGCGGGCGGCGCAGCGGCTCGCCATCCGCAACGTCACGCTGCTGGCCCCGGTGATCACGGACGCGACGCCGCTCATCGGCATCGAGCCCTCGGCCCTCCTCGGGTTTCGCGACGAATATCCCGACCTGATGCCGCCGGAGCTCATGGCGCCGGCCCGGCAGCTCGCGGCGCACGCCCTGCTGTTCGAGGAGTTCATCGCGCGCGAGATCGACCGCGGCCGGATCACCCGCGCGGCGTTCACGACGGCCCCGCGCCAGCTCAAGCTGCACGGCCACTGTCACCAGAAGTCGCTCTCCTCGCTCGCGCCGGCGGTCCAGGCGCTGAGCCTGCCGGCCAACTACCAGGTGCAGATCATCCCGAGCGGCTGCTGCGGGATGGCCGGCTCGTTTGGCTACGAGGCGGAACACTTCGCGCTCTCGCAGCAGATCGGCGAGCTGGTGCTGTTCCCCGCCGTGCGGGCCACGCCCGAGGACACCCTGCTGGTCGCGTCCGGCACGAGCTGCCGCCACCAAATCAAGGATGGCACGCACCGCCGCGCCCTGCATCCCGCCGAGGTCCTCCACGCCGCGCTGCTTTAGCCGCGGGCGCCGGGCCGGTCAGGTGCCGTAGAGCCGGTCGCCAAAATCGCCGAGGCCGGGGAGGATGTATCTCTTGGCGTTCAGTTCGCGGTCCAGCGCGGCGGTGAAAACCGGCAGCCGGGGGTCGTGTCTCGCCACCTCGGCCACGCCCTCGGGCGAGCTGACAATGGTGATCAGCGTGATGTCCGTGCCGCCCTGGGCGCGCACGACCTCGATCGCCTGCACCGCGGAGCCGCCGGTCGCCAGCATCGGGTCCACCAGCAGCACCCGGCGGCCCGCGAGCGGGGGCAGCTTGCAGTAGTAACTCCGGGCGACCGCCGTGGCATGGTCCCGCTCCAGACCGATGTAGCCCACGCTCACGTCGGGAAAGAGATCCAGCAGCGGCTGCACCATGCCGAGGCCGGCGCGCAGGATGGGGACGACCACCAGCGGCTGGGCGGTCAGCACCCTCCCGGTCATCGGCTCCAGCGGGGTCTCGATGGATTTTTCCTCGGTGGGGAGGGTCCGGGTCGCCTCGATGGCGAGGAGCAGGCTGATCTGGTAGCAGAGCGTGCGGAAGGTGGCCGGCTTGGTGGTCTTGTCGCGCAGGTGGGTGATCACGTGCGCCGCGAGCGGGTGGTCGAGGACGTGGAGCATGGCCGCAGCCTGAACCCGCCGGCCGGCGTTTGGCAAACCCGCGCCGCCCGCCGCCTCAGGGGATCAACTGCAGGGTGTGCTTCGCCGGCCCGGGCAACAGGGGCGTGGGCTCGCCCTGGACCCAGGCGGCATGGCCGGCCCGGTAGAAGGGCGAAAGCGGATGGCCGCTCTGGCCGCCGGACATGTGCAGCAGGCCCTCGCTCTCCCGGCCGGGTGAAACCACGAGCCGCATGCTGGCGCCAAAGGCGGGGGTCTGCACCCGGGGCATGTCCATGTCGCCCGGCAGCTGATCGGCGGGCAGGTTGAGCCAGCCGGCGATCCAGGCCGGCAGCAGGCGCCCGAAGGGATGGACGATGCGCGCCGTGTTGCGCCGGCCCCACGTCGCCTGGGCCAGCGGCACGCCCTGCCGCTCGAAGTCCGCCACCACGGCGTCGGCGGCGGCGAGCTGCAGCGCGTCCCAGCTCGCATAGCGCGGGTCGAGCAGGTGCGGGGGCTTTTCCCGCAGGAGGGCCTGGAGCGGATCCTCATAGAGGAACCGGTGCCAGTCGAACCGGGGCAGCGCCTCGACGCAGCCGGCAAAGATGGGGTCCAGCGCGAGGGCCGCGGTGCGCAGCCGGTAGGCCTTGACCAGCCGGTAGCTCACGGAGTCGGTGCTGGCCCGGCCCTCCCAGTGCTCGACGAGGCGGCGGAGCTCGGCGCGGGCGGGTTTTTCCGCGATCGCCTCGGGGGTGAGCACGCGCAGGAGGCGCTGCTGCCAGCGGCCGAGGAACAGCGCGCGGTCATCGAGCTGGATGGCCCGCAGGTCGCGCGGGACCGCCTGCTCCAGCGCGGCGAGGTCGTCGCGAATCTGGATCGCGCGCGGGGCGGACGAATAGCCCCCGTCGCCCAGGAGCGTGAAGGCGGCGTGGCCGACGATGCGGTTGTTGGCGGTCCAGAGCCGGCCGCCGGCGGGGGCCAGGACCGTGGGCACCTCGTCCGGCGGCAGCAGGCCGGCCCAGCGGCGGTCGCCGTAGCTCCAGGTGGTGGGCAGCCGGCCGTCGAACCCGACGCGCTGGGGCAGCCGGCCAATGATCGTCCAGGCGATCTGGCCGGCCGAGTCGGCGACCACAAAATTGTGCGCGGGCATGCCCGCCCGATGGGCGACGGCGACGGCCGCGGCGACCGTGCGCGCCTCGGCCAGCTGCATGAAGGAGAGGTCGGTGGCCGCGGGATCGTGTGCGAGCCAGTGGAACGCCAGCGGCCGGGCCTCGGGGCTGGTCGCGACCACGGGCCCCCAATAGGTCCAGGGAACCTCGATCGTGACCGGGGCCCCGCCCCGCACCTGGATGGTCTCGCGGCGCCGCTCGATGCGGAGCAGCTCGTCCTGGCCGGGCCGCTTGTAGAGGGAGTGGTCGATGGCGTTGACCTCGACGGCCACGAGGTCGCTGGTGTCGGCGTAGGCGTCGGTGAGCCCCCAGGCGATGTGGCCGTTGCTGCCGATCACGACGATGGGCAGCCCCGGCAGGGTGACGCCCGTGATGCGGCACGCCGTGGGGGCGTCCCACGCCAGCGAGGCCCGGTACCAGATGTTGGGGACGGCGAGGTCGAGGTGCGGGTCGTTGGCCAGCAGGGCGGCGCCGCTGGCGGTGTGGGCGCCGGAGAGGGCGAAGCTGTTGCTGCCGGGAAAGGCCTCGGGATCGCGGGGCTCCTCGGCGGCGAAGGCGGGGGGCGGGCCGGCGGGCGGCCGGGCGGCGGTGCGGGGGTTCCGCAGGTCGAGGATCTTTTCCGACGGGAGCGGGGCGAGCGGGGCGGTGGAGCCGTCGATGGCGCCATCGTCGGGGTGCGCGACCTGGGCGAAAAACGCCACGCCGGCGACCCCGAGCTGGTCCCGCATCGTGGCCAGCGCCAGCTCGTAGGATCCGGTCGAATCCTGCAGGTCGAGGGTCATCGCATAGATGATCAGGACGCTGTCCTCCGGCCGCCAGGGCGCGGGCGCGGTGCGCAGCACGAGGTATTCAAACGGTTGCTGGCCGAGGTCCGCGAGGCCGGCGTTGACGCCGGCGGTGTAGGCGGCGAGCAGCTCGCGCTCGGCGGGCGCGAGGCGCGCGAGCACCTGCCGCGCGAGCGGCCGGAACCCATGCACGCGGGTGCTCCGGTCCAGCGGCAGGGCCGCCGCGCCGAACAGCTCGGCGAGTTCGCCCGCCCCGCGCCGGCGCAGCAGGTCCATCTGAAAGAACCGGTCCTGGGCGTGCAGATAACCCAGGGCCCGGGCGACGTCGGCCCGCGCGGCGCCGCGGACGAGTGGCACCCCCAGGGCATCGCGGGCCACGGTGACCGGCGCCCCCAGCCCGGGCAGGGCCACGGTCCCCTCCAGCCGCGGCCGGCTGGCGCGCAGCTGCCAGTAGAACCAGCCCCCCGCGCCCGCCAGCAGCAGCAGCAGCACGCTGAGCACGCTGGCGAGGAGGCGGAACCGTTGGCCGGCGGGTGAGCTCATAGGGATAGTCCGGTGCGAATGGCCGCGAGAATCTGGCCGGGGGGCGGGGAGATGTCGATCACGAGGGCGTCCGCCGGCTCCTCCAGCGTGGCGAGCTGGCTGTCGAGCAGGGCGGGGGGCATGAAGTGGCCCTGCCGGCGGCTGAGCCGCGACTGGAGGACCTCGCGCGTGCCCTGCAGGTACACCAGCCTAACCTGGCGCCGGTCGCCGAGCAGGGTGGCGCGGTAGTGCGCCTTCAGCGCGGAGCAGGTGACGACGGCGTTCCGGTTGGCCGCCAGCTGCGCGTCGAGGTGGGCGCGGATGGCGTCGAGCCAGGGGGCGCGGTCGGCGTCATCGAGGGCCTGGCCCGCACTCATTTTGGCCACATTGGCGGGCGGATGGAACTGGTCGGCGTCCGCAAACCCCCAGCCGAGCTCGCCGGCCAGCTGCCGGCCGATGGTGGTCTTGCCGCTGCCGGTGACCCCCATGAGCAGGATGACCATGAGCCGGGGCGCTTAGCCGAGCCAGGATTTCGCCGCGACCGGATCGCGGCCCTCGTCGAAGTCGAGATAGTCGAACATCGTCATGATGGGCTGGCCCTCCAGCTGGCCCTCGCGGATGCGCCGGGCGAGAATTTCCGCGCCGGCGTCGCGCCAGCCGCGTTTCATCAGGAACCCGTTCCAGACCTCGCACTCCTCGTCGCTGCGCGGGCCGCCGCGCTCCAGGGCCCAGTCCAGCAGCGCCGCCTCCGTCTGGCCCCCGGCGAGGGCCTGGGCCTTCAGGTCGGCGTAGGGCACGCGGAGAAAGTCGCAGCAGCGGAGGTCGAACCCCTGGCCGAGGTTGGCGAGGTAGTCGGCGGGCAGCGCGCCGCGGGCCTGCAGGTGGATCTTGTCGATCATCCGTCCGAAGTAGACGAGACGGCCGACCTTGGCGTAGGGGCTGCGGAGTCCGGGGACCGTGGGCATGTCCGCAGGAAAGCGAAACTCCCAAGGGAGAAAACCCCAAACTGCCTCGGCCCGCCAGAAATCCACCGGAGACCGGCTAAGATGAAACCGCGGGGTGGGCGAGGTCTGTGGTTGAACTCACCCCGGCGCCCACTCACAACCTCCGCGGTGAAATTTTCCCCCAGCCCTCTGCCCCGTTGGTGACATGAGCCATTTGCCCGTCCCTTCCCGCGCCTCTGCCCCGGTGGGCGCCCATGACTTGGCGGCCGATGTGCGGTCGTTTTATCACCTCCCGGAGGGCGAGCACGCCGGCAAGGCCTGCCAGGGCACGGCCTGCTATGCCGCCCGCCACCTCAACCCGGAGCGCTGGGCCGAGGCGATGCGGCAGGACCCCCGCGTGTATTGCCTCGGCGAGTGTCACGCCGCCCCGGCCAAGGGCCAGACCCAGCCGCGCCCGCCGGTGCGCGTGTGCTCGCGCCACGGGATCGTGCTCGGCCGGCTCGCGGCGGGCGGGGCCCGCTCGCTGGCGGACTACCAGCGGCAGGGCGGGTATGCGGCGCTGGCCCAGGCCCTGGACCATCCCCCCGAGCGGGTGCTCGCCGCGGTGGAGACCTCGGCGCTCCGCGGCCGCGGCGGCGCGGGCTTTCCGACCGGCCGCAAGTGGCGGGCGGTCGCGCAGCAGCCGGCCGGCGTGAAGTATGTCGTCGCCAATGCGGACGAGGGCGACGCCGGCGCCTACATTGACCGCTATTTGCTGGAGGATGACCCCCATCGCCTGATCGAGGGGATGATCCTCGCCGGCTACGCCGTGGGCGCGAGCCAGGGCTACCTGTACCTGCGCATCGAATATCCGTTCGCGGCCACGGTGCTGCGCGCCGCCTTGGCCGAGGCGCGGGCCGCCGGCTGGCTGGGCCCGCAGGTTGGCGGCCGGCCGTTCGCCTTTGAACTGGAGCTGGTCATCGGCCACGGCAGCTACGTCTGCGGGGAGGAAACCGCCCTGCTCCGCTCGATCGAGGGCCGGCGCCCCGAGGTGATGGCCCGGCCGCCGTACCCGACCGAGCGCGGCCTGTTCGACCGCCCGACGCTGCTCAACAACGTCGAGACCCTGGTCAACGTGCCGTGGATCGTGACGCATGGCGGCGAGGCCTATGCCGCGATCGGGTTCTCCAAGAGCCGCGGCACCAAGGCCCTCTCGCTCAACTCGCTCTTTGTCCGGCCCGGGCTCTACGAGGTCGAGTTTGGCGTGACCGTGCGGCACATCGTCGAGGAGCTCGGCGGCGGCCTGCGCAGCGGCGGCCAACTGAAGGGGCTGCTGATCGGCGGGCCGATCATCGGGCTGATCCCGCCGCACCTGCTCGACACCCCGCTCGGGTTCGAGGAGCTCGCCGCCATCGGCGCGGGCGTCGGCCACGGCGGCATCGTGGCGTTCGACGAGCACACCTCCATCCCCGACCTCGTGCAGCACGTGTTCTCGTTCGGCGCCTACGAGTCGTGCGGCAAGTGCACGCCGTGCCGCCGCGGGAGCGGGCGCGTCGAGGAGCTCTTCCGCCGGGCGCTGGCCGGCCAGGCCGCGCCGGCCGACCTGCAGGAATGCCGCGACCTCGTCACCGCCCTGAAGCTCACCAGCCTCTGCGGCCATGGCACCGGGCTCGCCCGCTTCGCCGAATCCATCCTGCGCTACTATCCGACGGAGATTGAGCCATGCTTCAAATAACGATCAACGGCCAGTCCCACTCGTTTCCCGAGGGGCTCACCATCAACGAGGCGCTGCGTCAGCTCGGCCTCGAGGTGCCCACCCTCTGCCACGACGACCGCCTCGAGCCCTACGGTTCCTGCCGCCTCTGCACCGTCGAGGTCAAGGGCTTCAACGCGCTCGTCACCGCCTGCAACACGCCGATCCGCGAGGGCATGGAAATCCTCACGCACTCGCCCGCCGTCGAGGGCGTGCGCCGCACCCTGCTCGGGCTCCTCGCCCGGGACTACCCGGCTGAGGCCGTCGCCGAGTTTCCCCACAAGCAGTTCCACCGCTACCTCCACGAGTACGGCGTGTCGGCCGGCGGCTCGCGCACCGCGCCGCCCCCCGCCGTGCCGTTCATGCAGGATGCCTCCCATCCCTACATCAACGTCGACATGTCGCAGTGCGTGACCTGCTACCGCTGCGTCCGCATCTGCGAGGAGGTGCAGGGCCAGTTTGTCTGGAAGGCCTGGAACCGCGGCGACGCCACCCGCATCCTGCCGGTCCGCGGCGAGACGCTGCTGGACGGCGGCTGCGTGAGCTGCGGGGCGTGCGTGGACACCTGCCCCTCCGGGGCGCTCGAGGACCTCACCGTTCTGGCCCGCGGGGTGCCGACCAAGTGGACCAAGACCATCTGCTCCTACTGCGGCACGGGCTGCGAGGTGAACGTCGGCACGCGCGACGGCCAGATCACCACCATCCGGCCGTCGGACGGCCCGAGCAACCACGGCCACACCTGCGTCAAGGGCCGCTACGCCTTCGACTACGTCTATGCCGAGGAGCGCATCACCTCCCCGATGATCCGGCGCGATGGCGTCTGGCAGGACGTCAGCTGGGAGGAGGTCATCCGCTACCTGGCCGAGCGGCTCGCCGCCCTCGCGGCGGAGCACGGCCCGGACAGCATCGGCGTGCTCAGCTCCGCGCGCGGCACCAACGAGGAGAATTACGTCGCGCAAAAGTTCGCGCGCGTCGTCCTCGGCACGAACAACATCGATTGCTGCGCGCGGGTGTGCCACTCGCCGACCGCCGCCGCGATGAAGATGACCCTCGGCACCGGGGCCGCCACCAACTCCCTCGACGAGATCGAGATTGCCCGCACGATCCTCGTCTGCGGCGCCAACCCGACCGAGGGCCACCCCGTGACCGGTGCGCGCATCAAGCAGGCGGCGCGCCGCGGCGCGAACCTCATCATCGTCGACCCGCGCCAGATCGAGCTCACCGAGTTCGCCACGCTGCACCTCCAGCTGCGCCCCGGCACCAATGTCGTCCTGTTCAACGCCCTCGGGGCGACGATCGTCGAGGAGGGCCTCGTCGACCTGGAGTTTCTCCGCACGCGCCTCACCGAGTTTGACGAATACTGCACCTTCATCCGCGACTTCCTGCCGGAGAAGGTCGAGGGCATCTGCGGCGTGCCGGCGGCGAAGATCCGCCAGGCCGCGCGGCTGTACGCCACCGCCAAGCCCTCGCTCAGCGTCCACGGGCTCGGCATGACCGAGCATGTCCAGGGCACCGAGGGGATCATGGCGCTGGTCAACATCGCGCTGCTCACCGGCAACATCGGCAAGCCGGGCTCGGGCATCAACCCCCTCCGCGGCCAGAACAACGTGCAGGGCGCCCCGCACATGGGCTGCGAGCCGAAGCTCCTGGCCGGCTACGTGCCGCTCACCGAGGCGCACACGCGGTTCGAGGCGGCCTGGCACTCCTCCATTCCCACCCACCCCGGGCTCAACATGTTCGAGATGCTGGCGGCCGCCAGCACCGGCCGGTTCAAGGCCCTCTGGGCGATCGGTTACGACATCCTGATGACCAACCCCAACGCCCATGAGACCCGCCGCGCGCTGGAGCAGGTCGACTTGGTCATCGTCCAGGACCTCTTCCTCAACGCCACCGCCCGGGAGTTCGGCGACGTCTTCCTGCCCGCCGCCTCGTCCTTCGAGAAGGATGGCACGTTCATGAATGGCGAGCGCCGCGTCCAGCGCGTGCGGGGCGCCGCGCGCCCGCGCGGCCAGTCCCGGCCCGACTGGGAAATCATCTGCGACGTCGCCCGGGCCATGGGCAAGGGCGCGGCCTTCAACTATCGCACCGCGGAGCAAATCTGGGACGAGGTGCGCTCGCTGTGGCCCGAGGGCGCCGGCCTCAGCTACGCCCGGCTCGACCGCCTGGGCGGCCTGCAGTGGCCCTGCTTCGACGAAAACGACCCCGGCATGGCCATCATGCACGCGGAGCGGTTCACCCACGGCCCGACCACCGCGCTGCGCCGCATCGAATTCCTGCCCCCGCCGGACGTGACCAGCCCGGAGTACCCCTTTGTCCTGACCACCGGCCGGAACCTCTTCCAGTACAACGCCGCCACGCAGACCGGCCGGACGCCCAACGGCAGCATGGCGACGACGGACTTTCTCCAGCTGGCGCCGGTGGACGCCGCCCGCCTCGGGATCACCGATGGCGAGATCGTGCGGCTGGCCAGCCAGCAGGGCTCGGCCGACCTGCCGGTGCGGATCAGCGGCACGGTCAAGCCCGGGGAGGTTTACACCACCTTCCACTGCGCGCGCGTGTTCCTCAACCAGATCACCACCTCGCAGTGCGACCGGTACACCAAGACCCCGGAATACAAGATCACGGCGGTCAGAATCGAGAAACGGGCCGCCCCGGCCGGCGCGGCTCCTTGAGGGGGCCCGGCCGGGAAGTTGGCTCGCGCCGGAACAATCCGGGCCCAATGTGGGTCCCACGCACACCATGAAAACCAACCACCTCTGGCTCGGGATCGTCGCGGGACTGACCGCGATTGGCGCGGTGATGGCGGCCGATCCGGCCGTGAAAAGCGAGGAGCGGGTCGACGTGACCTTCGCGCATCCGGAGAAATTCTCCGATGTCCGCGATGGTTACATGGGGAGCGACCAGGGCCGCGACGGCCTGCTCGGGCAGTTGCAGGACCATATTGTACAGCGGGCCCAAAGCCGCGTGCCCGCGGGACAAAAGCTCAGCATCGTGGTGACCGATGTTGATCTGGCCGGAGACTTTGAGCCCTGGCACGGCCCGCAGATGTCCGACGTCCGCGTCGTGAAGGACGTTTACCCGCCCAAAATCGACCTGGAGTTCAAGCTCACCGGCCCCGACGGCAAGGTGGTGAAGGAAGGGCGGCGCCAGCTCCGCGACCTCGCCTTCATGATGAAGCTGTCGATCAACCGCGACGACAACCTGCGGTTTGAGAAGGCGCTGGTGGATGACTGGCTGCGGGACGAGCTGCCGCGGGTCCCGGCGAAGTAACGGCTGCGTCCCTGGCGGATATTTCCGGCCGCGCGCCGGACAGCCTTGCGGTCGGCCGCCGGGCCCTAAACCATGGCGGCAGTCCGGCGCTCGGCCCAGTTACCCTCACCCCTCCTCCGGTCTTGAATTTCATGAAACTGCCCTCCTCTGCCCTCTGCCGCGGTCTGCTTGCGACCGCGTTTGCCCTGATCACCCTGAGCGCGGTTGCCGCGGCCGACTCCTTCGAGGGTCGGGTGCACATGGTCATGACCACGGGCAAGAAAAAGGAGGCGATGGCCATCGACTACGCCCTGAAGGGAGGGAAAATGCGCTACGACATGGCCGCGGACTCCGCCCGGCGGGGCGCGGGAACCGGCGGGGTGATCATCGATTTTAAGCGCCAGGAGATGATCATCCTCATGGAGGAGGACGGGCAGAAGAATTTCATGCGTCAGGCCATGGCCCCGGCGCTGGCCGAGGCGAAAAAATACAAGGAGCGCCCGGCGGCCGCGCCCGTGGCGACCGGACGGGTCGAGCAGATCGCCGGCTACCCGGCCGCGGAGTACACGCAGGCCGGAGAGAAGGGCGAGATCACCGAGCTCTGGCTGGCGAAGGGGCTGGGCACCTTCATGTTTCCGGCGGACCAGGGCCCGATGGGCGGCCGGGGCCCGGCGGCGCCCGGTTGGGAGCAGATGGCCCGGGACGGCGGGTTCTTCCCGCTGCGGGTCGTGACGCGTGACGCCAAGGGAGCCGAGCGCTCGCGGATGGAGGTCACGAAGATCGATCGGACGCCGCTGCCGGACGCGCTTTTTTCCACCGACGGCTACGCCGAGTTCAAGATGCCCGACTTTGGCGGGGCCTTCAATCCGTTCAAGCAGCGCTGACCGGCGACCGTGACCGCGCGACTCGACAAGTGGCTCTGGGCCGTGCGGTTGTTCAAGACCCGCGCCTTGGCATCCGCGGCGATCCAGGCGGGCGGGGTGGAGATCAACGCGCGGCCGGCCAAGCCGGCCCGCGAGGTGCACCCGGGCGAAACCGTGACGGTGCGCCAAGGACTCGTCCTGCGCACCCTGCGGGTTCTGGGGACGCCGCCGTCCCGCGTCGGCGCGCCGCTGGTTGCCGACTATTGCACGGACCTCACACCCGCATCGGAGTGGGAGAAGGTGCGCGAGCAGCGGCGGCAGCAGGTGCAGGCGCGGGAGCCGGGCAGCGGCCGCCCCACCAAGCGGGAACGGCGGGAAGTCGACCGGCTGTTCCTGTGACCGGATCACCCACCAGCCGATGAACGTCTTCTCCAAGTTTGAAACCGAGCTCGCCGTCCGCCCCGACGACATCGACCTCTACCAGCACGTCCACTCCACCCGGTATCTCGACTATGTGCTGGCGGCCCGGTTCGACCAGATGGACCGCTGCTACCACCTGCCCATGACGGCGTTTACGGCGATGGGGCTCGGCTGGTACATGGCCGCGGCCGCGCTCCAGTTTAAGCGCCCGCTGGGCCTGGGCGACCGGATGGTGGTGCGCACCTGGATCGAGCATTTCACCGAGACCGGCTGCCGCGTGTCGTTTGAGATCGAGAAGCTGCCGACCGGCAAGCGGGTGTGCGACGGGCACTGCGACTACAGCCTGGTCACCCTGCAGACCGGCCGGGCGACGTGCTTGCCGGAGGAAATCCGGGCCAAGTACTCGGTCTAACCGCCGGCCGGTCCGACCCTCCCCGCGATTTATCTTGCCTTCGGCACCCGAATCCGTGTCTTAAAACGCTTATCGATAGAGAAAACGTTAGATGACAGCATCTGGTGAGTCGTTGGCTGAGCGTTTGGCTTAAGTGATGATTTCGAAACCCACGGTGGGAACGGAACTGGCAGCGGACGGTAGGATCTTCGAGACATCACATGAGTAACTCCAAACTATACGTCGGCAATCTGTCCTTCAAGACGACCGAAGATGAACTCCGCGCTGCTTTCGGGCAGTTCGGCACCGTGACCGACCTCTACGTCGCCATGGACAAGATGACCGGCCGCCCCCGCGGTTTCGCGTTCGTCACCATGGGCACGGCTGAAGAGGCCAAGGCCGCGACGGAAAAGATGAACGGCACCGACCTCGGTGGCCGCCAGCTGACCGTCAATGAGGCCCGTCCCAAGGAAGAGCGCCCGGGTGGCGGCTTCGGCGGCGGCGGCGGTGGCCGTGGCGGCTTCGGTGGCGGTGGCCGTGGTGGCGACCGTGACCGTGGCGAGCGCCGCTACTAATCGATCTGTTCTAACGAACTGATTTTCGAGGGACGGAGCTCCTTTGGGGCTCCGTCCCTTTTCTTTTTTGCCGTCTTCATCCGCCGCCCTCGGGCGGCCCCGTCCCATGCCTTTTAAAGCTCTCAAACTTTCCGACAACGTGCTCCGCGGCGTCCAAGCCGCCGGGTACACCGATCCCACCCCCATCCAGCTGCGCGCCATTCCGGCCGTGCTCACGGGCGGTGATCTCATTGCCTCCGCCCAGACCGGCACCGGCAAGACCGCCGCGTTCGCGCTGCCCGTGCTCACGCGCCTCGGCGCCCACGGCCGCACCCGCGTGCTCGTGCTCGAGCCCACCCGCGAGCTCGCCGCCCAGGTCGAGACCGCCTTCCGCGACTTCGCCCGCTTCACCGACATCCGCACCGTCGCCATCTTCGGCGGCGTGGGCTACGGCAACCAGCGCGCCGAGCTCAAGCGCGGCGTCGACATCATCGTCGCCACGCCCGGCCGCCTGATGGACTACCTCAAGGAGCGCACCATCAGCCTCCAGGACATCAACATCCTCATCCTCGACGAGGTCGACCGCATGCTCGACATGGGCTTCCTGCCGGTGGTGAAGGACATCATCGCGCGCTGCCCGCGGGAGCGCCAGACCCTGTTCTTCTCCGCCACCGTGCCGCCCGAGATCGCCGCGGTCGCCTCCTTTGCCCTGCGCAATCCCGCCAAGATCGAGGTCGGCGTCGCCCGTTCCGTCACCACTTCGGTGAACCACGCCCTCTATCCGGTGGCGGCCGAGCAGAAGTTCGAGCTGCTCGAGGCGCTGCTCGCCAAGACCGAATTCGACAGCGTGCTGGTGTTTTCCCGCACCAAGCACGGCGCCGACAAGATCGCCCGCCGGCTCAAGGCCGCCAACCATTCGGTGGCCGTCCTCCACGCCAATCGCTCCCAGAACCAGCGCATCGAGGCGCTGGCCGGCTTCAAGTCCGGCAAGTACGAGGTCATGGTCGCCACGGACATCGCCGCCCGGGGCATCGACGTCGCGGGGGTCTCCCACGTCATCAACTACGACGTGCCGGAGAAGCCCGAGGATTATGTGCACCGCATCGGCCGCACCGGCCGGGCGCAGGCGGTGGGCGATGCGTTCACGCTGGTCACGCCGGAGAATGCCGGCGACATCCGCGACATCCAGCGCTTCATCGGCCAGAAGATTCCCGAGCTGAAGCTCGAGGGCTTTGATTACCGGCCGTTCACGGCGCGCCCGGTCCCGGTGTCGGCCCCCGGCGGGGCCCACTCCAAGCCGAGCCGGCAGGGCGGCTGGAACCGGTTCGGCGGCGGCGGCGGCCGGCGCCGCGCCCGCTACTGACGCGGGAGCGGGCTTGCGCGCCGGCGGGGGCGACCCCCAGCATCGGCGCGCATGCCTCCCCCGCTCCGGGCCGTCACCCAACACCTCGCGGCGCTTCGCGCCTGCACGCGCTGCCCCCGGATGCATCGTCCGGTGGTCGTCGGCCGCGCCACCGCGAGCCGCGTGCTGCTGGTCGGCCAGGCCCCCGGCGACAAGGAGCCCAAGCTGGGCCGGCCGTTCGCGTGGACGGCGGGCAAGACGCTCTTCAAGTGGTTCGCCCTCGCGCCCGGCTGGACGGAGGACGAGGTGCGCGACCGGATTTATTTCGCGGCCGTCTGCCGCTGCTTTCCGGGCAAGCGCCCCGAGGGCGGCGACCGCGTGCCCGGCCCGGACGAGATTGCCCGCTGCTCGGCCTGGCTGGAGCGGGAGTTCGCCCTGCTCCAACCCCAGCTGGTGCTGCCGGTGGGCAAGCTGGCCATCTCGCAGTTCCTCGGCGAGCGCCCGCTCAGCGAGACGATCGGGCAATCCTTCCGCATCGATTACCGGGGGCACGCGGCCGACTGCATCCCCTTGCCCCATCCCTCGGGCGCCTCGCCCTGGCACCGGATGGAGCCGGGCAAGACGCTGCTCCACCGGGCGCTGGCGCTGGCGGCCGCGCATCCGGCCATGAAAAAATCCGTGTCATTCGCCTGATCTTTTGTAAATAAGCCCTGCCATGCGTATTCCCTGCTGCCGTTCCGTCCTCTTTTTGCTCGGGTTGCTGCTGGTGCCGGCGCTGCACGCCCAGCGTGAAAAACTGCCGCCGGCCGACCTGGAGTTCGTCGAGCAGACCTGGCCCACCGCCAAGTCCACCAACACCGGCATCCGCTACATCATTGAGCGGGCGGGGCAGGGCGCGATGCCCGTGCCCGGCGACCTGGTGTCGGTGCTGTACACCGGGCGCCTGCTCAACGGCACGACGTTCGACAACATGTCCGACCCGACCCAGCCGTTTGTCTTCCGGGTGGGCCGGGAGCTCGTGATCCAGGGCTGGGACTACATCCTGCCGCAGATGAAGCGCGGCGAGCGCCGCCTGATCATCGTGCCGCCCGAGCTGGCCTATGGCACGCGCGGGCAGCCGCCCCGCATCCCGCGCAACGCCACCCTGGTGTTCGTGATCGAGCTGCTCGACATCAAGCACGACTGAGCCGCCGCTGGGCCCAGAGGTTGTCGGCGGTGTACAGCGCCAGCCCGCACCAAATGAAGGCGAACGCCGCCGCGTGCTCGTGGGAAAAGGGCTCGTGGTACACCCAGACCCCGAGGATGAACTGCACGGTCGGGGCGAGATACTGCAGCAGGCCGAGCGTGGAGAGCCGGATGCGGCGCGCGCCGTAGGCAAACAGCAGCAGCGGGATGGCGGTGACGACGCCCGCCCCCACGAGCAGCACGTGCGGCCCCGCCCCGACGCGGCCCAGCGCCCCGGCGCCGGTGTGGTGCTGCCAAAGCAGGAAGGCGAGGGCCAGGGGGAACAGCAGCAGCGTCTCCAGCCCGAGGCCCGTCAGCGGCCCGAGGGGCGACTGCTTGCGCAGCAGGCCGTAGGCGCCGAAGGTGGCCGCCAGGGTCAGGGCGATCCAGGGAATCCGGCCCACCCCCAGCAGCAGCAGCGTCACCCCCGCCACGGCGCAGCCGATCGCCACCCACTGCACCGGCCGCAGGCGCTCGTGCAGCACGAGGCGCCCCAGCGCGACGTTGACCAGGGGCACGAGAAAATAGCCGAGGCTCGTTTCGAGGACCTGCCCGTGGTTGACCCCCCAGACGTACACCAGCCAGTTGAGGGTGAGCAGGACCCCGCTGAGCGCGTGCCAGCGGAGCGCCGGGCGCGACCGCAGCGCGGCCCCGAACTCGGTGAAGCCGGCCCCGGCCGCCATCAGGATCAGGACAAAGGCCAGCGACCAGACGTGCCGGTGCGCGATCAGCTCCGTGGCTTCCACGTCGGCGAGCTGTTTCCAATAGAGCGGAAACAGGCCCCAGGCCAGATAGCAGCCGGCCGCGGCCAGGGCGCCGCGCCCGGCGTCACGACGGCTCATTTATCCGCCGCGCGGGTGTAGCTGTAGCGGGCGCGAAATTCATCGATGGCCTGCTGCCGCGCGATATCGATCCGCAGCCCCTGCGCCAGCAGCTCCCCGGTCCGCTTCTCCATCCAGCGCTGCTTGAAGCCCTCCTCGACGTCGGTGGCGACGGCGGTGATTTCCTTGGGCTTTTTCTTGCTGTGCCAGCAGCCGGTCGCCAGCAGTAGGGGCAGGAGGAGGCAGAAAATAAGCGGACGTTTCATAGGGAAGGCTGATTGCTGAGAGGTTACCATGGGGGAGTTCGACCGCGAGGGAATCTTTTTGGTTTCGCGCCGCAGGCAAAATTCGTTTCTATCCCTGATTCATGAGTGACGAGCCACCCCCCCCTTCGCTGCGCCTGAAGCCGCGCCAGCGACCCGAGGCTGAAAATGCCCCGGCCGCGCCAGTCGCGGGGGCGGCGGAGTCCGAGGCCGGAAAACTGCGGCTCAAGCCCAAGCTGGCGCCGGATCCGGCCGCCGCGGCGGCGGTTCCGGACCCGGCCCCTTTGGTCCCGCCGGCCGGCGCCGGCGAGCGGATCCGACTGAAGCCCCGGCTGAGCCAGGAACCCGAGCCCGCCGCCGCCCCGGCTGAGCCCGGCCCGACGGGGTCCGCCCCGGCGGAACCGCCGGCCCCGGAAGAGGCCAAGATCAGGCTCAAGATCAAGATTCCCGAGGCGCAGATCGAGGCCGCCGCCCGTGCGCCCCAACCGCCGGTCGAGGAAACGCCTCCCGCCTTGGGGGCCCCGCCGCCGTTTCCCGTGATGCGGGCGCCCGAGTCCGCCCCGGACGAGGCCCCGCCACCGGTGCTGCGCCCCATTATCCGCCCTGGCTCCCCGCGCCCGGGGCCCCCGCCCCGGAGAATTCCGCCCTCCGTGCTGGCTGCGTCCGCCCAGCGGAAGAAAGTCCTCCGGCTGGTGCTGGTCGCGCTGGTCGGCTTGCTCGTCGCCGCCGCCGTCATCCGCCTGGCCATGTTCAAGTTTAACGATCCGGCCCCGGCCAGCCGCGTGCCGCGTCCGCCGCCGGCGCAGCCCGGGCACGTGGTGCCGGTGCCGGCCCCCGAATCCGACGCGCTCAAGGAGCCGGCGGCGGAAGAGCCGGCTGAACCCGTTCGGACGCGCCCGGCCAAGCCGCGGTCCAAGTCCGGCGTCACGGTCACCACCGCGACCACCGACCTGGCCCCCGGCGTCACCGTGACGACCGAGTCGGTGCAGGCCGAGATCGAGGCGAGCCAAGCTTTCCGGACCTTTGTCGCCGATGCCAAGATCAGCGGGGTTTTCCAGGGCACGCCGCCCCGGGCCTTCATCAACGGCCGCCTGATCCGCGTGGGCGAGACGGTCGACCCGTCGCTGGGGATCACCTTCGAAAGCGTCGACCCGAAGGCCAAGAGCATCGTGTTCAAGGACTCGACCGGCGCGACCGTGGCTCGCCGCTACTGAGGCGGCGGCGCGCCTGACGACACGCGCAGCGCGCCGAAGAGCGGCCAGTCCCACCCGGTGTCGCCCCGCGGCCCGGCGTCGACCCGCAGCAGGAGCAGGCGGTTCGGACCCGGCGGCAGGGCCAGCTCGCGCGCCAGCGTCCCCCGGTCGGCGGCGCGATCGCGCGGGTTGATCAGCTCGTGCCGCAGGAGGGTCTCGCCCCCGTCCCCGCCGCGCAGGATCCAGGTCAGGCCCACGCCGTCCGAGCGGCCGGACCCGTCGTAGGAGCCCGAACGCATGCGCACCGCGAGCGCGATCCGGGTGGCCGCCGGCGGCAGGGCGAAGCACACCTCGGCCGGCGGGGTGAACTGATACATCGTGCGCCCGTCCACCGTGAACGTCTCGAGCGGCGCGAACAGCGTCCAGCGGCACGGCTGCAGTTCGAAATCGACCAGTCCGCGCAGCTGCCGCTCGGCCAGCCGCTGAAAATCCAGCTGACGTTCCGCGTCGGCGCCCAGGCGGGTGACCAGGGAAACCTGGTCCGCGGGGATCGCCGCGGCCGCCAGCAGGGCGCGCGCGTTGTCCGCCGTGGGATTCCAGGCGAAGCGCATGTGGGAACCGGGCAGCCCGCCGGAATAGCCGTTGACCGTCACCCGGTGCTGCGCGAGCGCGGCGCTCCAGGCATCGAGGTGAATCCAGACGTCCGGCTGGTTGCTGTAGCCCGGCGCAAAGGCGAGGACGGGACGGTCGCCCGCCAGCTGCCACGCGGCCACCAGGGCGGCGGTGCGGGCGCGCGCCGTGGACCGCAGCGTGATGGGCTGATGGTGCCCGAGGTTCTCGAGCGCCATGAGGCCGGCCAGCCCGACGCAGCCGGCGCGGAGCAGGCGGGGCCGCGCCGCGGCGAGCCCGGGCGTGAGCAGCAGGCCGGCGGCGCCGACGAGCGCAAACTGCAGCAGGCCCGCGACGCGGCCGCCGGCGCGAAACGCCCGCAGGGGTTCCACCCGGGCGGCGAGCCACCCCCAGCCGCCGTCGCCCGCGGCGTTCCATTTGGTGAAGAACAGCGCGGTGGCGAGCGCCCCCAGGCCCAGCGCCAGGGCCCAGGCTCCCGCGGGGGTGCGGCGGCGGGACCAGCCCCTGACGAGCAACCCGGCCAGCAGCAGCCACGGCAGCGCGCCCGAGAACCACGCGTGCTCGACGAGGTTGGGGTGCCCGGCCGGCCAGCCGGCCGGATAAAACCAGCTCACGGGCGAGGGGGTGAACCACGACGCGGGCGTGGGCGCCAGATCGATGACCTCGCCCAGTCCCCGCGCATGCCCCGCGCGGAGGGCGGAAAGATACGGGCCCAGCGTGGCGGCGGCCAGCCCGGTTCCCGCCAGCAGCACGGGGATCGCGCCCCACCACGGCGCGCGGGACGAGGCGGCGGTACCGGCCGGCCGGGCTGCAGCTGGTCCCAGCGCTAGGCGGGCTAGGCCCACCCAGCCGGCGATGACCGCGGCAAAGAAGGCGGAGTACGGGCCGGCGGCGAACTGCCAGGCCCACCAGCCGAACCCCGCCGCCAGCCGCCACGGGCGGCGGTCGGCCTGCCAGCGGACGGCCTGCTCCCACGCCAGGAGCGCGGGAAAAATCGGCAGCATCTGCATGTGCGTGCCGGCGAGCCACACCATCGTGGTCGAGCCCACGGAGGCAAAGACCACGGGCCCCCGCAGCCAGTCCGCGACGCCAAGGGCGCGAAAGAGCCGGAACGCGGCGACGGCGTTGAGCGCGGCGACGACCACGAACCAGAGCGCCCAGGCCTCCTCCCGCGAGATCGAGAGGCCGCGGAGCCCGGCATAGATCGGCAGCGTGCCGGCGTGGGTGTCGCTGTAGGCCAGCGTCCCGCGGAGGGGATAGAACTGCCCCGGCGAATCCCACGCGCTCAGGCCGCGCAGCGCCTGGTAGCCGTGCTCGAGCAGCAGCTGGTTGAACCGGCCGTCGCCCAGGTCGCCGGGGTAGGCCCGGCCGCCGCTCAGCCAGATGCCCTGCGTGACGTGCAGCACGGCGAGCACCCCCCAGGCGAGCGCCCAGGCTGGCAGCAGGCGGGTGGCCCAGGGACGGAGGCCGGAAGACGCTGCGCGCAGATGCACCGGCGCAACGTGCCGGGGCGGCCGGACTGGTTCAACCTCGATTCGGCGCCCCCGGCGCCGGGCTCAGTCCGCGGCCCCGCCGGCGACGGTCCACTGGTTCCGGCCGGTGGCGCGGAACGGCGGCCGGCCCGGGAGGTGCACGGTTGCGGTGACCCCGCGCGGCAGGGTCAGGGCAACCTCGATCCGGGCCCCCGCGCGGCGCCAGGCGCTGACGATCGGCCCGTGAGGCGTGGGAATCGTGGCCCCGCCCGAGTCGCCCACAAACTCCGGGGCGAACCGGACCCGCTTCCAGGCCGGGGCGGCCTGGCGCACGCCGCCGATGATCCCCATGAGGTGAAACAGCGGGTGGGCGGACCAGGCGTGCGAATGGCTGATGGGGAAGGCCGGGTGGTCCGCGAACAGTTCAAAGGTGGAGCCCTGCGCAATCATGGGCTCCCAGCGGGGCCGGAGGTGCGCCACCACGGCGGCCCCGTGGCCGCGCTCGGCCAGCACCGTGTAGACGTACGTGATCCAGTAGGCGCTGGGCTTGGAGCGGTGACCCGACTCGTCCCGGAGGTAGTCGAGCAGGAACTGCTCCTGCACCCCGGCCGACTGCGGCGCCAGCCCGATCATCAGGGCGAGCGTCTGGGCGTGCGGCGACGTGCTCGCGAGCGGTCGGCCTTTCGCCGAGCGGCCGTCGCGCAGCAAGCCGCGCGGGTTGACCAGCTGGCGCAGCTTGGCGCGCAAGCGGCGGGCCCAGCGCTCGCACCGCCCGGCGGCGGCCGGATCGCGGTTGAGCCGGTGCAGCGCCGCCAGCCGTTCGAGCGCGATCAGGAGCCAGCCATTGTAGAGGCTCGAGGCGCCCGCCAGCGGCAGGTCCGTCCAGTCGAGAAACAGCCAGTAGCGGGCATCGTACTGCACGAGGCCGTCCGGACCCGTGTGCGCCGCAAAATAGTCGAGCGCGCCCTCCACCACCGCGCGCTGGTCGCGGAACGGCTGCAGGTCGCCCGTCTGCCAGTAGTAATCCCACTGGGTCACCATCCAGATGAGCGTGAAATCCGGAATGACGCAGTTGTGCGCCATCGTCGGCGCGTGCCCGTAGGTGAGGCCGTCGGCCGTGGTCTGCCCGCCGATCTGGTAAATGCCGCGGCGGAACAGCCGGGCGTCGCCGCTCAGGTGAAACGTGTTCCACGCCTGCACCCGGGCGTCGCCCCACCACTGGGCCTGCTCCCGCCAGGGCGTGTCGACGTAGGCATCCAGCATGCAGTTCTGCTGGGACCACGCGCAGGTCTCCCAGATCTGCTCGAGCACGCGGTCGGAGCTCTGGAAGGAGCCGCGGCGCGTCACCGGATAACCCGTGCGGCAGAGGCACAGGGTCAGGTCCAGCGGCCCGGCGGACTGGCGCACCACCAGCATCGCGTAGCGAAACCCGTACGGGTGGTAGAACCGGTGCTGGGTGCGGCCCGGGCGGCAGGTCAGCCGGCTGCTGAAGCACACGCTGCTGCCGTCGGGAAAGCGCAGCGCGGGCGCAAGTTTTTCCGGATCGATCACCTCGGTGTAGACCAGGTCAAGGATCTCGCCGCCCTGCGCCCCGCCGACCTGCACCGCGAAGTTGCCGACGACCGGGCGGCCGAGGTCAAGCAGGTAGCTGCGAAACCGGGCCGGGCCGGTGGCGGGCACCGTCAGGTGCACCGCGTCCAGCGCGGCGGCCGCGTGGCCATGATCCTCCTCCTGGCGCAGGAGGTAGAGGTTGCGCGCCTGCTCCCACCCGGCGCCGCAGGCGCCCTCGCCCGTGCCGATGACGCGGCCGGGCGGGATGGCCTCCTCGAACATCGGCGGCAGGCCGCGGGGCTCCAGGCTGGCCCAGGGCAGGACGCCCGGCGCCTGGCCGCGCGGGGCGGTCCAGGCCCGGTCGTCGAAGTCGGAGTTCATCCAGTCCACCGGGCCGGGCCGGGCGTCAAAATGCTCCTGCGCGAACAGCTGCAGGCTGGCCCGGACGGCGTCGCGCCGGACGCCCGGCTGCAGCAGGCACTTCCAGTCGGCGCTGGACGGGATCTGCCCGCGGCCCCAGCGCGCGGCGACGAGCAGGCCGGCATAACCCTGGTGGACGTACTGGAAGTTGCTGCCGCCGGGATTGTACGCCCGCACCGCGATCACGTTGCGGCCCGGCACCAGCCAGCGGGCGAGATCGATCTCGTCATACGGCCAGTGGGACTGAAATCCGCGCGCCGGGCCGCGGCCGACGAAGGCCCCGTTGACGTAGAGCTGGTAGGACTGGTCGGCCGTGATGAAGAGCGGGGCGCGCCGCGGCACGCGGTCCAGCGTGAAGGCCCGTCGGAAGAGCGCGTAGGCGTTGTGCAGGTCCCAGCGATGGTCGGTGGGCCAGATCCATTGGGCGCGGGCAAAAATCCTGTCGGCGCCGGGGTTGCCGGAAGCGGGGCGGGGCATGGGCGGAGGAAACCGACTAGAGCATGCCGCCCCCGGCGGGGTCCAGTCCCGAGCGGGAAATTATTCCCGGACTCAACGCGCCAGCACGGCGTCGCGGATGCTGCGGATCAGCCCGGGGTCGGTGGCGATCCCGAGGATGCCGTTCACGACAAACTGGATGCCGATGCACAGGATGAGAAAGCCCATGACCTTGGTCAGGGCGTTCATGCCGTTGACGCCGATCACGCGCACAACCCGCTCGGCGAGCCGCAGGGTGACGTAGGTGATGATCGCGACGATGACGATGCCGAGGATGATGGCGACGTAGTCGATCCACTGGGTCGCGAGGGAGGTGAAGCCGATGGTCACGGCGATGGCGCCGGGCCCGCTGAGCATGGGCATGGCGAGCGGGGAGAACGACACGTCGCGCTTGGCCCGGGCCTCCTGCTGCGCGCGGCTGTCGGCGGCGTCGGGGGCGGGCCCCATCAGCATCGCGGACCCGATGCCGGCCACCAGCAGGCCGCCGGCGATGCGCAGGCCGGGGATGGAGAGGCCGAAGAAGCCCATGATGAAGGTCCCGCCGATGAGGAAGCTGACGAGAATGGCGACCATGTAGCAGCACGCCATCCGCAGCTGCTGCAGGCGGCGCTCCCGGGTGTTGCCCTCGGTGATCGCGAGAAAGGTGGGCGCGGAGGCCAGCGGATTGATCAGGGGCAGCAGGGCGACGATCGTGCCGAGGATCAGTTCCCAGAAATGGCTGACATGGAGCATGGCGGAAGTCTCGCGCGTCGCGGGGCCGGGGGCAAGACGACTACCACCGTTCGACCGGGCCCTTGGGGACGGGGATGGCGGAGCGCTCCGCGTCGCCGTCGCCCTCCGCGCGCATGAAGGAGGCCACCAGCGGGGCCGGCTGGAACTTGGGCAGCAGCTCCCCCTGGTCGTCGCAGAAGGGGGCCCGCCACGCCAGGTACTCGGCGAGCGCCGCCTCGAAGTCGGCGCGCGAGGTGATCGTGGGGAGGCGCCGCCGGAAGCTCTTGGCCGGGCCGAAGCGCTTGGCATACCACGGGCCCACCCGGCGGAAGAGCCGGGCCCCGGTCGCCTCGCCGTAAAAGGCCAGGTACCGCTCGAAGTGGTTCCGCAGCACCCGCACCCGCTCCGTGAAGCCGGGCTCGGGGGTCAGCACCCCCGTCCGCAGGTACTGCTCGGTGCGGCGGAAAATCCACGGATCATAAAACGCGCCGCGGCCAATGCTGACGCCGGCGCAGCCGGTCTCCGCGATCATGTGCCGCGCCGCCTCGGGCGTGGTGACGTCGCCGTTGCCGATCACCGGGATCCGGCGGGCGGCCGCGACCACCCGGCGGATGCCGGGGAGATTGACGGTGCCGCTGAAGCCCTGCGCGCGGGTGCGGCCGTGCACGAAGATGGCCGCCACGCCGACCTCCTCAAGCACCCGCACCAGGTCGGGGGCCGTGAGATTGTCGTCGTCCCAGCCGAGCCGCATCTTGGCGGTCACCGGGATCTTCACGGCGTCGACCATGCCCCGGACGAGGGCGGCGGTGCGGGCGAGCTCGGTCATCATGGCCGAGCCGCCGCCGATCTTGACGACCTTGCGGACGGGGCAGCCCATGTTGATGTCGACGGACTGCACGCCCAGCTCCTGGCAGAGGACGGCGGCGTCGCGCATTTCCTCCGGCACGCTGCCGAACAGCTGGATGGCGAGCGGACGGTCGACGGGCGAGGTGGCGGCGAGCTGGAGCGCGGCGGGGTGGCGTTCGAGCAGGGAGCGGGCGTTGATGAGATCGGTCGTGGCCCAGCCGAGCCCGCCCAGCTCGCGCACCGTCTCGCGCATGGGCAGGTTGGTGTACCCCGCCAGCGGCGACAGGAACAGGTTGGACGACAGCTCGAGGGGCCCGATGCGCATCGCTCAGGCCGCCGGCTTGCGCGCAAAACGCCGGAGGGTCACGAGGATGACGGCCGCGCTGGCCAGGCCCATGAGGGCGGTCAGCGGTCCCACCCCGGTCAGCGGCTGGGGCCCGCCGGCGAGGTTCGCCCGGTAAATCTGGTGAAACAACGCCATGAAAAACGCCATCAGGAGGCAGCCGATCGTGAGCACCAGGCCGGACACCCACGCGTCGGTGGTGGCACGGCGCTCGGGGGCGAGCCAGTAGTCGCGGTGGGGCAGATTGACCAACTCTTTGGGCAGCCGCGACTGCAGCAGGACGATCCCCTCGAACAGGGCGGCGAGGAAGAGCAGGGTGCCGGCCTGCCAGGCGAGGAAGGCGTCGCGGGTCATCCAGCCGTTGGGCCGGCCGGCCGCGTCAAAGTGCGACATCACGCGGGCGGGCAAGCGGTCGTGCTGCCACACCCCCTGGGCGAGGGCGGCCAGCACCAAGGCGAGGAACAGCCCCTGGAGCCCGCGCTTCATCGGGGTCCGGCGGCCCGCACCGCCGCCTGCATCCGGCGCAGAGCCTCGACGAGGGTGGCGCGGGTGCAGCCAAAGTTGAGGCGGACGTAGTGGCCCGGGGGGGCGCCGAAGAAGGCGCCGTCGCTCAGCCCGACGCCGTGCTGCTCAAAGTGCGCGACCGGATCGGCCAGCCCGAGCGCCGCGACCCGGAGCCAGGCCAGGTAGGTCGCCTCGATCGGGGCCTCGAGGGTGACGCCGGGGAGTTCGCGGGCGACCTGCGCGGCCAGGTGGTCGCGGTTGCCGCGCAGGTAGGCGAGCAGGGCCTGGCGCCAGGGCTCGCAGTCGCGATAGGCGGCCTCGCAGGCGGTGTAGCCGAGGGTGTTGACCTCCGCGACGACCCCGGCGCTGGCGCGGGCGAACCGCGCCCGGAGCCCGGCGTCGGGAATGACGGCGAAGGAGGTCCCGAGCCCCGGAATATTGTAGGTCTTGCTCGGCGCCATGAGCGTGACCGAGCGGCGGGCGATCTCCGGGGATATCAGCGCGATGGGCACGTGCGGCAGCGCCGGATCCAGGATCAGGTCGCAGTGGATCTCGTCGGAGCAGAGGACGAGCTGGTGCCGCAGGCAGAAGTCCGCGAGCCGGGCGAGCTCCTCCCGCCGCCAGACCCGGCCGAGGGGATTGTGCGGATTGCAGAGATAAAACAGCCGGGTGCGCGGGGTGACGGCGCGCTCCAAGGCGTCCCAGTTGATGGTCCAAGCCCCGTGCTGCAGCTCGAACGGCACCCCGGTGGAAACGCGGGCGCTGTTTTTCGGCGCGCTCATGAACGGCGGGTAGACGGGGGTGAGGGTGAGCACCTCATCGCCCGGCTCGGCGAAGGCCTGGGCGATCACGTTGAGGCCGACCACGAGGCCGGGCAGCCACACGATCCACGCGGGATCAATCGCCCAGCCGTAGCGAACCCCGAGGCCGGCGACCACGGCCTCGACCGTGGACGGGACCGGGCGGGCATAGCCGTAGAGACCGTGGGCGACGCGGTGCTGCAGGGCCGCGGTGATGGCGGGGGGCGACACGAAATCCATGTCGGCGACCCACAGCGGCAGAATGTCGCGACCGGCGTATTTCTGCCATTTTTGCGAGTCGGTGCCGAGGCGCCCGGGCGGGTGGTCGAAGTCAAAGGTCATGCAGGGAGCCGCAATGAACCACGGAAGCCGGGGATCGGCACGGTTTTTTTCCGGGCCGGGGCGGCCGCGCCGCCGGGGGAAAATCAGGCGCCCGGGCGCCGGTGGCGGCGCCGGCGGAAACCGGTCACGCCGAGGGTCAGGGCGGTGAAGAGGGCGCCGTAGGTCGCCGGCTCGGGCGCCGGCGTGACCTGGTGGTCAAAGCTCAGCCAGGCGGTGGAGTTGCCCGCATTGCCCGAAAAAACGATCTGGTTCTGCGGCGCGGCGCCCCGGGTGTCCGGGGTCGCGCCGCTGAAGTTCTGGGCATAGAAAAAGTCGGTGGCATCCACCCAGTTGGTCACGGTGAGCGCGAGGCCGGGACCGCCGACCGCGAGCGAGCCGCTGTTCAGCACCGAGGCGGTGGAGGCGCCAAAATCGAGCACGGAGTTTCCCGTGAGGCTGAGGCTGCCGAAGGTCCCCTGGTTGCCGTTCAGGTTGAGCGTCCCGCCGGCCAGGACGAGGTTGATGCCGGAATTGAGGAAATTCGCCCCCAGCGTCAGCGTCGCGCCCGTCCCGAGGTACAGGGTGCCGGTGCCGCTGAACGTGCCGGCGAAGGTCGCGCTGCCCCCCGTCAGGTTGAGCGTGCCGCCCGTGCCGAAGTCCACCGTGCCGCCGCCGGCGAGCGCCCCGATCGTCTGGCTGAGCCCGTTCAGGTTGAGCGCCGCCCCGGCCGCAATCGTGAGCAGGGACGAGTTGTTGAAGACATTGCTGGCCTCGGCGAGAACGGTCCCGGCGTTGAGGAAGGAGGCGCCGCTGAAGGTGTTGGCCGAGCTGCCGAGGCGGAGGTCGCCGGTCCCGTCCTTGGTCAGGCCGCCGGTGCCGGTGATCGGGCCTGCGAGGCGGGTGGTGCCGGCCCCCCCGGCGTTCAGGGTGCTGGCGCCGAGCGCCACGGGGCCGGCGAGGGTGAGCGTGCCGGCGTTGGACTGGATGCGGCTGGCGCCGCCGAGCGCGACCGGGCCGGTCAATGTGTTGTTGCCCGCCACGTTCTCGATCGCCCCGTTGCCCGAGGTGCCGGTGCCGTTGAGCGTGATCGCGTTGGCGAGGCTGAGGCCGCCCTGCAGCTGGAGGTTGCCGGTGCCGCTGAGATTGACGCCGCCGGTGCCGAGAACGCTGTTCGAGCCGCTGGCGTTGAGGGTGCCGCTGGCGACGTTGGTCGTGCCGGCGTAGGCCGCGTTGTTGCCCGAGAGGTAGACCTTGCCGGTGCCGCCGACGTTCACGCTGCTCGCCCCGGTGCCGGTGAGGGTGCCGGCGTAGTTGGAAATGGTGTTGCTCGGCCCGTTGAGCGTCAGGCTGCCGGCGCCGAGCGCGACCACGGCGCTGCCGCTGGTGCTGGTGAGTTGGCCGAGGGTCTCGGCTTGGCCGTTGAGGTTGAGGGTGCCGGCGCCGTTGAGCGTGACCGCGGCGGTGTCCGCGATCTGCTGGGCGGCGCCCAGCTGCACGGTGCCGCCGTTGATCACGAGGGCGCCCGCGACGGCGGCGACGCCGCCGTTCTTGGCGAGGTTGAGGGTGCCGGCATTGACCGTCGTGGCGCCGGTGTAGGTGTTGGCGACCGCCCCGCCGACGTAGTTGACCGTGCCGGTGGAGTTCACCGTCACGCCGCCGGCGCCCGTCGCGATCTGGCTGAGGCCGATCGTGCCGGCCCCGGTGAGCTCAAGGTTGCGGCCCGCGCCGCCGACGCTGCCCGTCAGGTTGAGGGTGGTGCCGGTATCGGCGGCGAGGCGGGTGTCGCCCCCGAGGGTGAGGGCGCCCGAGGCGGTGTTGGTGCCGCTGACATTGTGGAGGGCGCCGGCGCCGCCGACGCCGTTGCCGGCGAGGGCCAGGGCGTTGGCCGGGCTGATCCCGCCGGACAGCTCGAGCGTGGAGCCGCTGGTGATATTGGTCGCGCCGGTGCCGAGGGCGTTGGTGTGGCCGGCCTGGACGATGCCGTTGTTGACGTAGACGCCGCCGGTCAGGGCCGAGTTGTTGCCGGTGAGGATGAGTTTGCCGGCGCCCGTGCCGTCCCGGATGAGGTTCTTGCCGGTGGCCGTGATGGCGGCGCCGATCGTCAGGTTGCCGGCGCCCGTGATGTCGGCGACGGTGTGGTTCGACAGCACGAGGGAGCTCGGGCTGAGCGTCTGGTTGCTGGCGCTCTGCTGCTGGATGTAGGGCACGGTCCCTGCCAGCGTCAGGGGGTTGGCGCCGGTGATGCTGTAGCTGACGGAGGCGCCGGTGCCGAACCGGATGCCGGCGACGGTGTTGGCGCCGTTGAGCGTGACGGCGGAGCGGCCGATGCCGAGGGCGCCGAAGACGGCGATCTGGGTGGTGCCGGGCTTGGTGTTCGCCGGCGTGCCGGTCCAGTTGTTGCCGGTGTTCCAGTTGGCGCTGCTGCTGCCGTCCCATTCGTCGGTGGACGCGATCGTGGGGGTCAGCAGGTAGCCGGAGTTGGGGCCGTAGAGGGTGGTGGAGAGCGCCGCGGCCTCGGTGGCCAGGCCAAAGCCGGAGATGTAGATGGAATTGTTGATGTTCAGGCCGGAGCCGTTGGTCGGCTGGCTGCCGGCGGCGACGGTGGTGGCCAGGGTGTTGGCGGCGGACCAGTTGTTGACCACCAGGACGCCGCTGGTCGGCGCGACGTAGGTGCCGAAGAGGAAGGTGTTGGTGCCGCCGGCGGCGCCAAAGTCGAGGGTCGCGCCGCCGCCGACGGTCAGCGTCCCGACCTTCTCGGAAAATCCGTTGAGATTGAGGGTGCCCGAGGCGCCCAGGCTGATCCCGCTGAGGTCGGCCAGCCGGTCGCTGGCGCCCAACTGGAGGGTGCCCTCGCTGACCGTGGTGGTGCCGGTGTAGGTGTTGCTGCCGGCCAGCACGAGCGTGCCGCCGCCGGTCTTGGTCAGGCCGCCCGCGCCGGTCCCGCCGTTGGCGATCACGCCGCTGATGGTGCTGGTGCCGTTGTCCAGCTGGGCGGTCAGGGTCTGGCCGGTGTTGCTGCTGGAAAGATTGACGGCGCCCAGCGTGGCATTGGCCAGGTTCAGGGTGCGGCTGCCGGTCTCGGTCAGTGCGCCCTGCAGCGTGAGGCCCTGGAGGGCCGCGTTGCCGGTCAGGCTGACGGTGTTGCCGATCGCGGCGCCGTTGGTGGAGCCCAGGGTGCCGCCGGCGAGGGTGACGTCGCCCAAACCCAGGGCGGTGCTGTGGTTGGCGTTCAGCGTGCCGCTGTTGACGGTGGTGCCGCCGGCATAGGTATTGGCGCCCGCCAGCGTGGCGGCGCCGGAGTCGTTCTTGAGCAGGGCGCCGGCCCCGGAAATTATCCCGGAAAGCACGGTGCTCGGGCCCGTGCCGTCGAGCGTGAGGGCGTTGCCGTTGGTGGCGATGTCCCCCGTGAGGCTCAGGCCGCCGGTCGAGTTGTTGCGGAGGTTGATCGCATTGGCCAGGGCGAGGCTCGAATTGATCGTGGTCGTGGCCGTGCCGTGGGTCTGGGTGACGGCGACGCCCGAGAAGCCGGAGACCCCCTGGTTGTCGAACGTGATCGTGTGGTTGTTCAGGGTGTAGCTGAACGGCGCGTCGAAGGAGAGGGAGCGGACGTTGCGGTTGGCGCCGGTGTCGATGGTCTGGGCCGAACTCACATGCGTGTTGTCGAAGAGAATGTCGGCGCCGACGGTCGGCACGACGGTGGGATCCCAGTTCGTGCCGGTCGCCCACCGGCCGTCGCTGCCGTTGCCCGACCAAAGGTTCGAGGTCAGGGTGGTGACGCTCAGGTTGCGGACATCGTGGATGTTGGTGGAACCGCCGGAGCCCGCGGCAAAGCCGAACTTGAGCGTGTCGGGCCGCAGATAACCCGAGAGGTCCATCTGCAGCACGGTCTGGGGATTGGCGCCGCCCTGCTGCAGCGTGACGGTGAGCTGATTCGTCGCGGTCAGGAGGATTTGGACCGAATTGGTCTGGGTCGGGCGGGCCACGGAATCGATGGATTGGGGCAGGGTGCTGCTGCCACCCAGATAGGCGTAGCCGTTGAGCCCCTGGCCGGGACCGCGGACCCCGATGGAGTCGGGCACCAGCCCGGTGGTGCCGTTGTAGCCCCCGATGCGACCCTCGGAGGCCGACGAGAAGTTGCCGTATTCATCCAGCGCCACCCCCAGGTAGCCGCCGTTCATCCCGTTGATGTCCGCGCCGCCGCCCCCCGCCAGGGTCTTCTGCGCGTAGCCAATGGAGCCGCCGTACGCGCCGACGCTCAGGGGAACCGTGCCGTCGAAAAGAAAGAAGGTGATGCCATCCGCGCCGGTTCCGCCGTAGGACTCGAAGTCGAACTTGGCGTAGATGGTCGACCCGCTGGCGTTGAAGGCGGTGTTGTAATACGCGCTCGTCGCCTCATTGCCCCCGGTGTCCGTCAAGCGCAGCCATCCGCTGCCA
>CAIKTR010000239.1 GCA_903830425.1 uncultured Opitutia bacterium
TGATGCCCTTGGTCTGCTCGATGACCTCGGCCATGAACTGTTTCCGGGGAAACTTGTTGTGCTCCATCTGGCGGAGCTTGAACTCCCACTCGCCGGTCATGGCGGGGAGGGTGAGGGCGTCGGCCTTGACGGCGGAGAGGAACTGGAGGAGCTGCTCGGCCTTGGCGGTGGGGAGGAGGTCGCGCTGGGCGCGGTCCATGTACTTCTGGTTGATCAGGCCGTCGATGGTGTCGGCGCGGGTGGCGGGGGTGCCCAGGCCGCGTTCCTTCATGGCCTCGGCGTGGTCCTCGTCGTCGATGAGCTTGCCGGCGCCCTCCATGGCGGAGAGCAGGGTGGCCTCGGTGTAGCGCGGCGGCGGCTTGGTGGTCTCGGCGTGGAGCCGGGCCTCGACGGTGCGGGCCCGGGGCGGGGTGCCGTCGGCGGCGGTGAGGGCGGGGAGCGCCTTGGAGTCAGGGGAGTCGTCGTCGACGGTGTTTTTGCCGTAGACGGCGAGCCAGCCGGGGGCGGTGAGGACCTTGCCCTCGGTCTTGAAGTCGTGGCCGGCGAGGGTGCTGGTGCGGGTGGTGACGTCGAACTCGGCCGCGGGGTAGAAGGCCGCGACGAAGCGGCGGGCGATCATGTCGTAGACCTTGGCCTCCATCTCGTCGAGGTGGGTGGCGGCGGTGGTGGTCGGGATGATGGCGAAGTGGTCGGAAATCTGCGCATTATTAAAGATGCGCTTGTTCGGGCGGAGCCAGCCGGCGCTGAGCACGTGGCGGGCGTGGGTCCCGAGGTCGCCGGGCAGGTTGGTGAGCGTCTCGCGGCAGGTGGGGATGTAGTCCTCGGGCAGGGCGCGGGAATCGGTGCGGGGGTAGGTGATGGCCTTGTGCTTCTCGTAGAGCGACTGGGCGATCTGGAGGGTGCGGCGGGCGGGCAGGCCGAAGCGGTTGTTCGCCTCGCGCTGGAGGGTGGTCAGGTCGTAGAGGCGGGGGGCGGCCTGGGTGCTGCCCTTCTTCTCGTCGGCGACGGTGGCGGTGGGCTGGCCCTGGGCGGCGGCGAGGACGGCCGCGGCGCGGGCCTGGTCCCAGAGGCGGTCGATGCGGTCGTGGTCGTCCTGCTCGTCGCGCTTGAAGTTGGGCCGCTGGTAGACGCCCTCGTAGCGGCCCTTGCCGATCTCGAAGGTGGCGGTGACGCGCCAGAAGCCGCGGGGGATGAAATTGCGGATTTCCAGCTCGCGGGCGTAGACGATGGCGAGGGTGGGGGTCTGGACGCGGCCGACGGAGGCGACGTTGCCGGCGCGCGAGCCGAACATGCGCTTGGTGAGGGCGCGGGTGCCGTTGATGCCGATGAGCCAGTCGCTCTCGCTGCGGCAGCGCGCGGCGTCGGCGAGGCCGGCCATCTTCTCGCCGTCGCGGAGATGCTGGAAGGCCTCCTGGATGCCCCCGGCGGTCATGGTCTGCATCCAGGCCCGCTTCACGGGGAGCTTGGATTTGGTGAGCTGGTAGAGATACGCGAAGATCAGCTCGCCCTCGCGGCCGGCGTCGCAGGCATTGATGACCTGGGTGACGTCCTTGCGGGCGAGGAGCTTCTTGAGTGCCTGGTAGCGCTCGCGGGAGGCCTCGATCGGCTTCAGGCCGAATTTTTCCGGGATGATCGGCAGGGTCTCGAGCCGCCAGAAGCCGTATTTCTTCTTGTCGATGTCCTCGGGCATCTCGAGCTCCACGAGGTGGCCGAGCGCGTAGGAAATGACGTACTCGTCATTCTCGTAATGGTCACCCTTCTTGGGAATCTTGCCGAGCGCCTTGGCAAGATCGCCGGCGACGGAGGGCTTCTCGGCAATGATGAGTGACTTCATGAAGCCGCGAGGCGTTAGGCGCCACGCGCGGCGATTTCAAGGATTAGTTTTATCGCCACCAGTTGGCCGCCGGTCCGCGCCCATCGCTTTTCGGCCGGAAAAACGACCGGCGGTCGATGGGTCGCGGCCGGTCCCGGCTAGGCGAGGCGGGGGGTTTCCGCGAGGGCGGAGTCGAGCGACTGAAGCAAGGCGGCGATGGTGGCGTCGGTCTCGTCGCCCATGTTGGAGATGCGAAAGGCCTTGCCCTTGAGCTTGCCGTAGCCGCCGTCGATCACGAGGTGGTGCTTCGACTTGAGGAGCTTGTTGAGGGCGGCGAGGTCGTAGCCGAGATTGTTGTTGAAGCAGTTCAGGGTCACGGAGCCGTAGCCGGCCGCCGGAAAGAGGGTGAAGCCGCGGGCGCGGCCCCAGGCCTGCACGGTCTGGTTCAGCCGCGCGTGGCGGGCGTAGCGCGTCTCGAGACCCTCGGAGCGGATGTCCTCGAGCTTGGACTGCAGGGCGTAGATCAGCGGGATGACGGGAGTGCTGGGCGTCATGCCGTTCGCGTGGTTCCGCTGGAACTCGAGCAGGTCGAAGTAGTACCCGCGTCCGGGGGTGGCGGCGGCGCGCTCGAGGGCGCGGGCGGAGACGGCGAAGGGGGTCAGGCCGGGCGGCAGGGCGAGGGCCTTCTGGGAGCCGGCGATCATGATGTCGATGCCGAGGGCGTCCTTGCGGATGGCGAGGGCGCTGAACGAGCTGATGGTGTCGATGATGCTGATGACGCCGGGGAACTCGCGGACCACGGCCATGACGGCGGCGAGGTCGCTCATGCAGCCGCAGGAGGTCTCGTTGTGGATGAGGGTGAGGGCGTCGTACTGGCCGGTGGCGAGCTCGCGGCGGAGGGCGGCGGGGTCGACGGGCTGGCCCCATTCGAAGCGGAGGGCGCCGGCGGCGAGGCCGCAGCGCTGGGCGACGTCGAGCCACTTGTCGGAGAACGCGCCGTTCATGCAGCAGAGGACTTTTTTCTGCACGACGTTGCGGAGGGCGCCCTCCATCACGCCCCAGGCGCTGCTGGTCGAGAGGTAGACCGGGTCCTGGGTGAAGAACAGCGCCTGCAACTCGGGCTGGAGCGACTGGTAGAGCGAGACAAAGTCGGAGCTGCGATGGCCGACCAGGGGCTGGGTCATGGCGCGGAGCGTTTTTTCCGAGACGGCGACGGGACCGGGGATGAAAAGTTTGTAGCTCATGGGGGCGCGGCGGGCTCGAAAACAGTTTGCGCGGCGGGCGGCGTCAACCTTCATTCCCGTGACCGCATGTCGCAATCCTGGCCGCAGAAGAAATTCACCGCCCTCGAGCTCTACACGATCGACGTGATCCTGGGGCGCCGCGCGGGCACGGGGGCGGCGGTTTACGGGGCGTTCCTGCAGGTGCTGTCGTGGGTGTTCAGCCTGGTGGTGCAGCTGCGGCTCTGGCTGTACCGGCACCGGATCCTGCACGACCAGCCGCTCGGCTGCCTGGTGGTGGTGGTGGGAAACCTGACGGTCGGCGGCACGGGCAAGACCCCGGTGGTGGAGAAGTTCGCGCGCGCGCTGCACGACCGGGGCCGCAAGGTCGCGATCCTCAGCCGCGGCTACAAGAGCAAGGCGCCGCCGTTCTGGCAGAAGGCGTGGTTTGCCCTGACCCACACGGAGGAGCCGCCGCCCCGGGTGGTGAGCGACGGGGAGCGGGTGCTGCTCGACAGCGAGGAGGCGGGCGACGAGCCCTACATGCTGGCCCGCAATTTGCCCGGCGTGATCGTGCTGGTGGACAAGAACCGCGTGAAGGCGGGCGCCTACGCGATCAAGCGCTTCGGGTGCGACACCCTCGTGCTGGACGACGGCTTCCAGTACCTGCCGCTCAAGGGCCGGCTCAACCTGCTGCTGGTGGACAAGACCAACCCCTTCGGGAACGGCCACCTGCTGCCGCGCGGCATCCTGCGCGAGCCGATCAAGCACCTGAAGCGGGCGAGCTACATTTTCCTCACCAAGTCGAACGGCGAGCGGGACCCGGAGCTGGAGGCGCTCATCGCCCGGCACAACCCGACGGCGGACATCATCGAGTGCGCGCACCGCCCGCAGTACCTGCAGCGCTTCGGCTTCGCCCCCGCGTCGCCGGGCGCGCGCGAGCCGCTGTCGCACCTGAAGGGCCGCCGGGTCGCGGCGTTCAGCGGCATCGCGACGCCGGAAAGCTTCGAGAAGTTCCTGCGCGACCTCGGCGCGCTGCTGGTGACGCGCGAGCGCTTCCTCGACCACTACCGGTACACCGACGAGGATTTGGACGCCCTGTTCGAGCTCGCCCGCCGCGACGGGGCGGACTGCCTGGTGACGACCGAGAAGGACGCGGTGCGGCTCCCGCAGAGCCGGGTCTTTCCGCTGCCCATCTATTACCTGCGCCTCGAGATCGACATCCTCCACGGGGCGGCGGACTTCGACGAGGCGGTGGGCCGGATTTGCTTCCCGCAGAGCGGCGCCCGGAGCGCCTGAGGCGGGTCCGACCAGAACTGGGCTTGCACGGCGCGGCGGTTTTCGGGTTAGCTGCGGCATGATTATCGATCCCCGCATCACACTGCTGGCACAAGGGCTGACGGGCTTTTCCACCGACCTGCAGAAAGGCGAACGCGTCCTGATTGACGCCTTCGACGTGCCCGACTCCATCGTCATCGCCCTCATGCGCGAGACGCGCCGCCGCGGCGCGCACCCCTACGTGCAGCTGCACCGGGCGCGGATCACCCGCGAGCTCTCCCTCGGGGCGGAGGAGGCGCAGTTCGCGCCGCATGCCGACGTCGAGCTGGCCCGGATGCAGAAGATGGACGCGTACATTGCGCTGCGCGGCTCGGACAACATTTTTGAAGGCTCGGACATTCCCGCCACGAAGGTCCAGCTGGTCAGCCGGCTGATGAAGCCGGTGCTGGACCACCGCGTGGGCAAGACGAAGTGGGTCGTGCTCCGCTGGCCGACGTCCTCGATGGCGCAGCAGGCGGGCCTGAGCACGGAGGCGTTTGAGGAGTTTTATCTCAAGGTCTGCACGCTGGACTACCGCCGGCTGACGCCCGGCATGGCGGCGCTGAAAAAGCTGATGGACGCGACCGACCGGGTGCACATCAAGGGGCCGGGCACGGACCTGCGGTTCTCGATCAAGGGGATCGGGTCGCAGCCCTGCGGGGGGATCCGCAACATCCCGGACGGCGAGGTGTTCTCGTGCCCGGTGAAGGAGAGCGTCGAGGGCGTGGTGCAGTACAACGCGCCGACCGTCTATCTCGGCACCTCCTTCGACCACATCCGGCTGGTGTTCCGCCAGGGCCGCATCGTCGAGGCGACCGGGAGCAACACGAAGCGGCTGAACGAGATCTTGGACAGCGACGCCGGCGCCCGCTACATCGGCGAGTTCGCGCTCGGGTTCAACCCCCACATCCTGGAGCCGATGCGCGACATCCTGTTCGACGAGAAGATCGCCGGCTCCTTCCACTTCACGCCCGGCCAGGCCTATGAGGAGGTGGGGAACGGGAACAAGTCCCAGGTGCACTGGGACATGGTGTGCATCCAGCGGCCGGAGTACGGCGGCGGCGAGATTTGGTTCGACGGCAAGCTGGTCCGGAAGGACGGCCTGTTTGTGCCGAAGTCGCTGCACAAGCTGAACCCGGCCTACCTGCTCGGGTCGGCCCGCTGAGGCCGCCGCCTGCGAACGGGCGAACCTCGCGCCGGGACCTCGTCCCCGTGAGCGGTCCGCCCCGTGCCCACCGAGCCCCCCATGCCACTCGCCCTCGCCGACTTCATCCAGGCGCTGCCCAAGACCGAGACGCATCTCCACGTCGAGGGGGCGCTGCCCTACGAGCTGCTGACGGCGTGGGACGCGGCGCGCTATCCGGCCGATCCGCCGTTCCGGCGCCGGGACTACCGGTATGCGACGTTCCCGGAATTTGAGGGCATCCTGCTGGACAACGCGCTGCCGTGGTTCACCACGGCGGAGCGCTACTACGAGGCGACGCGGGTGATGTTTGCGCAGCACCTGGCCCAGAACGTCCGCTATGTGGAGACGAGCTTCCACCTGCCGGTCACGCAGTTCATCCAGGTGCCGGGGCCCGAGATCATCGCCGCGATCCGGGCGGCGGTGCCGGCCGGGCTGGAGGTGCGGATCTTTGCCGGGATGCTCCGCAGCGACCTGGCGGGGTCGTTGCGGCCGACGATCGACCAGCTGCACACGTGGACCGGCCTGGCGGGCGTGGACCTGCACGGCTTCGAGACCATGCCGACCGAGCGGGACACCGCGGCGGTCTGGTCGCGGCTGCGGGCGGCGGGGAAGGTGACCAAGTGCCATGCGGGCGAGTTCGACGGTCCGGCGCGCGTGCGCGAGGCGATCGAGCAGCTGGGCGTGACGCGGATCCAGCACGGCGTGCGGGCGATCGAGGACCCGGCGGTGGTGCGCCTGGCGGCCGACCGGGGCGTGACCTTCGACATGTGTCCGCTCAGCAACGTCGGGCTCCGGGTGGTGCCCACGCTGGCCGAGCATCCCCTCCGCCGGCTGCTGCAGGCGGGGGTGCGCTGCACGGTGAGCACGGACGACCCGCTGTGCTTCGCCAACAGCGTCACGGGCGAGTATGCCGCGCTGGCGGCGGAGCTGGCCTTCACCCGGGCGGAGCTGGCGCAGGTGGCGGGCAACGGCTGGGACGTGGCGGCGGTGGCGCCGGCGGTGCGGCAGGCGGCCCGGGCGGAAATCGCGGAGCTGGCCAAGCCGTAGGTCCGCGCGTATGACGATCCGCACGTGAGCACGCTTTACACCCTGCCGGACGGGATTCGCCAGCTGCGGGCCGACAAGGCCCTGGCCTTGGCGCACCCCGAGCACAGCCGGGTGGCGTTCCACCGGGCCTTCGCCGCGGGCCTGGTCAAGCTGCGGGGCCGGCCGATCGTCCGGGACGCCACGGTGACGGGCGGCGACACGCTGGAGTACTCGTTTCCGGAGACCAAGCCGGCCGAGCTCAAGGCGGTGGACATCCCGCTGGAGGTGATTTTCGAGGACCGGCACCTGCTGGCGGTGAACAAGACCGCGGGCATGATCGTGCATCCGGGCGCCGGGACGGGGGAGGACACGCTGGTGCACGCGCTGCTCGCCCACTGTGCGGGCAGCCTGAGCGGCATCGGCGGCGTGGAGCGGCCGGGGATCGTGCACCGGCTGGACCGCGAGACCTCGGGCCTGATCCTGGTGGCGAAGAGCGACGCGGCCCACCGCGGGCTGTCGGAGCAATTTTCCGAGCGCGCGCTGCAGAAGGAATACCTCGCCCTGGTGGCGGGGGCGCCGGACCTGATGAGCGGATCGATCCGGAAGGCCATCGGGCGCAACCCGAGCCACCGGCACAAGATGGCGGTGGTCGAGGCGGAGGTGGGCGGCAAGGATGCGCACACGGACTGGGAGGTGGTCGAGCGCTTCGGCCAGCTGGCCACGCTGCTGCGCTGCACGATCCACACCGGCCGCACGCACCAGATCCGGGTGCACCTGAAATCGATGGGCCACCTGGTGCTGGGCGACGTGGTCTACGGCTGGAAGCCGGACCCGCGGCTGAAGACGCAGCCGGCGCGCGTGATGCTGCATGCCGAGCACCTCATCTTCCGGCATCCGGTCACGGGCAAGCGGCTGGACCTGCGGGCGCCGCTGCCGGCCGACCTCCAGGCGCTGCTGACCCAGCTGCGGAAGCTCACGGTGGCGTCGGTCAAGGCGCGCCGACTGAAGGACCACCCGGTCAAGCCCCGCAAGCAGCCGGCCCCGCCGGCCTACCACCCGCACGAGTCGCGGGCCTAAACCTCGCCCTTCCCATGCCCGACCTGCGCCACGCGACCAGCGACCTGCTCCTCGACTGGGCCCGCCTGCTGGCCCCGCACTATGGCCCGAGCGGCAGCATGGATCTGGACCTGCGGGACTGGCCGCACGCGCAGGGACCGACGTACTACAACCAGTTCGCCCACTTTGGGCTGCTGCAGCTCGCCACCGGGGAGGTGCCCGGGGCCA
>CAIKTR010000240.1 GCA_903830425.1 uncultured Opitutia bacterium
CACCGACCACGTCCACTGCCGCCTGACCGGCGCGCCCGCCTCCCCCGCCGGCGAGCCGCTCATCCACGTCCGCCGCTCCCAAAACGGCCGCGACCTCGTCCTCTTCTCCACCCAAGACTAAAACCCCGCCACCCACCTCCCGTTTTCCCATGCGCATCATCGACGTCCACACCCATCCCGTCCTCGACCACAAGGGGGGCACCCCCGCCGAGGTCAAAAAGCTCATCGCCCACGGCCGCCGCCACGGCATCGTGCACATGGTCGCCCTCGGCGACGTGCTCGTCTACGGCGCCACGCCGAATGCCGCGCAGCTGCGCGCCATCAATGACGAGAACGCCATGGTCGCGCGGCTCCACCCCGACTACTTCACGGCGTTCGTCTATCTCAATCCCCGCCTCGGGGAGCGCGCCACGATGGCCGAGGCGGAGCGCTGCGCCGCGCTGCCCGGCTTCCGCGGCATCAAGCTGGAAATCGCCAACAACGCCTCCCACTCCTGCATGCGCCACGCCGCCAAGGCCGCGCGCACCTTCAACTTCACGATCCTGCAGCACAGCTGGAGCACCACCAACATCAAGGACCGGATCCACCAGAGCGACCCGGTCGACACCGCGCTGTTCGCCCGGCGCAACCCCGACGTGAAGGTCATCATGGCCCACCTCACCGGCATCGGCTTCCGCGGCGTGCTCGAGGCCAAGCCCCTGCCCAACCTCTACGTGGACACCTCGGGCGGCTGGCCCGAGGAGGGCCTGGTCGAGTACGCGGTCGAGCACCTCGGCCCCGACCGGCTCCTCTACGGGTCCGACCTGCCCGTTCGCGAGAATGCCATCACCATCGGCCGCATCCTCGGCGCCCAGCTGTCCGCCGTCGAGCGGCAGAAAATTCTCTTCGGCAACACCGCCCGCCTGCTTAATCTCAAACTCAACTAAGCCCCGCGCCATGCTCATCGATACCAACGTCAACCTCGGCCCGTGGCCGTTCTCCCCCCTCCCGGACCACACCGGCCCCGCCCTCGCCGCGCACCTCGCCGCCAGCGGCATCCGCCGCGCCTTCGTCTCGCACCTCGGCGGCGTCCTCCTGCCCGACCCGATGCCGGCCAACGCCAAGCTGTTCGCCCAGACCCGGCGCACGCCCGCGCTGCTGCCGGTGCCGGTCCTCAACCCCGCCCTCGCCACCTGGCGGGAACAGCTGGACATCTGCCGCGCCGCCGCCCCCATCCGCGCCGTCAAGATCTTCCCCAACTTCCACAACTACCGGCTCAGCTCCCGCCGGCTGGACGACTTCATGGCCGCGCTCGCCGCCGCCAAGCTGAAGCTCCTGCTCAACGTCCGGCTGGAGGACGAGCGGCACAAGTATTTCGCGCTGCGGATCAAGGGCGTGCCCGTCGCGGACCTGGCGGCGTTCCTCCAGCGCTTCCCGTCGCACCACGTCCTCCTCACCGGCGCCTACAAGCCCGAGGTGGAGAAACTGGCGGCCGTCCACCGCAATTTCTCCGCCGACATCGCCTTCTGCGAGACCTTCAAGACGCTGGAGTTCATGCTGCCCAAGGTGCCCGCCCGCCAGCTCATGCTCGGCACCTGCACGCCCCTCCTCTCCACCCGCGGCGAGGTCGGCAAGCTGACCTTCGCCCAAATCCCCGCCCGCGCCCGGACCCTCATCGGCTCCGAAAACGCCCGCCGGTTCTTCGACCTCTGACCCCCGCCTTCGTCCCACCGCCCGCTCCCCCCCTCCCCGCCATGAGCACCTCCCCCGCCACCCCGCCCATCGTCGACGAACCGGTCCCGCTCCCCGTCCGCTGGGGCGCGCCCGAACTCGCCCGGCTCACCGCCATGCTCCAGCAGCCCTCGCTCTTCTACTGGAAGGGCCCGCAGACGACCGCGCTGCTCGAGGAGTTCCGCCGGCACTACCCGCTGCAGTACGCCTTCCCCTGCTCCTCCGGCACCGCCGCGCTCCACATCGCCGTGGGCGCGCTGCGCCTGCGGCCCGGCGAGGAGGTCATCGTCGCCCCCATCACCGACATGGGCTCCCTCATCGGCATCCTCTACCAGCAGGGCGTGCCCGTGTTCGCCGACCTCGACCCGCGGACCTACAACCTGGACCCCGCCGCGGTCCGCCGCGCCATCACCCCGAAGACCCGCGCCATCATGGCGATTCACCTGGCGGGCAACGCGTGCGACATGACCGCGCTCCTCGCCCTCGCCCGCGAGCACAAGCTCGCCATCATCGAGGACTGCGCCCAGTCGTGGGGCGCCCGGCACCAGGGCACGCCGGTCGGCCTGCTGGGCGACTTCGGCTGCTACTCGCTCAACGACTTCAAGCACATCGGCTGCGGCGACGGCGGCCTCGTCGGCACCAACCGCGAGGAGTACGGCCCCGGGCTCTCCAAATGGGGCGACAAGTCCTACAACCGCGTGCTGGGCGGCCGCGACCCCGAGGACCTCGCGCCCAACTACCGCATGAGCGAGCCGCAGGCCGCCGTCGCCGCCGCGCAGCTCACGCGCCTCGCCGACATCGTGGCCCGCCGCCACCACGCCGGCACCCGGCTCACCGCCCTGCTCGAGGGCACCCCCGGCCTGCGGCTGCCGTACGTCGCCCCCGGCAACACCCACAGCTACTGGTTCTACCTGCTGCGGCTCGACCTCCCCAGCTTCCGCGTCGACCGCGCCACCCTCGCCGCCGCCCTCACCGCCGAGGGCGTCAGCTGCGGCGCCGGCTACATCCCGCGCCCGGTCTACCGCTACCCGGTCTTCCAGAACCATAATTTCTTCGGCGGCGCCTGGCCGGTCCGCGACAGCGGCCTGACCGCCATGGACTACCGCGCGGTCCACTGCCCGACCGCCGAGGCCATCCTCGCCGACTGCCTCGTGCTGAAGCTCAACGAGGCGATGAGCGACGCCTACCTCGACAAGGTCGCCCGCGCCGTCCGCACCGTGGCCGGGCGCCTCGCGCGCTAGGCGATGAGCCGCCCGCCCGCCTCCCCGCCCGCCGGCGCCATCCGCGCCGCCGGGCTGCACCTCGCCCCGTTCCGGTTCGAGGTCACCCCGCCGCTCGGCCACTCCTGCTGCGGCGGGTGGATCAAGCCGGTGGAGGCGGTGGACGATGCCCTCGAGGCCCTCGGGGTCGTGCTGCTCGGCGCGGGCCCGCCCATCGTGCTGTGCGCCGTCGACTGGACCGGGCTGCTCAACGAGGCCCACGCCGAGTGGTGCCGGGCCCTGGCCGAAGCGGCCGGGACAACCGTCGACCGCGTGACCGTGCACTGCGTGCACCAGCACAACGCCCCCTTCGCCTGTCTCGAAACCGAGCGGATCGTCGCCGCCGAGGGCGACCTGCCGCACATCATCGACCTCGGGTTCTTCCAGCGCTGCCTCGACCAGGCCCGCCAGGCCGTCGCCCAGGCCATCCCGCGCGCCCGGCCGGTGTCCCACCTCGGCTGGGGCCAGGCCCCGGTCGCCGGCCTCGCCTCCAACCGCCGCGTCCAGCGCGACGCCACCGGACGCGTGCTCGCCATGCGGGGCAGCGCCTGCCGCGACCCCGCGCTGATCGCCCTGCCGGAGGGGCTGATCGATCCGTGCTGCAAGACGGTCGTGTTCTTCGACGGCGCCCAGAAGGTGGCGGCCCTGCACTACTACGCCACCCACCCGATGAGCTACTACGCCGACGGCCGGGTCACCAGCGACTTCGCCGGGCTGGCGCGCAAGCAGCGGCAGCGCGACGAGCCCGACTGCCTCCACCTCTACTTCACCGGCTGCGCCGGCAACATCTCGGCCGGCAAATACAACGACGGCTCCCCCGCTGTCCGGCCGATCCTGACCCAGCGGCTCTACGCCGGCCTCGTCGCCTCGGAGGCGAATCTCACCCGCGCCCCCGTGACCACCCTCGCCTGGCAGACCGACGCGATCCTCCCCGCCCCCCGCGCATCGCTGCAGGCCGCCGCCATCGCCGAGCAGGTCGCGACCAAGACCAACTCCGTGCTCACCCGCAACCTCGCGGCCTACCAGCTGCCCTGGCTCCGGCGGCTCGAGCGGAAAGTCCCGCTCGCGCTCAGCGCCCTGCACCTCGGCGACGTCAAGCTGCTCCACCTCCCCGGCGAGGTGTTCGTCGAATACCAGCTCCGGGCCCAGCAGCTGCAGCCCGGCGCCTTCGTCTGCACCGCGGCCTACGGCGACGGCGCCCCCTGGTACATCCCCGTGAAGGAGGAATATCCCCACGGCGGCTACGAGGTCAGCGTCGCCCTCAGCGAGCCCGGCATCGACGACCTGCTCACGGCCGCCCTGCAACGCCTCCTCGCCGGGTAGGCCGCCGCCCCCACCACTCCCATGCACCTCATCGCCATCAACAGCGCCGAAGCCATTTTTGAGCCGTTCTTCGACCCGCACCTCCGCGAAGTCGAGTCCTGGACCTTCGACGCCCCCGGCGCGACCGGCACCAGCCAGGCCCCCGGCTGGGCGTTCTACACCTATGAATGGCAGCGGCCCGCCCCCGACGGGCTCGTCCTGCGCATGCAGCGCCGCTACGCGGACCTCGACTGCTCGGACTACGAGCGGGTGGTCGTCTGCCTCAACCTGCCGGAGGACAGTGTCATCACGATTGCCGCCGAGACGGACGCCGGGCCGCGCCGGCGCACCGGCGAGCGGCTGGGCGCCCTGCGCCGCGAGGAGTGGCTCCCGCTCGAGGGCGCCACCCGCCTCCGCTCCCTCACCGTCGAGGTCCGCAACCCCCACCCGGTGGCCGGTCACAGCTGGCTGCTCTGGTTCGGCCTGCAGCACCCCGGCCGCCTCAAGTCCCACCTCGCCCAGTGGGCCGGCTACCACGAGGGCTGGGACAAATACCTCCAGCCGCCCGAGTTCGAGCCGACCTTCCAGCCGACCTACGGGCTGCTGGTCAACGCCGCGGAACTGGAGGCCGTGCGCCGCGACTTCGCCGACTCCCCCGCGGCGGCGGAGCTGCGCGCCGGCGCGGACTACGCCCGGCCGGTGCGGCCGGAAAGCCTGATCGGCGAGCACATGAACTACTGGAACCAGAACACGCTGCGGCGGGAGCGCGACTTCCACAAGCTGCTCTCGCTCCACGGGCCGGTCGCCGCGCAGGCCGGCGTGCTCTGGCGGGACAAGACCCTCTGCCGCCTCGCGGCGCGCTTCGCGCTCAGCATCGTGCACTGCGGCCACTGGGAGGACAGCTTCTGGTCCCACCTGCGGGGCAGCACCTCCGAGCAGCGCGGCGGGGTCTCCGCCATCGCCACCTGGGACTGCGCCATGATCCTCGACCTCTGCGGCGAGTGGTTCACCCCGCTCGGCCGCGAGCTGATCCTGAAGCGCATCGCCATCGAGGGCTACGGCGCCCTCTGCCAGGCCTCGTGGTGGTGGGAATACATGTACTACGGCAACCAGCTCGCGTGGATCACCCCCGCCCGCATCTACGGCCTGCTCCTGCTCGAGCACACCATGCCGGCCCGCCTCGGCCACTACCCCAAGCCGGAGACCTCCCGCATCGCCGCGCACACCGACCGCGCCTGGGCCGACCTGCAGGACAACCTCGCCCAGTGCCTGCTCCCCGACGGCGGCTACCTCGAGGGGGTCTCCTACTTCACCTACACCGCGCGCCAGGCCTTCCTCTGCGCCACCCTCTACGCCCGCGGCCGCGGCCTCGACCCCCGCTCCCTCATCGCCCCCGCCCTCCTCCGCACCGACCGCCTCGCCGAGATGCTCTACTCGACCGACGACCGCCAGGACATGCTCCTCGTCGCCGACTCCATGTTCCCGGTCAGCGAGGGCCTCGCCTTCCTCGCCTGGCTCATGCCGCAGTCCCACTGGGTCACCATCTACCGCAAGTCCCTGCGCCGCGCCGCCGCCGCCCCCCTGCTGCTGGCCCTGCGGCTCGATCGCGAGATCCCCGCCGAGGGCCCGCCGCTCGCCCCGTTCTGCTCCATGCCCGACACCGGCATGATGTGCTCCGTCCGCCGCCACCAGGGCGAGCTCGTCAAACTCTTCATCATGGGCAACCGCTCCGGCGGCGACCACCAGCACGAGGACAAGGGCAGCTTCATCCTCGAGTTCGCCGGCGACAGCTTCGCGCTGGATTTCGGCGTCCTCGACTACGCCAATCCCGTCACCACCATGCTCAAGCACGCCGAGCGGCACACCATGCTCATCCCGTGGAGCGACGACGCGCGCCCGGCCCCCGCCAACCCGATCTTCGCCGACATCAAGCCGGAGGGCTCCGGCGATGCCACGCGGTTTCACGCCACCCTGGACGCCACGCCGGGCTGGGAGGGCTGGTTCACCCGCTGGCAGCGCACCTGGGACTCCCCCGCCCCCGACACCTTCGTCATCACCGACGAGTGGGCCGTGGCGCAGGGCCGGGGCGTCAACTTTCTCTGGACCACCCACCTGCCGATGCGCCGCGAGGGCGACCAGATCATCATCGAGGGCCGGCGCGCCCGGGCCGAACTGCAGATCCCGCCCGGCGTCGAGGCCGTGCTCGACGAGCTGCCCCTGCAGGACCCGCGCCGCACCCGGGTCGACAATGTCTACCACGGCGCCAGCAACCGGCTGCTCGACTCCGTCGCAGCCCAGGCGCACGGCAGCCTGTTCGGCTGGAGCCATGCCGCGACCCAGCCCATCCTCACGCTCCGTCAGGCCGGCCGCAGCGGCACCCTCCGCGTCGCCGTCCGCCTCGTCCTCAAATAGCCCCGCCCGCCACCATGCGGCCCACGACCATCA
>CAIKTR010000241.1 GCA_903830425.1 uncultured Opitutia bacterium
GCCCCTGCCCCCGCGACTGCCCGCACGCTGCGTCTCACCCTCGCGGCCGCCCTGCTGGGCTGGATGTTTGACGGCCTGGAGATGGGGCTTTTCCCGCTGGTGGCCCGGCCCGCGCTGCAGCAGATGCAGGCCGGCGGGAGCGTGTCGGACGCCCTGGTCGGCCACTGGATGGGCGTCATCACCGCGGCGTTCCTGCTCGGGGCCGCGGCGGGCGGGCTGGCCTTCGGCTGGCTGGGCGACCGGCTGGGCCGGGTGCGGGCGCTCAGCCTGAGCGTGCTCACCTATTCGCTGTTCACCGGGCTGGCCTATTTCGCCCAGACCCCGTGGCACCTTGCGCTCCTGCGGTTTTGCGCGGCCCTCGGCATGGGCGGCGAATGGTCGCTCGGGGTGGCGCTGGTGATGGAGGTCTGGCCCGAGCGCTTCCGGCCGATGCTGGCGGGCATCATCGGGGCGGCGGCCAACGTCGGCTTCGCCCTCATCGCCACCCTCGGGCTGTTTTTCTCCGTGACGGTGCACTCGTGGCGCTGGGTCGTGCTGGTGGGCGCGCTGCCGGCGCTGCTCACGCTCTTCATCCGGCTCTTTGTGCCCGAGTCGGAGCGCTGGCGGCACGCCGCCGCCGCGGCGCCGGCCCGGCCGGTGCGGGAGATCTTCGCCCCGGGGCTGCGGCGCGTCACGCTGGTCGCGACCGGGCTGACGGCGGTCGTGCTGATCGGCACGTGGGGCACGGTGCAGTGGCTCCCGCTCTGGGCCGACCAGCTCACCGGGGGCGCGCAGCCGCAGGCCAAGGCCTGGACCGGGCTGCTCGCCGGGCTGGGGGCCATCGCGGGCTGTCTCGCGGGGGCCTGGGCCGGCGGGCGTTTTGGCCGGCGCCTCACCTATGGCGGCATGTGCCTGGGCTCGCTGGCAAGCTGCGCGCTGCTGTTCCGCGGCGGGTGGAGCTATGGCCCGGCGTTTCTCGCGCTGTCGTGCCTGGTCGGCGCGATGACGGCGTCGTTTTTCGGCTGGCTGCCGCTGTATCTCCCGGAGCTGTTCCCGACGCGGGTGCGGGCGACGGCGCAGGGCCTGGCGTACAACGCGGGGCGGGTGCTGGCGGCGGTCGGGGCGCTGCAGATGGGCGCGCTGATGCGCCAGTTCGACGGCAGCTATGCGCGCGCCGGCGCGGTCATCACCCTGATCTATGCCGTCGGCCTGGGCCTTATCTGGTTCGCGCCGGAAACCCGGGGCCGGCCCCTGCCGGACTAGCCGCGCCCGGCCTTCCCCGGCTGACCGGAAAACATGATCCCGCTCAAGGCCGCGCCGGGCGCCCTAGGTGATACTGACGCCCCATGATTGCCCCGACGTCCACCCTCCGCTCCCTCCTCCTGCCGAAGGAGCACGGCAGCTGGTCGCTGGCGCTGGAACCGCTGGCCCTGATGCTGCTGGTCGCCCCGACAGCGGCCGGCGCGGCGCTGGCCCTCGCCGCCGCCGCGGGATTTTTCGCCCGGCGGCCGCTCAAGCTGGCCACCACCCTGCCGGCGGAGGATCCCCGCCGCCGGCCGGCCGGCCGCTGGGCCCTCGGGCTGGGGTTGTTCGCCGGCCTCGCGCTGGTCGGCGCCGCCGAGCTCGGCTCCCTCCGCGCGCTCTGGCCGCTGCTGCTGGCCGCACCGTGCGGCGGGCTCTTCCTGTGGTTCGACCGGCGCCACGCCCTGCGCGAGGCCGAAGCGGAACTCGCCGGCAGCACCGCCTTCGCCCTCCTGCCCGCCGCCGGCGCCACGCTCGCCGGCTGGCCGGCGCCGGCGGCGCTGGCCCTCGCCGCCCTCGCCCTGGGCCGCAGCCTGCCAACGGTGCTGACAGTCCGCGCCTATCTCCGACTGGGCAAAGGGCAGCCCGCGGACCTCCGGTCCCCGCTGGCGGCGGCGACGGCCGCCGCCGCGCTGACCGGGCTCCTCGCGCAGCACCACCTGGTGCCGGTGGCCGCGGTGGCGGTGAGCGTCCTGCTGGGCCTGCGCACCGGCTGGCTGGTCGGTCCGTTCCGGCCGGCCTGGCCGGCCCGCCAGGTGGGCTTCCTCGAGGCCGGGCTCGGCGTGATCCAGCTCGGCCTCCTCGCCGCCGCCTATCATCAGGGGTGAAACGCGCCTTTTTTTGCGGCGCAGCGTTTGCGATCGTGCAGCAGAGATCGACCGCCGTGCAAAAAGCCCGCGCCGACCATCGTCAGGTTCCGAGCAATCTGCTTCATCCATTCGCCCTCAGGCGCCAGCGTGATCCCGGCCGATGCTGATCTGCCACGGAGCAATCCTCATGAACACTAGTCCATGGTAGGCGTCGCCGACGACGAGGACGACCCGGTGGCGAGTCGACAGAATTCGCTGCACCTGCTGGTGGGCCGGAACACCTAGAGATCCTTGCGGCGAAAAACCCAGACGGCGGCCGCCAGCGGCACGGCGATCCAGCCGGCGAGCACGGCGGCGGCAAACGCCACGCCGGAACCGGTGCCAAGCAGTTCCTTCATCATCGCGCCGGTGTAGCCCATCAGGGCCGATACATCCATCTGGAGCAGCACAAGCACGCGCGCCAGGTCGATGGGGTTGAGCGAGAGCAGGCCGAGGCTCACGCCCTCGAGCGGAAAGTCCTCGAGCAGGAAGAGCGCATAGAGCGTGAGCCCGTCGTGCAGCAGGGCGAAGTAGAACCAGAGCAGGAGCGCGGCGCCGACGCCGCGGGCCTTGTCGCGGGCGAGGACCGCGGCGAGGAAGGCCAGGGCGGTGAAGACGAAGCTCAGCATCAGGGACACGGCGATCAGCGTGAATCCCGTGGCGGTGGGTGCATACAGCATGATCGGCAACCCGACCCCCACGAGCAGCGCCGCCGTAAGCGCGAGCGCCACGCCGAAAATCTGCGCGAGCAGGAGCGTGGATCGGTGCAGCGGTTGGGCCGCAAGCAACTCGATGAACTCGTAGGAATTGTAGAAATGAACCGTCGCGAAAACCAGGCTGACGAGAGGGACAACCAGCAACACGAGGCTCAGGAGGCCGATGAGGCCCTTGGTGGTGTCGCCGCCCAAGTTGAACAGGCCGAAGGAAGCGACGAGGAGAAACCCCGTGTAACCGAGCACGATTTTCCCGCGGAGGATGTCGCCGACCACGTATTGGACGATCCGCAGCATCATTGGGCGGTCTCCTCCGGGCGGGCGGAGCGCGGGTCAGCGGAGCGCATGATCTGCGCGATGACGGCACCGAGCCGGGTTTCGCCCGTCGCGGACTTCAGTTCTGCGATCGGTCGGTAGAACTGCATCCGGCCGTCGAGGAGGTAGAGGACATCGGTGGCAATTTCGTCCAGATCGCTGAGGATATGGGAGGTGAGTAAAATGAGTTTTCCGCGGGCGCGGACGGCGCGGACTTTCTCCTTGAGCGCCTCGACTGAGACGGGATCGAGGCCGGCGGTGGGCTCGTCGAGCACGAGCACCTCGGGATCGAAGAGGAACGCGAGGCAGGCGCTGACTTTTTGGCGCGTGCCGCCCGAGAGCGTGCCGGCGGCCTGGTGCGCAATGCGGTTGATTTGGAACGCGTGGATGAGATCCTCGTCGGTGCGGTTGTGCGAACCACGGCGGATTTCGCGCATCAGCTCGAAGAGCTGGCCGACGCGCAGATGAGCGGGGAAGCGTCCGATCTGCGGCATATAACCGATGCGGCGGCGGAGGCCGGGGTCGCCGAGCAGGCTGGCGCCGTCGAGCGTGAGTTGCCCGGATTCAGGACGGACGAGGCCGAGGACGCACTTGCTGAAGGTGGTCTTGCCGGCGCCGTTGGGGCCGATGAGCGCGACCGCCTGGCCGCGGTTCAGCGTGACGCTGAGTGCGTCGAGTGCCCGGAGGCGGCCATAGGACTTGGTGAGACCGTGCGCGGCGAGCATGGGCGGCGGGAGCACGCCGGTGAGCCAACTTAATTGGCTGCCGGGGGCAAGAGCACGCCGTCGATGACGTGGACGATGCCGTTGGAGGCGGAGACGGTGCCGACGACGGTGGCGGAGCCGTTAAGGACGATTTTCCCGTTCTGGACCGCGAATTTAACCTTGTCGCCATTGGCCATTTCGAGGACCAAGCCGTCCTTCAGCATCTCGGGCCGGAACACGGCGACGGCGACGTGGTATTGGAGCACGTTGCGGAGGGCTTCCTTGTTGGCGGGCTTCAGGAGGTTGGCGACGGTGCCGGCGGGGAGTTTGTCGAAGGCGGCGTTAGTGGGCGCGAAGACGGTGAAGGGGCCGGAGTTAGCCAGCACATCGACCAACTCGGCGGCCTTGACGGCGGCGACGAGCGTGGTGTGCGCAGGGCTGCCGATGGCGACCTTGACGATGTCCTTCTGGGACTCGTTGTCGGCGATGGTGGACTGACCTTGGCTGGGCGCGGCTGGATCGACGGCGGTGGTGACGGCGGCGGGCTCCTGGCGGGAGCACGAGACGACGAAGAGCGCGAGGGTGGCGCTGAACAGAGAGCAGACGAGCTGGGTATTTTTCATGACACTGAATGCGGATGAGTTGAGGTTTGATTCAGGAAAAGCGGCGGGGGGTGGCGGGCTCACCGCGGATGCGGGCGCATCACCGGATGGGGATCGATCAGGCGGTCGGGGGTGAGCGACGGAAAAATCCGCTCGGCGCGGTCGAGAAAATGGACGAGCGGGCTGCGGAGCAGGAGGAGCGCCGAGGGCATGCGCTCGACGAGCATCGCGAACAGGCTGACCGGGCGATAGGGCACGTCGGCGACGCCGTCGCGGTTGAGGTCGAAGTTCTCGGCTTTATCCCAGTAATTGCCGTCGAAGCGGTTGAGATCGAGCTGGCCGTTGGTGGCGAGGTCGAAGGAATTGCCGACAAAATTGTTGCCCGAAAAAACGTTGTCGGTGCAACTCGACTGGACCTGCAGGGCCCAGCCGTTTTCCCGAAACAGGTTGCGCTCGACGGTCATGCGGGTGACCCCCTGCATGGTGACGGCGGTAGAATTGGATTCGAAGGTGTTGCCGACGATCTGGCTGTCCGCCATGTCCTTGAGGAGGAGACCGTAGGCGGCGCTGCCCCAGCTCCGGCCAAAGAGGTTGGCCTCCATCCGCACCTCGTGGGAATACATGACGGCCACGCCGGCCCCATTGCACAGGAAAGAATTTCCCCGATACGTATTCCGGTGGGAGGACATGAAGTGGAGACCGTAGCGGAGGTTGTCGGTGACGAGGTTGCGGGTGATGGCGGAATCGGTCGTGAACTCGAGGTAGATGCCGTCGCGTTGCCCGCTCACGCGGTTGCGGTCGAGTTCAAGGCCCGCGCAGGACCAGGCGTGAATGCCATTGCCTTCGTTGTTCTGGCCCGGGATACCGACGATCTCGTTGCTCCGAACGACGGTGTCGTGAGCCTTGGAGAGGTAGATGCCGAAACTGCAATTAGAAATCCGGTTGTCCTCAATGGTGACGTGGCTCGCGTGGTGGACCTTGATGCCGGCGAGGTCGGCGAGGCTGGCCGCCCCGCCGTTTTGCACGGCGAAACCGCGGACGGTCACCTGCGAGGCGGTGATGGTGAGGACTTCCGCAGTGGCCCCACCGTCAAGCCGCGGACGGTCGAGGCCGACGAGGGCAACAGGTTTGCCCACGAGGAGATTGCCTTCGCGGTAGAGGCCGCTGTGGACGAAGATCGTGTCGCCCGCGCGGGCGGCGGCGAGCGCGGGGCGGATGCTGGCGAAAGTTTGGCCGGCGCCGACGTGCAGTTCAGCCGCCGGGGTCAGGGATGGCGCCAAGCCGAGGAGAGCGATCAGCCGGAGCCGGTGCATAGGGCGGTCAGGGGGTCCGCATGACGTCGGGCCAGCGGAGGAGCTGGCCGCCGCCACCGAGCTGACGGCGCGTGGCTTCCAACCCCGCCTCGGTGACAAAGGCGGCGGTCCCGCTGCCCATCGGAGACCGCAAACGGTCGTGGCGGAGAAAAAACGCCTGTTCGACGGGAAGAAAGGTATTGGGCTGATTGAACTCGATGACCACGAGCCGGGGGACGACCCCGGGGGCCTTGGGGGCGCGTTGCTGGTAGGTGCGCAGACAGCCGAGGTCGTCGAACTTGAGGATCTTGCCTTTGGGGGTGATGAGTTCGGCCCCGTAGTGCTGATCCACCAGGGTCATCTTGCACTCGGCGCACTCGTCCTGGCCGTAGCGGATGGACTTGGGCCCGGCGTCGCATCCGGCGAGAAACAGGGTCAAGGCGAGCGGGGCCGCGGCCCGCAGCAGGACATGGCGGGGCGGGGTCATCATTTTTGCGCACGCAGGAGCCGGGCGAGCCGCCATTCCCAGCCGGACAACACGACCGCGACAACGCCGACGCCGATGAACACCCAGCCACCGTAATCGGGCCCGGAGTAGGCGACGAAGTTGAGGAGGTTTTTGTAGCCAATGAGCGGCGGCTCATACGACATGCCGGGGACGGAGATGGCGGCCTTGGGGTTGAGGTCGTGCCCGTAGTCGTAGCCCCAGCGGCAGTAGTCGAGCATCCCGAGTGCGCCACCCACGAAGAGAAGGAGGACGAAGAGATACAGCCAGCGCCGGCGACCCGTAAGGGCTGGCAGCAGGCCGAGCCCGATCACGAGGCCGACAAGCGGGCGCATGATTTTGAACTCCGGAAACATCTCCGCCCTGATCGACTTCATGCCGATGTAGTGGTTGATGCCATTGATGATGTCGAAGTCCCCGCTGATCCGGTGGAGCCAGATCTTCATGGTCAACCCCTCGGGATACTGCGGTGCCCACAACTGGATCTGCCACAGAGGCAGGAAAAACGTGGCGACGAGCGAAAGCGCCGCCAGAGCCAGCAGGAGGCGGGTGACCGGGCGGAGGGTTTCCATTAAAGCGAAACGGTAAAAGGTCGCCCGCACGGCTGCGGTCACCAGGGACTACAACGGGAACGGGCGGAGGGAATCGCGAGCGAGGTTTAGGGCTTGGCGGTGTCGCCGAGACCGAACGTCAACGGCACGTCGGAGCCGGCGGCGGAGACGCGGAGGTAACCCTGCATCTCCTGGTGCAGCGCTGAGCAGAAGTCGGTGCAGTAGAAAGGCGCGATGCCGACCCGGCTGGGCACATACTTCAGGGTGGCGGTCTCGCCAGGCATGATGAGCAGTTCGGAGTTGCCCGAGCCCTTGACGGCGAAGCCGTGCGGCACATCCCAATCCTGTTCGAGGTTGGTAATGTGGAAGTAGACTTCATCGCCGACCTTCACGCCCTCGATGTTGTCCGGGGCGAGGTGGGAGCGAATGGCCGTCATGTAAACGTGGACAACCTTGCCATCGCGGACGACGCGGGCGTCCTTCTCGCTCTTGGTGACATAGGGGTGCTGGTTTTCCTCGAGTTTGTAGAATTTCTTCGACTTCGGCTCCACCAAGGTCGCCGGGAGGGCCTCGGCGTAGTGCGGTTCGCCCACGGTCGGAAAGTCGAGGAGGAGCTTCATTTTTTCTCCGGTGATGTCGAAGAGCTGCGCCGACTGCGTGAGCTCGGGGCCGGTGGGCAGGTAGCGATCCTTAGTGATCTTGTTGTAGGCGATGGCGTATTTGCCGTGGGGCTTGGTGGTGGGGCCACCGGGGATGCTCATGTGACCGACGGAGTAGTAGGTCGGAACGCGGTCGACGACTTGGAGCGTTGCGATATTCCACTTCACCAGCTCGGAGGTGACGAAAAACGATGTGTAAGCAAAACCCTTCCCGTCGAACTCGGTGTGGAGCGGCCCGAGGCCCGGCTTCTTGACCTCGCCATGAAGCACGGAGGCATACTTTAGGACGGGCAGGCCGGCGAACTCACCCTCGAGATCTTTAGCCGCGATGGCCCGCAGCATCTTGTCGAACGAGAAGACCGGGATGATCGCGGCGAGCTTGCCACTGCCGACGATGTAGCTGCCGGTCGGGTCGGTGTCACAGCCGTGCGGAGATTTCGGGCAGGGCATGAGGTAGGCGATGCCGGGGAGCTGAGTGGGATCGAGCACGATGGTTTGGTTCTCGAAGGTGGACGTGGCGCTGTGGGTGCGCTCGTCCCAGACGTTGTGCGCATACTTGACGTGCGACTTGCGGCCCTGGCCGGCCTTCACATACTCTTCGCACTGCTTCCAGTTGATCGCGACGATGAAGTCCTTGTCCTTCTGCGAGGCGTTGACCTCAAGCAGCGTGTGGGCCTGCTCGCTATTGTAGCAGGAGAAGAAAATCCAGCCGTGGGACTTGAGTTTGCCGGCGCGCGCCAAGTCGATGTCGATGCCGGGCAGCAGCACTTGGAAGGCGATGCTCATGCGGCCGGTCTTGGGCTCGACGGCGATCATGCTCACCACGCTCTTAAAGTTCTTCTTGAAGCTGGCATCGTCGAGCGGCACGTCGGGATTGGCGCCCTCGTCGTCGAGTGGGTAGGCGAAGCGCGTGCCGGCGACGGTGTATTCGGTGTTCTCGGTGATGAAGGGCGAGGAGTGGTTGCCTGCGCTGTTCGGAATCTCGATGATCTCCTCGGTGCGGAAGGTTTCGAAACTGATGCGGGCAATACGCGGCGTATTGTTACCGTTGGCGAAGATCCAGCGGCCATCATGTTCGCCCTTGGTGGTGGACAGACTGACGTGGTGCTGATCGTCCCAGACTTGGTAGCCGAACGAGGTGTTGAGCATCGGCTTCGTCTCTTCGCTATAACCGTAACCGGACTCGGCGTTTTGTGAGAAGACGGGGATCTGGCGGAAGAGCCGGCCGGAGGGGAGACCGTAGATAGCAACGCCGCCACTAAAGCCGCCCGAGACGACGTTGTAGAACTCATCGTGTTTGCCGGGGGCGACATACACTTTTTCGGCCACGCCGCTCTGGACCTGCGTGATGAGCTGCTTGGGTTTGCACCCGGTGACAAAGGCGGGGCCGGAGAGCACCAGCACGCCTGCAAGTAGCAGTAGGTTGCGCTTGTTCATGATGATATAGACTGGGAAAGAGGGGGTTGAGAAAGTGCGGTCAGGGTTCGCCGTCGTTGCTGCGCATGAACTCAAGAATCGAGCGCGCATCCTCAGGAGAGATGCTCAGGTTCGGCATCCTGACCAGACAGAGTTCAAGGAGCTTTTGGGCTTCCTCATCCTTGGCCAACATCATGTCCACGTTGGTGATCATGTTTATGATCCAAAGCGGTTGGCGGCGCTTGGAGACGCCGGCCCAACCAGGGCCGACGAGCCGGACGTTAGTCAGCTTGTGGCAAGGCAGGCATTTCATCTCGTAGATCGCCTTGCCTGCCGCCACCCACTCCGGCTTGAGAGGCTTGGTCATTTCCACTGCCTTGATCTCAACCCCGTGAACCTCGGGTTGCTGCGCCACGAGCTCGGCTGGCGTAGGGGCTGCTTTTGCGGCTATTTCAGCTTCTTCCTTTGAACCGCAACCGGCCAGCAGGAGAGTGCTGCCGGCGAGCCCGAGGACAGAAAGAAGGCGCCAGAGCCTGCTAGCACGTGATGACGGTGCGGTAGACGATTGCATGTGCCGTCTAGACTACACGCAACCCCAGGGCCCAGCCTTGACCCAGATCAAGGATCTGCCGCCCCTGTGCGCGAAAAACTTGGTGATGCGACCGCGCAACTGCGACGAATCCGGCGACAGCGTTTTCAACTGGTCCAACTTCTATGAGTTGGTCGGAAAGTCCGCCGGCGATCGGCGCGCTGAGCCCTGCACCATCGCATCATCCTTCATCAGAGTTCGTTGGCATGAAAAACCCGTCCTGGAATTCGCCGCGTATTTCTTCAACAGCGCGATTTGTCGCACCGAGGGCATCGAGCCAGACGTGATTCACACAAAACGGGCAGGCGAACATTAATGGAACGAAGCTCAAGGCCATGCCTATTCCGCTCCCGCCTATCGTCGAGCCGGCCGCAATCGTTGCGCGGGTAAAGGGCCTGATGGTGAGCTGCTCGGCCCTGGAGGCAGATTGAGCAGTCTCAAGCCCAGGGGGCCGTCATCCACCAGCGCCTTGGCGGCCGCCGGGGCCTCCGCCCCGGGCCCGTCAGCCATCCCACGACCTTCGCCGCGGGGGAGGGGCGACCGGCGCGCGGGCCGGCTCAGATTTCCACGGCGGGGGGCAGATCGAGGGTGACGTGCAGGCCGCGCCCGGCGGGGCCGGGCTGCAGGATGAGCCGGCCGCCGGCGATTTCGGCCACGGAGCGGGCGATGGCCAGCCCGAGC
>CAIKTR010000242.1 GCA_903830425.1 uncultured Opitutia bacterium
AACCGCTCCGGCCCGCCCGGGGTGCCCGGCTTGAAGTTCCACAGCTTCTGCCCCTCCATCGTGAGCGTGTACTCGATGAAGGCCTCCGCGGCCTCCCGGTTCGGGGCGCCCCGCAGCAGCGCGATGGGATCCACCGAGCCGACGGTGCCGCCGCGCGGCGTCACAAACACCATCCGGGGCTCGCCCCGGCCGCGCGCCGCCGTCACCTCCGCCTGGGCCCGGCCGTAGAAATCGATCGCGATGCCCACGGCGCAGTCGCCCTGGGAAACATCGATCGGCAGCTTCTGCGAGCTGTCCGTGAAGTAGCGCGCATTGGCCCCGATCAGCTGGATCAGCTGGAGGCCGGCCACCCAGCCTTCCCGCACCGCCTGGCGTTCCCGCAGCTGGGGAGTTGCGCCCTCCCCCGCGGCGCGGAGCGCGGCCAGGCGCCCTTGGATCTTCTGCTGGATCAGGTTTTCGAACGCCTTCGCGATCGAGCTGCTCTTGGTCGGGTCCGCGAGCCCGATCTCCCCCACCAGCCGCGGATCCTTCAGGTCGTCCCAGCGCAGCGGCGGATGGGCGAGCCCGAGCCGGGCGATGGCGTCGCGGTTGTAGAGGATGCCGTAGGTGCTCAGGACGTTGCCGTACCAGCGCCCCTGGCGGTCCCAGTAGACCTCCCCGGCGTAGCCCTGCGGGATCACCTCGTCGCGGAACCAGTCGGGGTGGGCCTGCAGCAGCGGCACCGGCACGATCCGGCCCGCATCCGCCTGCCGGATGAAGTCGTAGCTGCCGCCGCCGAAAAACAGGTCGATGCCGCAGCTCACGTTGGAGGCCAGGAACGCGCGGCGCGCGGCCTGCACCAGCGGCGGCGCCGACGCCGCCAGCCGGGCATCGGCAAAGCCGGCCTGGATCTCCGCGTTCCACGGCTGGTGGAGCGGGCCGGTCCAGAGGTTCCGGAAGGTTGCGGCATACTCGGACTCGAGGAAGCGCGTGATGTCGCTCGTCCCGCCGATCATGCGCCAGTCGAGCAGCACGGTCCGGCCCGTGCGCTGCTGGTACCAGGCCCCGAAGCCCCGGGCGAACTCCGTCCGGATCGCCTCATTGTGCGGGGTGATGATGACAATCGTCGTGTCGGCCCGCCGCGGGGCGGCCCGCTGGGAGCGCCAGAGGAACGGCAGGGCCAGGGTCCCCACGAGCGCCAGGAGCAGGAGCAACCGCTGGAGCATGGCACACGCTCAGCGTTGCAGCACGACCACGTCGTCCGCCGCCACCCCGGCAAACAGGACGCCCCCGGCGGCGGCGTCGAGGAAGCGCGGATTCAGCTCGAGGATCTTCAGCGGCACCCCGGCCGTGACGAACTCGTACTGGGCGAGCTCGCCCAGGTAAACCGACTCGCCAATCCGGCCGGCCACCGCGTTGCCGGCGGGGCGCTCGCGGCTGAGGGCCCAGCATTCCGGCCGCACCGAGAGCGTGACCCGGTCGCCGGGGCCGCACGCGGCGGCCGGGTCGCCCGGGACGCCCTCAAACCGGCCGATGGCGGTCTCCACCGTCACGCGTCCGGCGGCGAACGCCACGACGGTCCCGTCGATGCAGTCCGTCTCGCCGATGAAAGTGGCGACGGTCTTGGACGCCGGTCGGCGGTAGATCTCCCCCGGGGTGCCGACCTGCAGGATGCGGCCGCCGTCGAGCACCGCGAGACGGTCCGCGATCGACAGGGCCTCCTTCTGGTCGTGCGTGACGTAGACGGTCGTCAGGCTGAACTCCTTGCACACCCGGCGAATTTCCGCGCGCATCTCGAGCCGCAGCTTCGCGTCGAGGTTGGAGAGCGGCTCGTCGAGCAGCAGGCAGCGCGGCCGGATGACGAGGGCGCGGGCCAGGGCGACCCGCTGCTGCTGGCCGCCGGAGAGTTCGTTGGGGCGACGGGCCGCGTAGGCACCCATGTGCACCGACTCGAGCGCCTCGCCCACGCGGCGCCGCAGCTCCGGTTTCGCGACCTTGCGCTGCTCCAGTCCGAAGGCCACGTTCTCCGCCACCGTCAGGTGGGGCCAGAGCGCGTAGCTCTGGAACATCATGCCCGTGTTCCGCTTGTGCGGCTCCAGCCGGGTCACCTCCTCGTCACCGAAAAAGATCGCCCCCTCCTCCGGCACGTAAAATCCGGCCAGGCTGCGCAACAGGGTCGTCTTGCCGCAGCCGCTCGGCCCCAGCAGGAAAAACAACTCCCCGGGAGCGACCGCCAGATCCAGGTGCTGCAGCGCCGTCACCGTCCCAAACCGCTTCGTAAGATTCTGGATGCGAATCGATATCATGCGCGTGGGTTCACCGTCGCCGAAGCAAGATTTCGCTCTTGGGCAAGTCAAAGGAATACCGATTCCGCCCGGTTCGCCGCGGTCGACGACCGGCGGTTCGACCCGCGCTCCCCACGGCCCGGATTAGTTCGGCCGGCGAATCACGATTGCCTCGCTCCCCTCCCCTTGTCTCGCTTGCGTTCCTCCACCCATGGCCCACCCGACGCCTCCCCTCCACCCTGCGATCGAAAGCGTCCTCGTGAGCGCGGAGGCCATCCAGCAGCGGGTCCGCGAACTCGGCGCCGAGCTCAAGCGCGTGTACGGCGACGACGAGCTCAACGTCATCTCCATCATGAACGGGGCGATCCTCTTCACCGCCGATCTCCTGCGCCAGATCGACAACCCCGTGCGCCTGGACTGCATCCGAATCTCGAGCTACGGCAACGCCACCGAGTCCCACGGCACGCCCAAGCTGGTCCACAGCCTGACGCTCGACGTGACCCACCGGCACGTGCTGCTGGTGGACGACATTCTCGACACGGGCAAGACGCTGGCGCTCGTCTCGGGCATGATCCGCGGGCTCCAGCCGGCCAGCCTGCGCGTGTGCGTGCTGCTGGACAAGAAGGGGCGGCGGCAGGTGCCGTTCGAGGCGGACTTCGTCGGCTTCGCGATCCCGGACAAGTTTGTCGTCGGCTACGGGCTCGACTACGCGGAACGCTACCGGAATCTGCCGAGCATCGGGGTGCTGAAGCCGGAGTGGCAGCAAGCCCCGGCCTGAGGCCGCGCCGCGGCGGGCGGCGGGCTCAGAACCGGAAATTCATGCCGAGCCGGAAACCCTGCAGGCTGGCGAGGTCGACCTTGGTCGTGTAGTTCGCCTCGGTGGTGGCGATGGTCTGCTGGTAGCTGCCGTTGCTCTGGTAGACCGCGCCGGCGTAGGCGCCGGCCCGGTCGGAGAAGGCATACTCCAGCGTCGCATCGGCGTAATAGCCGGGCAGAAGCTCGCTGGTGGAGTCGTCCGCGATCTTGACGATATCGGTGCCGACTTCCGGCGTGTAGATCTGGTCGACCGTGTAGGTGGAGCCGATGAACACGAGCGCCGCGCCCACGCTGAGCGTGGCCTTGAGCTTCTCCGTGATGGCGTAGGTCATCGACGGGCCGGCGCGGAACGTGAAATAGCCGCCCTTCACCTTCCACCGGTCGGAGATCAACCCGTCGGTCACGGTCGTGATCCGGCCGAGGGGGCGGTTGCCCAGCAGGGTCGTGACGTCAATCGTGCTGCTCGAGTTCGAGCCGTCCGGGGCGACCACCGTCGTGGCGCTCGTGGAGGGCCCGAGATAGGGCGGAGCCGGCGGGGTCTGGCCGTTCAGGGTGTAATAGTCGGTGATCGTGGTCACCTTCGCCGCCAGGCTCTCCTTCTGCGCGGAGCTGACGTCGTTGAGGCTGACGCCGGCAAACAGTTTCCAGTCCAGCCGCTTGGAGAGGTTGCCCATGTCGCGGGCGACCAGCACCTCGATGCCCCGGCTGGAGTCGGCGTTCTGGTTCCGGAGCCCGGGATCCGCCATGGCCGCGGTGTAGGTGTGGAAGGCCATGTACCCTTCCGGGGTCACTTGGCCGGCAAAATTGTAGCTCCAGGAATTCGTCATGCCATCCGGCGTGATCAGGCTGGTGAAGCCGTCGGTATCGGTGGTCGTCCGGGTGTCCCGGAACACCGTGCCGTCATGGTAATAGCGCGTGAGGCCGGCGCTCGTGCTGTCGCTGTCCGGCTGGACCGACGCAACCACCCCGCGGCCGCCGAAGGTGGTCTTGGTGCCCGACAGGCTGCGCACGCCGATGTTGAGCGTGAACTTCGGCGTGTAGATGAACTCGTCGATGCCGAAATCCGTGATGATCTCATCGCGGGAGTCGCCACCCTCCTGGGCGCGCAGGGCGCCGGCTCCGGCAGTCATCAATACGGCCACGAGCGCCACGAAGCGGAAGGTTTTCATCAATGGGTTGAGAGGGAAAGGGTCTTGGACGGGCAAATTCGGAAAAAGTTTCAAAAAGCTTCTAGGCCTGTCACGGGCAGGTCAACCACGAGATTTGGGCCGCGGCCGGCTGGTTATTGAGGGGGTGCCCGGCCGGGCGGCGGAGCGAGCCCGGGCGTACGCGCCGCGGGGCCTGGTCCGGGCGGGGGCTCACTCGTTGAACTCGTCGCTGCTCTTCTTCTTGGCGGCCTCGTTCTCGAGCTTGAGGGCGGCGGCGGCGGCCGGATCGATGGTCGCCAGCTTCTCGCGAAATTCCCGGGACCGCGTGCGCAGGTCCTCCTCGCGCTGTTCGAGCTCGGTCTCCTTTTCCTGCTGCGCCTGCACCTTCTCAAACAGCTTGGTCTCGCTCTCATCCAAAAATTGCTCGCGCTCCCGCAGGCCCTGGCGCTCCTCCTTGAGGGCCTGCTCCTGCCGCTCCAGCTCCGAGCGGAGCTGCTCCAGCGCCGCCTGCTCCTCCTTGGAGAGCCCCACCTTCGCCGGGGCGGACTTGCGCGCCGCGGCCAGCAGCTGCTCCCGGGCAATCAGCAGCGCCTCGGTCTCGGCCAAGTCGCGCTCGCGGTCCGCCAGCCTGACTTCGGCGTCGGCCACCACCCGCTCACGCTCACTCAGCGAGGCCTCCAGTTGGCGCAGCGTCCGCTCCAGGTCGGTCGCCTGCATTCGGTCCAGCTGGGGTCCGCCCGCAAAGGGGGAACGCGTCGCCTCCACCACGGCCCGAATCGTGTCGCGGGCCGCCGAGGTGGTCTCGGACACCTCGAACGGGGAATGTGTCAGTCCGCGACGACGGCGCAACACCAACGGTTTGGGGCCGCCCGTGCCGGCGGATCCGGGAAATTTGATGGGAGCAGAACCTGGAGCGAAAGCGTCAGCCATAACTGGCCGCGACTATTTCCCGAAAAGCCGTCCAAGCGAACCAAAAAGACCGCCTTTCTTGGCCGCACGGCCGACCTTGCCCTTCAGGATGGGCAAAAACATCTCGGTCGCGCGGCGCTCGGCGTCGGGATTGCCCAGCACGACGAGGTTGCGCGCCAGCGACCCGCCCGCGGCGATGTCCTGCTGGAGGGCGGCCAGCTGGTCGGCAAACCAGTCCGCCGCCTTCTGCGCCTTCGCCGCCGGGACCGGGGCCCGCGAGGCCTGCACCATGGCCTCGATCAGCTGCAGGCCGCGGGCGCCAGGCCGGAACGGCAGGAGCTCGGCCAAGGTGGCCTCGTCGATGTGCGACAGCGCGTTCAGCAGCCGGCGAAAATCCCCGCCGACAATGACGTTCTGCGACATGCTCTGCGCAAAGATGCAGAATTCGCCGAGGGTCGACAGCTTCTCCAGCTTGCAAAAATCCACCGTGTCCGGGCTCAGGGCGGTGAGGCCGATCGGGAACTCCTCCGCAATGCCCAGCTTGGCGAGATTCTTGAGCATCTGGTTGTCCTTCGTCGCGGACGCCGCCGTCTGCTCCGCCATCTCGCCGAAGGGCGTGTCGAAGGAGAGCGTCTCCTTCAGCAGGGAAATCAGGAAGTCCGCCTTCGACGGAGGGATGCCCTTCATCGTCAGCATCGTGACCATCTCATCGTACCCGAGATCGATGTACGAGGCCGGCGTCTCCTCCTTGCCCTTCACCGGCCATTCGGGACCGTCGAGGTTCTGCGCCAGGCTGTTCAGCGAGGTGTTGACCATGATCGAGGCGGCAAAGGCCGACCGGACCTCATCCCAGTCCTTGGCGGTGTATTTGTTCGGATTGTCAGACATGGCGGGCGGGGTTGGCAGGAATTATTGGATGTGACGGACGATCTCGGTCGCCAGCTTGCGGTAGTCGCCCACGACATTGTCGGCCGAGCCGGCCGCCGGGGCATCGGGACCCTCTTGGCTCACCAGCAGGACCGGCAGGCCGAGGGTGACGGCGCGGCGGACGATCATCGCGTCGCGGATCTGCGTCTCAAAGATCTTCGCGGTGGGCGCCACCCGCTTCGCGGTGCGAAATTGATTCATGCGCAGCTGCATCCGCATCTTGGGCACCTCGATGTCGACGCCCGACTTGATGGAGTTGAAGATGACGCCCTGCACCTGGGCCGGCACGCCCATCGAGGCCTTGCGGAAGCTCGCCGACAGCTGGTGGAACTTGCCGAGCTTTTCCACCAGCAGCGTGAAGCCGATCAGGCTCAGCGCGTCGGGGTTGGAAGGCACGTAGATCTCGTTGCTGACAAAGACGCCGCACTGCGACGCGCGCAGGATGTTCGGGGGACAGTCGAACAGGATGAAGTCGTAGTTGGCCTCCACCTCGGCCAGCTGCTCCTGAAACACCACATAGGGCGGCCGTTTGGGGTCGCCCACGAACTCGCTCTCCAAATCCACGAGGTTGAAGGTCGTCGGCACCAGATCGAGCCCCGGGAGAACCTTCTGCCCGTTCTTGTCCTCCACCACATCCTTGATGATGAGGTCCTTCACCTTGGCGGTACCCGGCTCGAAAATGGAGAAAATCGCCCCCTCCCCTGCGGAGTTGATCTTGTTCCAACGCTCCAGCCGCAGCAGCCAGATGCTGCTGTTGGACTGGGTGTCGAAGTCAAACAGCAGGACCCGCTTGCCCAATTTGGCCAGGCAGGCCGCCGTGTTGACGATCAGGGAGGTCTTACCGACCCCGCCCTTGTAATTGATGAAAGTGATTTTTCGCGCCATGCGTGGAGCTACATTGACAACTTTTGGTTATGAATCGTCAAGATGCGGCTTGTTCTACAGTCCGCCAGCCAAAAACTTGCCCTTGTTTGGGGGATTGCGGGCGTTAGACGCCCTCCCACCGGCCTGGCGGCCGTCTTCGCCCACCCCGTCCCCACAGGAGGCCGTGCAGGGTCCCACCGTCGGGTGGAGGCTCACCGGCCCCGCCCGATCGGGCCCCGCCACCTTGGCCTAGGGGGCGGCCTCACCCCCCCCCGCAACCGTCGCCCGTAATATTTTCCCCTATCCATGGACAAACTTTTGCTGCGCGAGCGCATCCTCGCCCAACTCCGCGCCACCCTCGCCCTGCAGGTCGGCGCCGCCCAACTGGCCCGCGACGAGGCCATCAGCGAGGAAAGCAAGCCGGAGAACCAATACGACACCCACAGCCTGGAGGCGGGCTACCTCGCGGAGGGCCAGGCCCGTCAAGCGGCCGAAATCGAGGAAAGCATCAAGGTCCTCTCCGCGCTCGCCGTGCCGGACTTTGCCGCCGACACCCCCCTCGCCCTCGGGGCCGTGGCCGAGGTGCGCGATGCGCAGGGGGTTTCCGCCTTCTATTTCCTGTGCCCGCGCGCCGGCGGGCTTGAACTCGAGGCGGAGCACCGGACGATCCTAGTGGTTACACCCCAGTCGCCGCTGGGCCGCCAGTTGCTGGGCCGGCGGGTCGGCGACCCGGTCCAACTGCCGGGCCGCCGCCCCACTGCCCCCGCCCGCATCGTCGCCGTCGATTGAGCCAGGCAAGAAGTGGCATCCCAGGCCGCGTACCGGCGTTGGCGCGCGCGGCGCACGGATGCGCCCGTGTACTAGCCGCTTGCGCGGTCGCTGAGGCGGACTATGATTTTTGTTAGTCGGATATACCCGACCCAACATGATTCGCCCCCACCATTCGAGGATGTCTGGCTTCACCTTGGTCGAAGTCATGATGGCGGCGACTTTCCTGGTGGTTGGCTTCATCGGGATGATTGAGGCCGTGAAGCTCACAACCACCATGATGGACCATGGGCGGCGACAGCACCTCGCCAGCCAGATCATCAACGATCGCATCGAAAAGCTGCGGCTTCTGCCCTGGGACGTGACCACAGCGTCCCCCAACGAGCTCAGCCTGCACGACCTGCCCACCGCCAGCACTGCCGTCGCCATTGACCGCACGTTCTGGCCGAACTGGAACAGCGCCTCCCGGTACGTCGCCCATAGTGTCGTGACCTACAATGGGGCCTATTATCGGTGCACCCAGGCCCACCTGAACCAGGTGCCGACCAACACCAGCTATTGGAGTGTCGCCACCGCGGCGCTGACCACCGACATCGTCCTGAACCTGGGGGCCACGTACACCCTCACCCGGACCCTGACGAACCCGGACCCCGTCACCAACATTCGGGAAGCGAATTTCACCGTGACGTGGGTGGTGAAGACCAGCCGCCGGGACGGGGGCGGCAGCCCGCTCTCGTTCACCTACACGCTGAAGAATTCAGCCTGGTTCGGCAAATACGGCCTGCACCTCAGCTATCAGCGCTCGTGAGCATGAAGCCGATTGCACCTGATTCCCGGCCGGGCTTTACCCTCGTCGAACTGCTCATCGGCATGAGCCTGTCGCTCATGATCATGACCGCGGTGCTCTCCAGTTACGTCTTTCTCGGGCGTAGTTTCACCCGAGCGCTGGGCATCACGTCGGCGAACCAGCCCAACCTCGAGAACCAGGGCCGGCAAACCGTGGCCTGGTTCACCCAGGATGTGCGGATGGCGATGGGCCTCGCGGGCAATCCCCCCACGCCGACCGCCAGCAGCCTGACGCTCGTCCTGCCCACCAGCACCGGCACCACCACCGTCCAGTATAGCTACGACAGCGTGGCCAGGACCCTGACGCGCACCCCCGCGGGCGGCTCGCCCCGTATCCTGCATTCCCATCTCCTGAGCTGCTCCTTCGGCTACTACGATTCAGCCGGCAACGCCTACACCAGCTACACGAACTACCTCTCCGGCATCCGGCAGATTGCCCTCACCTTCAGCGCCCAGGCCGGGAGCAGCACCAACCAGACGCTGTCGCAGGTTTACCAGGGCCAATCTCCCCGCCTGGTCCTGCGCAACCGGCCGTTCCTTTACCCGCACCTGTCGACGTACGACACCCTCCCGCTGTGAACCGCCCCCACCCGCATAAAGGATCGGTCGCCTTGGTCGCACTCTGCTGCGTCGCGGTCCTGGCCATCGTCCTGGCGAGCTATCTCGCGGTCAGCAACCTCTCGATGAAGGTGAGCAACCGGGCCTACGCCAAGGACGTCAGCACCCATCTGGCCGAGATGGGGCTGGAGCGGGCCCTGCGCTCGTTCAATGCCGACACCTTTGGGGCCTGGACGCTCTCCGGCGTCACCGCCCGGCCCGCGAGCGCGCTCACCATCTCCAGCGCTCACTACGGCACGAGCGGCCAGGCCATCACCGCGGCGATCAAGATTCGCGTGGATCACTACCGGGCCACCAACAAGGCCGTCGCCTGGAGCCCCGTGATCACCTATGCCGTCGGCGATTTCGTCTGGTACCAGGGCCTCTGGTATCTTTGCACCGCCGCGCCGTCGAGTAACCAAAATCCGGCCAACACCGCGTACTGGAAAAGCGCCCCCGAGCCCTGGAACGCCGAGGCCAACTACCCAGTCGACGCGATCACGCTGGCGGGCGGCACGGCTTATCGCTGCCTCGCGGCCAACAAGAACCGGACCCCGCTCGACGCGGCCAACTCCATTTATTGGAGCGGCTACACGGTGGCGGCCTGGAACGCGCTCACCAGCTACGCCATCAACAACCTCGTTTTCGCCGGGGGAGCCTCCTACCGCTGCCTCGCGGCCAACACCAACAAGCCCCCGACCGATCCGAGCAACTCCGGCTACTGGCTCCGGACCGGTTTCAGTGTCTCCGCCTGGAACGCGGGCTCCGCCTATGCCATCGACGACGTCGCCCTCTCGGGCGGCACGGCCTATCGCTGCCTCGTCGCCCACAGCAACCACACGCCCCCCAACACGACCTACTGGCTCAGTTCGCCCGTGATCTACGCCGAGGGCATCGCCACTCTGCCCGATGGCTCCGCGGCCATCCGCACCCAGTTGCTGGCCCTGATCGCTCCCGCCCCGCTGTTTCCCAACGCCGCCGGGGCCACCACCGACGTCAACCTGTCCGCCGGCGGCACGGTTGACAGCTATAATTCCGTGCTGGGCACGTACAACCAGACCGGCTCCCCCTTCAGTGTGGCCAGCCCGAATCTCGGGTCTTCCGCCGTGTTGGCCGGCGGTGACACCACCGGCACCGCCGTCGCCCTCACCTCCACCCGGGTCAATGGCTATGTGGCGGTGCCACCGGCCTCCACTTCCCCGTACAACCCGCTGTGGTCCTACGGCGGCTCGGCCATCTTGACCGCCACCGCGGCCCCCACCATCCCGTCCCCCCGACTCGACCTGACGCGGGTCAGCCGCAGTCCCTATATCCCGCAGTTCGACATCCTCAGCGTCAACCCCACCACCATCAACTCCCTGACGGTGCCGTCGGGCAGCACCAACCTGCCGCGCGGCGGCGATCTGATCAATGCCTCCGACGGGAAATACTACTACTACACCAGTGGTTCCCTCTACCTCGACAGCGGCTACACGCTCACCATCACCGCCCCGGTCGTCATCGATGTGCGCCCCGCCAGCACCACCAGCCTCCTCATCCAGGGCACCGGCAAGCTCATCATCGTCAACAATCCTTCCGCCTCCCTGGAGATCCATTTTGGCGACGAACTCTTCGTGGGCAGCAACGGTGGCGGCGGCATTGATAATCAAACACTGGATCCGAAGCGGTGCATCCTGCTCGGCACCAGCACCTACAATTCATCCGCGTACCACTACTTCTGGTCCAGCCTCCCTTTCTACGGCGTGATCTACATGCCCGAGGCCTACCTGCACGTCTGGAACAGCGGCTACACCGAACATATTTACGGGGCGCTTTCCGCCAAGAACATCTACTTCAACCATGTCGCCAACCTCCACTACGACACCTCGCTGCGCACGGCCACGATCAGCGGGGTCGATGCGCCGTACCTGATTTCATCCTGGCGCGAGCTGACCGACCGGACCGAGCAGGTGACGCTGCCTTAGGCGCCGGCAACCTTTGGCTTGTGTCGGTGAAATCC
>CAIKTR010000243.1 GCA_903830425.1 uncultured Opitutia bacterium
AGCCTCGCGGCCCCGCTGGGCGTGGCGGACCTCGACGCCGAGTTTGCCACCGCCTGGGCCGACGAGCTGGTGGCGGCGCAAAACGACGACGTGCAGGCGCTGCTGGCGCTGTTCGACGCTAATTTTTTCGCCGAGGGTCTCATCGCCTTCGACGCGACCAACGCCGAGCCGATCATCCGGGCCACGGCGGCGCTGCGGCTGCGGCTGCGGGGCTACTACCTCAAGCCGCTGGCCGACGAGGCGCTGGAGAGCGGCCAGATCGAGCTGGCCCAGCTCGACGAGTCGCTCCGCAAGCCGTTCATGTGCTATCTCTTTCTCGCGACGATCCAGGAGCTCATCATCCAGCAGCTGGACGAGCGCGACCCGGAGCCGCCGGCCGACGACCTGGATCCCTAGCCGCCGGGACCGCCGCGGCGCGGGGCGGGGCCGGCCAAATGCGATTGGCATTTGACGGCCGCCGGGGGCGACCTACCTTGGCCGCCGACACCCTGCAGTGTTCGAGGTGCTTTCAATAACTGCTCTTTGCCTTGAAATTATTACGGGAGCTGAACCCGCCGCGGAAGATGCTAGGCCGTAAACCGGAAAGCAGACGCTGTGGAGGAGGCGCCCACCTTAACATAAAAAGGTCCTGAGCCTTTGGGCATACGGCACAGGCGGGGAGTCACTCTTTCCATGAATCCAGTCTACTATCACATCCTTCACGTCTTCGCGCTGCTCGTCCTGACCGCGCAGACCTTTGCCGCCCTGGCCAACCCGGCCCCGGAGGGCCGCCGCCAGACGGTCATCCTCACCGGCATCGCCAGCCTGCTCATGCTCATCAGCGGCTTCGGCCTGCTGGCCAAGCTGTACCCCGGTCATTTTCCCGGCTGGGCGATCGTCAAGCTGGTGTGCTGGCTGGGCTTTTCCGCCCTCGCCGGCCTCGCGTACCGCCGGCCGCACCTGCGGGGCAAGCTCTCGCTGCTCGGCTTTGCCGCGCTGCTGGTCGCGCTGGTGATGGTCTACGCGCAGCCGTTCTAACCCCGCCTGGCGATCATGGCCCCGACAATCTGCGGGCTGTGGGTCTCCGGGGAGGGCCGGGCGCACCTGACGGTGGCGACGGCCGCGGGCGGCCGCGAGGAGCGGACCGAGGGTTTCCGCCCGTTTGCGTGGCTCAATGACACGCCCCCGGCGGCGAACCTGCACGGGCTGACGCTGGAGCGGCTCGCGGGCCCCGGGGCCTTTGACCGGCTGGTGCACGCGGAGGATTTGGCGACCTTCGAGGCCTTCCTCCCGGTGGCGCGGGCGGCGGTGGCGGTCGAGGCCATCCGGCCCTGGGAGAGCCAGTTCCTGCTCCAGCACCGGCAGCGGCTGTACCGGGACCTCGGCTTCGGGCAGGTGCGCCGGTGCCAGCTGGACATTGAGACGGGGTCGGAGGACGGGAGCTTCAGCGACGCGAGCCGCCCCGGCGACCGCGTGCTGGCGATCGGGCTGCGCCAGGGCGGGACCAACCGGCTGCTCCTGCTGGAGGCGATGACCGATGCGGCGGAGCAGCACCTGCTGGAGTCGTTCGCGGCGGCGCTGCAGGCGGCGGATCCGGACATCCTCGAGGGGCACAACCTCTTCAAGTTCGACCTCGACTACCTCCGGCAGCGCTGTCGGCGGTACAAGCTCCCCTGCGCCTGGGGCCGCTACGGGCAGCGGGCGGCCTTCCGCCCCAGCCGCCTGAAGCTCGCGGAGCGCTGGGTCGACTTCCCGCGGTGCGACCTGCCCGGCCGCGCCGTGGTGGACACCTACCTGCTCGTCCAGCTGCACGACCTCACCGCGCGGGAACTCCCCAGCTACGGCCTGAAGGAGGTGGCGGTGCATTTCGGCCTCACGGCCGAGGACCGCGCCGGGCGCACCTACCTGGAGGGCCATCGGATCCAGGCGGCGTTCACGCACGACCGGGCGCGGTTCTGCGCCTACCTCGAGGACGACCTGCGCGAGACCCAGGGGCTGGCGGACCAGCTGCTGCCGACCTACTTCGAGCAGGTGCGGACCTTCCCGACGCAGCTGCAGGAGGCGACCCTGCGCGGCGCCACCACGAAGATCGACCTGCTGATGCTCGAGGAGTATTATCATGCCCGGCAGGCGTGTCCGCTGCCCCCGGAGGTGGCGCCCTTCGACGGCGGCTACACCCGCAGCTTCCAGGAGGGCGTGTTCCGCCACGTGCTGCACTACGACGTGGCGTCGCTTTATCCCAGCCTGCTGCTGAGCATCGGGCGGAATCCGGCGGGCGACACGCTGGGCGTGTTCATCCCGCTGCTGCGCCGGCTGCGGGACTACCGGCTGCAGTACAAGCAGCTCGCGCGCACGGCGCCCACCGCGGAGGAGCGCGCCGAGGCGCAGGCGCGGCAGGCCAGCTTCAAGCTCCTGATCAACTCGTTCTACGGCTACCTCGGGTTTTCCGGCGCGCGGTTCGGCGACGGCGCCCTGGCCGCCGAGGTGACGCGCCGCGGCCGGGACCTGCTGCAGGCGCTCCTCGCGGAGTTCGCGCGGCAGGGTTGCACGCTCCTCGAGGCGGACACCGACGGCCTCTACCTCTCGTCGGAGCCGTATTTCGCCCAGCCCGACGAGCTGCGGGCGCGGGTGGCCGGCATCCTGCCGCCGGACATTGAGCTCGAGCATGACGGCCGGTACGACGCGATGTTCTGCTACAAGATGAAGAACTACGCCCTCGCGTCGGGCCGGCAGGTCATCCTGCGGGGGAGCGCCCTGCGGTCCCGGGGCATGGAGCCGTACCTGCGGCGGCTCAGCGACCGGCTGATTGCGTTCCTGCTGGGGGTGTCGCCCGAGTCGCCGCTGGATCTGCTGGCGGAGTACCGCCGGCGGCTGGCGGACCGGAGCCTGCCGGTGGCGGACCTGGCGAAGAGCGAGCTCCTGAACCAGACGCCCGAGGCGTACGAGCGGCTCCGCGCCGAGGGCGGCAAGCCCCGCCGGGCCTCGGCCGAGGCGGCGCGCCAGCTGACGCCGCCGCCGCGCCAGGGCGAGCGGGTGAGCTACTACCTGACGGCGAAGGCGCCCGGCCAGGCCAGCGACTGGCAGCGGGCGCGGCCGCTGGCGCTCTACGACGCGGCTGCGGCGCCCTATGATCCGGCGTATTATGCGGCGAAGCTCGACGACTGGCTCGAGCGCTACGGCCGGTTTCTCGGCGTGGCCCCGGCGGCCACCGGGCAGGGGGAGCTCTTCGACGGCGCCTAGCCGGCGCCGCGGCGCACGACCCAGTCGACGAGGGCGGCCTCGTCCGGCCCGTGGCGCCAGACGCGGGCAAGGAACTCGGCCGGCAGGAGGCCGTGGGCCCGGAAGAAGCGCCGGTCGCCGCCGCAGCCGTACATGAGCGTGGGCGGCAGCTCGCCGCGCAGCTTGGCCCGGGCCTTCGGGATGAGGCGGGGCAGCCAGACGAGCCCGCGGATCTCCGCGGTCTTGTCCGGCAGGTCGGCCGCGTCGAGCACGGTGCCGGAGGGCCGGCCGCCCTGCACGCGGAGGAAGTAGTCGCGCCGGACGAGCTCGATCGCGAGGGCCTGGTCGTAGCCCGGCTCGCCGCTGGTCAGCTGGTCCTCGGCGTAGTCGTACAGGTGCTGGGGCGCGAGTCCGTGGGCCGCGAGGGCGGCCTGCTCGGCCCCGGTGAAAAAGGCCGCGGCGTCGCGCTCGCCGCGGGCGTGGCGGGCCAGGGCGAGGTCGTAGAGCCGCCGGAACTGGGCGGGAAAGTCGTCGGGCGACATGGCGGGCGCCGGGCGGGTCACTCCGCCGGGCGGAAGTCGATCAGCCGCTTGAAGCGGTCCACCTGGTGGACGACGACGTCGAGGCGGCCGTTGAGCGCGTAGCGGCGCTTGCTGCGGCGGCCGGCGAGGGCGGTGCCGTCGGCGGCGAGCGCGTACTGGTCGCCGGGCAGCTGGTCGGCGGCGATGAAGCCGAAGGTCATGGACTCGAGCAGCTCGACGAAGAACCCGTTGGCGCGGACGTCGGTGATGACGGCGGCGAAGCGGGTGCGGGGCTGGCGGTCGAGCTCGCGCTCGAAAAACTCGAGGAGCTTGATCTTCACGCTCTCCCGCTCGGCCTCGGCGCTGCTGATCTCGGTCAGGCTGAGGTGCTCCCCGAGGCGCTCGATGCGGCCGAGGTCGTAGCCGGCGCCGCGGGGCGAGGCGGCGTGCCCGCCGTGTTTCACGAGGTAGGACTCGAACACGCGGTGCACGACCAGGTCGGAGTACCGGCGGATGGGGGACGTGAAGTGGGTGTAGTCCTTCTTGCTCAGCCCGAAGTGGCCGTCGGGGGTGGCGCGGTAGGCCGCCTTTTTCAGGCTGCGGAGCAGCTGGGTCCGCAGGGTGTAGCCCTGGGGGTGGGTGCGCAGCGTGACCAGCAGCTTGACCAGCTCGGCCCGCACCGTGAGGTCGCCGACGGCGAGGCCGAAGGTGGCGAGCAGGCTGCGGTACTCCTCGAGCTTCTCGAGGTCGGGCTCGTCGTGCACGCGGTAGAGCGAGGGCAGGGAGTGGGTGCGGGTCAGGCGGGCGACGGCCTCGTTGGCGGCGAGCATGAACTCCTCGATCAGCTGGTGGCTCTCGTCGTGCTCGATCTTTTCCAGGCGGTCGGCGTAGCCCTCGGCGTCGACGAAGATCTTCGTCTCGGGCATGTCGAGGTCGAGGCTGCCGGCGGCCATGCGGTCCTGGCGCAGGCGGGAGGCGACGCGCCAGAGCGCGCGGATCCAGGTCTGCAGGTCGGTCAGCTCGGCGTCGCTCAGCTCGCGCAGGGAGCGGCCGGTGGATCCGGTCTGGTGCTTGGGCGGGAGCGGCAGGGCGCGGATCCCCGCGAGGTCCTGCTGGAAGAGGAGCGCGTAGGCCTGCTTGTAGGTGAGGCGCTTGCGGCTGCGGATGACGGTGTTGGCGAAGGTGGTGTCCTTGATCCGGCCGTTCCGACCGAAGGTGAGGAAGACCGCCTTGCACAGCCGGTCCTGCGCCTCGACGAGGGAGCAGAGGCCGTTGGAGAGCTTCTCCGGCAGCATGGGGATGACCACGCCGACGAGGTAGGTGGAGTTGCCGCGGCGCTGGGCCTCGCGGTCCAGCGGGGTGCCCGGGAGGACGTAATGGGCGACGTCGGCGATGTGGATGCCGATCCGCACCTCGCCGCCGTCGAGCGGCTCGTAGGAGAGGGCGTCGTCGAAGTCCTTGGCGTCGTCGGGGTCGATCGTGAAGACGGCGCGCTCGCGGTAGTCGAGGCGGTGGGCGAGGTCGCGCGGCTGGACGCGGTCCGGAATGGCCGCGGCCTCGCGCTCGACCTCGGCGGGAAACTCCGTCGCCAGCTCGTACTTGAGAAAAATGCCGAGCAGCTCCGCCCGGGGCTCGTGGGTCCGGCCCAGCCGGGAGGTGAGGGTGCCGGTGAGCGGGTCGCGGCGCTGCTTCCACTCCGCGAGCTCGACGACGACCTTGTCGCCCTCCTGGGGCGCCGGGGTGAGCCCGCCGCGGGCGGGGTCGCCGACCGTGATCTCGTAGCTGAAGCGCGGGTCGTCCGGCTGGACGACGTAGCCGCGCCGCCCGCGGCGCAGGTTGCCGACGAGGGTGGTGCGCGCGCGTTCCAGGACGCGCACGACCGCGCCGATCTTCTCGCCCGGGCGCCGGCCGCGCCGGCCGGGGATGATCCGCGCCACGACCCGGTCGCCGGGCAGGGCGACCCCGGTCTCCTCGGGAAAGATCTGGACGGACGGCTCGCGGGCGGCGCCGGGGACGTCGTCGCGCACCACGAAGGCGGAGCCTCCGGCGCGAAACTGGATGCGCCCGGTGAGCTCGTCCCGGCCAAGGCGGGGGGCGGCGGCGGCGGGGGCGGGGGCCGGCGGGGCGGACGGCCGGGCGGTGGGGCGGGCGGCGGGGCGGGACTCCGCCTTGGGGCGG
>CAIKTR010000244.1 GCA_903830425.1 uncultured Opitutia bacterium
GCTCGGGCTGGCCATCGCCCGCTCCGTGGCCGAAATCGCCGGCGGCCGGCTCATCCTGCAGCCCGGCCCCGCCGGGCGCGGCCTGCACGTCACCCTCGATCTGCCCCCCGCCGTGGAAATCTGAGCCGGCCCGCGCGCCGGGATCCGGATCCCCGCGCCGGTCGCCCCTCCCCCGCGGCGAAGGTCGTGGGATGACTGACGGGCCCGGGGTGGAGGACCCGGCGCTCACGGCCCGGCGGCCGCCAAGGCGGCCGCCAAGGCGTCGAGCCCGCCGCGGAGACCGCGGCGCTGGTGGATGACGGCCCCCTCCGGATTGAGGCAGGTCAGCAGATTGGAATGCGAGAAGGCGCCGTCCGCCTCCTGCTGGTACTTCACCCCCAGCAGCGCGGCCAGTTCCCGCACGGCCTCGTTGTCGCCGTGCAGCAGGATCCACTGCCCGTCCAACTGGCGCTGGGCGCGGTAGCGGGCGAGCGCGCTGGGCGTGTCGCGCGCGACGTCGAAGGATACCAGCACAAACCGGGCCTGCGCGCGCACGGCGGCGGGGAGCCGCTCCCGGAGCGCCTGCATGTCGGTGACGAGCAGCGGACAGGCATAACCGCAGGAAGCGAAGAACAGGCTGAGCACGACGGGCCGGCCGCGGAGGGCGCCGAGCGCGAAGGGCCGGCCCGCGTCGTCCGTGAAGCGGGCGTCGAGCTGGTAGATCGAGTTCCGGCTGAAGGCCGAGGTTTCCTGGGGCGCGCAGCAGGCGCGCGGCGCGGCGGGGGCGGCGGGGGCGGCGCCAACCGTGAGCGCGATCAGGGCGGCGAGCCGGCCCGGGAGGATGAGTTTCATGGCAGCGGGGGGGCGGGCAGGTCCCGCGCGCAGCGGAAGCCGAGCGCGGTGGTGGTGTTGTTGGCCTGGAGCGACGAGCGGAGGGCCAGCCGCATGAAGGCGGCATAGTTGCCGGTGTCCTGGGCCCCGGCCGCGCCGGCGCCGCAGAAGAGGTCGCGCTCGAGCCCGTTGTCGGCGCGGGACTCCCCGGTGACCATCGCGGTGTTGAAGTCGTCGACCCATTCCCACACGAGGCCGTGGAGGTCGCGGGCGCCGTGGAAATTGGGCCGGCCGCCGCCCGCGGCGGCCAGCAGGGCCGGCACGGGGCGCGCGAGCCAGGCGTAGAGGTCGTGGTTCAGCTGGGCATCGTTGCGCCCGTCAGGGCCGGCGTAGCCGGCGCCGGCGGCGAGCTCCCATTCCGCGGTCGCCGGCAGGCGTTTGCCGACCCAGTGGGCATAGGCGCGCGCGGCGAACCAGGAGACGCGGACGACCGGGGCGGCCAGCGGCGCGCGGGGCCCGGGCGCGAGCTCGTCGGTCCAGTTTTCCAAAAAGGACGCGTCGGCGAACAGCGGGCTGACCTGGGAGCGCCGCCAGTTGGGCCGGGCGGTGACAAACGCGAGGAACTCCGCGTTGGTCACCGGACGCTCGTCCAGCAGGAAGGCCGCGACCGCGACCGCCGCCGGATCCTTCGCGGTGCGCGTGAGCGGGACGTAGACCCCGGCCGGGATCCGGACCATCGGCACCGCCGGAACCACGTCCGTGGCCGTGGCCACGCGGGTTCCCAGCAGGATCGCGCAGCCGAGCCGCCATCCCCACAACGCCCTGGCGCGCAACCGGTGGGGCATGGTCAGGAGGGCTTGCGGGTTGTTCCCCTTGCGCTTCCCCGTTCAGTGGATCGCGCCGCGGATGGCCTTGACCTGGGCGGTGCTGAATGCCTCCCCTCGGTTGCCCCAAGTGTTGTAGACGAAGGTGAGCACGTCGGCGATCTGGGCGTCGGTCAGGACGGCCTCCTGCGGTGGCATTACGCTGTTGAGGGTCTGGCCGTTGACGGTGACGGGTCCGGTGAGGCCCTTGAGCACGATGCGGACCGCGCGCTCGCGGTCGGCCTGTAGGAAGTCGGAGCCGGCGAGCGGCGGGAAGGCGCCGGGCAGGCCCTTGCCGTCGGGCTGGTGGCAGGCGAAGCAGAGGCCCATGTAGACCTGCTTGCCCTTCTCGACCTGCATTTCCTTGGTCAGGCCGGCGATGGTGGGGTTGGACTTGATCTCGTCGGCGATGCGGTTCTTCAGGCTGGCCTCGCGCTTCGAGGAATCGGAGCCCTCCTCGGCCTGCGCCCCGAGGTAGACCGCATCGATCTCCTTGCCGGAATAGATGACGCGGTTTTCCGGCCCGGAGACCTTGAGCATGCCCAGCGCGCCCTTGTTGAACGCCCGGGTCAGCGCATGGTCCACCAAGATGAACGTGCCGGGGACGTCCACCTTGAACTCGACGACGGTCGCGCCGCCGGAGGGCACCAGGGTGGTCTGCACGTTGCGGTTCGGCAGGCTGAGGCCGGCCTCGGGATAGACCCGGTCGAAAATCTCGCCGATGATGTGGAAGGACGAGGTGACGTTCGGGCCGCCGACCCCGAAGTAGATGCGGACGCGCTCGCCGACCTTGGCCGTGAGGGCTTGGTCGCCGACGAGCGAGCCCACCGCGCCGTTGAACACAATGTAGGGCGGGCGCTCGTCGATGGCCTTGGCCATGTCGAAGGACTGCAGCCCTTCCTCGCCATATTTGCCGGTGGTGTAGAACTCGCCCTGCATGACGTAGTATTCCCGGTCGACGGGCGGCAGGCCCTCCTTTGGCTCGACGAGGATGAGGCCGTACATGCCGTTGCCGATGTGCATCGGCACCGGGGCGGTGGCGCAATGGTAGACATAAAGGCCGGGATTCAGGGCCTGGAAGGTGAACTGCGAGCTGTGGCCGGGCGCGGTGAACGTCGAGGCCGCCCCGCCGCCCGGGCCGGTGACGGCGTGCAGGTCGATGTTGTGCGGCAGCTTGGA
>CAIKTR010000245.1:2500-48961 GCA_903830425.1 uncultured Opitutia bacterium
ATATTAAAGATATGTTTCATTTGAGGCTTTTACCCTGAGTTTTTTCCGGTGGAGGCCGTCCCTGCGGCAAATTAGTCGGATTTGGATTTCATAGTGCGTTCTCGGATACGAAGCTGATTGCACCTGCTCGGTTTTCGCCGCAGTTTCGGCCGGACCGGTGTCACAGCAATGCCAGTCCGGGCTTTCGTTTCATGCTCAGCTCAAGACCGGAGTGTGCATGTCTCCGCCTTTCGCCACATTCAGCTAAGGGTCCAGTCCACTCCTTCCCCTGCTGTACTATTACACGCCCCAGCTTTGACCCAGCGGTGCGAACCTCCTCCCACCCGCGAGATCCTGCAGATCGAGCCCTGCGCAGATGACTCGATGGCTATGGTACCTGGGTACATTCAGAATGCTGGTCTCCTAGCGACCACGCCAATGAAGACCTGGAAGGGGGATAGGTCGCGTGATCGACATCCCAACGTCCACGGAGTTAGTGTGCCTTTACTCAGGCGCTGACTAGCGCGTAGTTTTCTCGACTAGGCCTGATGTGGGGGGGGGAGGTGCTCAGTTGTTACACTGAACCATAAATCCCGGAAAACGCTCAAAATCAGAATCGCTATTTTTGCATAATAACAGGGTATTTTAGGCTATTATCGCGTTTTTTATCATAATTTAAGCTTTTTTAGATGCTTTAGCAAAAATAGCAAAACCGTCAAAATACTGTGGCTCAATGCCTGGACTGCTGAGTTCCGACCCTGATTTCTAGGCTTTTAATCAATATTGTAGGGGATTTCCTCCATATTCCGGCAGCGAGCAATTTTATTGCCTACAAGTTCAAGTTACTTTTGAACGACATCCCTCTTTCTACAACTAACGCCCCAGTTAGAAATTCAACCAAGGGATATTTTGGACCTAAAACAGATCAAACAAATCATCGAGCTAATGAAACGCTCAGAATTGAGCGAATTTGCGGTCGAGGAGGAGGGTTTTAAGCTTAAAATTCGACGCGGCGGCACAGGCATACCTGTCGTCAGTTTGGGCCGCGGTGTGAATTCTCCCTTGACTCAGGCTGTCGAAATTAGCCCTGAGGCCGTTCAAGCCTCGGCCAATTCTTCGGCCGCCCTTGCTTCCTCCTCCGCAGGGAGTTCCTCCAAGGAAGATGATGGCGCGATTTACATTAAATCCCCAATGGTAGGGACCTTCTATCGCTCAGCCTCACCTGAAAGTAAGCCATTCTCGGAACCTGGCACCAAGGTGGTCGAGACCAGCGTGGTGTGCATCATCGAAGCCATGAAGATCATGAATGAGATCCAAGCGGAACTCAAAGGCACGGTGGTTGAAGTGTTGGTAGAAAACGGTCAACCGGTTGAATACGGTCAGCGCCTTTTTAAGGTAAAACAGGGCTGACATTCTCCTCGGTCAACGGGTGCCCTCGCAAGGCGTTCTTGGCTCAGATTGACAGACTACCGCACCCCAAATGATCCAGAAAATTCTCATCGCGAATCGCGGTGAAATAGCCCTCCGTATCGTACGAGCTTGTCGTGAGTTAGGCATAAAGACTCTGGCCGTTTATTCCGAGGCTGACGTCCAGTCCTTGCACGTGCAGCTCGCAGACGAGGCCATTTGCATTGGCGGTCCGAAAAGCGCGGATAGTTATCTGCGGGCAGATCGGATCATCAGCGCCGCTGAGATCGCAGACGTCGATGCCATCCACCCGGGATACGGATTTCTGTCTGAGAACGCCAAGTTCGCCGAGCAGTGTGAATCCTGTAACATCAAATTCATAGGACCTAAATCTAAGTCCATTAAAATGATGGGAGATAAGGCGGTAGCCAAGGACACCGTCAGGAAAGCAGGTGTTCCGACCGTTCCTGGATCAGATGGTCCCGTCGATAACGAAGCTGAGGCCGTCAAGGTCGCCCGCAAGGTAGGCTACCCTGTGATCATCAAGGCGGTAGCTGGTGGCGGCGGGCGCGGGATGAGAATTGCCCATAACGACATCTCTTTCGCCAAGGAATACCACGTCGCTCGTGGCGAGGCCGAAAAGGCATTCGGTAACGGTGCGGTGTACATTGAGAGGTACATTGAGAAGCCACGGCACATCGAGTTCCAGATTCTCGGCGACAGTCACGGCAAGATCGTCCACTTGGGGGAACGCGACTGCTCGGTCCAGCGCCGGCACCAGAAGCTCATCGAAGAGTCCCCTTCCCCTTTTCTCACGTCAGATCTGCGCAAGAAAATGGGCAAAGCCGCCATTCGCGCAGCGGAGGCTGCGGAATACGAGAATGCCGGGACCATCGAGTTCCTCGTCGATGCCAAGGGGAACTTCTTCTTCATCGAGATGAACACGCGCATCCAGGTCGAGCATCCCGTGACCGAGGAATGCACCGGGATTGACCTGATCAAGCAGCAGATCCGCATGGCCAACGGTGAGAAACTCGATTTCGACCAAGGCGACATCAAATTCGAAAAGCACGCGATCGAGTGCCGCATCAACGCCGAGGATCCTGCGCGCAACTTTGCCCCGTCCCCAGGCACGATCGGTCTCTACTACGCACCGGGCGGTCATGGCGTCCGAGTCGATTCCCACGCCTACAGCGGCTACGTGATCCCGCCCTATTACGACTCGATGATAGGCAAACTCATCAGCTTCGGGCCCACCCGCAAGGTCGCGCTCGAGCGCATGTACCGAGCGCTCAGCGAATACCTCATCCGCGGCATCAAGACCACCATTCCCCTCCAGAAGGCCATCATGGCCGATCCGGTCTTCATCGAGGGCAAGGCCACGACGGCCTACATGGAGGACTTCATGAATCGCACTCCGCCCGACCTGTTTTCCTGAAAACAGGGCCTGGAACTCCGCTCCATCGTTAGCCTAGTTTCACCGGCGGCCGATCGCCGCGAAGCCTCAGGTAGGACGGGTCAAGCACACGTCGCTCCACTCGCCCATCACCCGGCTGTCGATTTTCCAACCAGCGGCCAGTGATGCATAGGTATCCATGACCTGCGCATTCTCTGCGGCGAGGATGCCGCTGAGGATAAGGGTTCCTCCCGGCGCCACCGCCCCGACCAACTCGGGCGCGAAACGGATGAGCACATCGGCGAGGATATTCGCGAGCACCACCCCCGCCAAGCGGCCTTGCAGTCCAGTCGTCAGGTCGCCGACCAAGAATTCCACCCGTCCAGCAAGCTCATTGAGTTGGGCGTTCTCCTCGCTGACACGGACGGCCTCAGGATCATTGTCGAACCCCACAATATCCAAAAACCCAAGCTTCGCCGCCGAAAGCGCCAAGATGCCAGACCCGCAACCGGCGTCGATGACCGCCAAGCCTTCCCGGCTCCTTCCGCTGGCCACGATCTCGGCATCAAGCGCCATCAAGCGCTCCACGCACAGTCGCGTCGTCTCATGGTTGCCTGTGCCAAAAGCCAGCCCCGGATCGAGCCAGAGCACCTCTTCACCCGGCGGCAGGCGAAAACTCTCCCGCTCCCAGACCGGCACCCAGTGCAACCGCCCAAAACACCACGCCTTAAAGTGAGCCTTGTAGCTGTCGCGCCAGTCCGAATCGGATAAACGCCTCAGCTGTTCCTGTCCTAAAATACTAACGGGCAACAGTAAGCGTAGTTCAGCCCAGCGCTCCAGCGCCTCCGTGTGGCCCGGGAATATCCCGACCAACCACGCGCGCTTCACAATCACGTCCTCGACCAAACTCCAGCCTTCCACCCCGAGTTCCAGCAGGACGGTGTCCGTTGCTTCCACTCCGTCCACGGGTATCTCCACTTTAAGTTCGACCAAATCCATTCGCTATAAATTTCCGCGCACGTCTTCCACCGCAACGTCAATCCGCGCCTGACTCGCCGGGGCCTTCGCGCTACCACCCCCGCGAGCCGATTCCCGCCGCCATTCAGCCCCCGCTCAAACGGGCGATGACCGTGGGCAGCAACTCGTGCTCCGCCCGATGCACCTTCCCCTCCAAGGTCTCGAGACTGTCGCTGGGCTCAATGCGGACCACCGCTTGGTCTAGGATCGGCCCGCCATCCACCTCCAGCGTGACGTGGTGGACCGTGCAGCCGGTGACTTTGACTCCCCGACGAAAAGCCTGACCGATCGCGTCCAATCCCGGAAAACTCGGCAGCAAACTCGGGTGCAGATTGATGATCTTGCCGGCAAAGGCCGTGAGAAAGCCTGGTTTCAGGACCCGCATAAATCCGGCTAAAACGACCAGATCGGGTTCGCACCGTCTGACGGCGGCAATGAATCGTTCCTCGCCCTCGCCTTCGAGTTTCGTCCTGAACGGCGCCGGATCAACAAACGTGGCCGGCACGCCATAACGCTCGCCGTGCGCCAAAATTCCCGCCGCGGGGCAATCCGAGAAAAGATGCACCACCTTCGCCTGGCCAAGCCGGCCCGCTTGCTGGGCGCCAAGCACCGCCTCGGCATTCGAACCCCGGCCGGAACCCAAGATGACCACACGCATCGGATTCACACCTCACCCGCCGCTTTGATCTTGGCAATGAGTCCGGTCGTGCTGAAACCCGGCAGGAAGGGCACAAAAGTGATCTGGGTCCCCGCCTCCGTGAGCGCCTCCCGCTCTGCGGGGTTCAGCCGGTCGAGCGCATAGTCGCCGGCCTTGCAGTAAATGTCCGGCCGCAGGGCCCGAATTTCCGCCGTCAGCCGCGGCTCATTGAAGATTACCACCCCGTCCACAAACCCCAGGGCACCGAGCGCATAAGCGCGTTCCAGCTCTCCCTGCACCGGCCGCGTCGGACCCTTGAGCGCCCGCACACTGGCGTCGGCATTGATCGCCACCACCAAGACGTCCCCCAACTCCCGGGCCGCCCGCAACGAATAGAGATGCCCCGTATGCAGGAGGTCAAAAACCCCGTTGGTCAGCACCACCTTGCGCCCGGCCGCACGCCACTTTTCCCTCGTCGCCACCGCCTCGCCGAGGCTCAGAAGTTTGGGATTGGTGAGATTCATGCCGGGATCGTATGCTCACAGGCCGTTCTGCCATTGTAAATTATCTTTCCCTCGCATTCTTAGGTCACCCGATGAAACCCCGCATCGCCCTCGTTGTTCTTTCCCTCGTCCTTTCGCTCCTGATCGGCCTGACCCTGCGCCGCGGTGCAGGCGGAGCCGCGGCGGTCGGCCTCGGCCGGCCGCTTATCGGCCTGTCCATGGATACGCTCGAGGTCGAGCGCTGGCAACATGACCGCGACCTCTTCGTGGCCCGGGCCAAGGAGCTCGGCGCCGACGTGCTCGTCGTCTCCGCCAACGGCAACGACACCCGTCAGGTGCGCGATTGCGAGGCGCTCATTAACAACAAAATCAGCGCCCTCGTCATCATCCCCCACGATGGCGCCGCCATGGCCAAGGGCGTCAGCCTCGCCCACGAGTCCCACATCCCGGTCCTCGCCTACGATCGCCTCATCCTCAACTGCGACCTCGATCTTTATCTCACCTTTGACAACGTCCGCGTCGGCGAACTGCAGGCCGGCTATCTGGTGGAAAAACTGAAGGGCAAGAAGGCCCGCATCGTCCGCCTCCTCGGCTCGAAGACCGACAACAACGCCTTTCTCTTCAAGCAGGGCCAGGACAACATCCTGAACCCGGCCATTGCCCGCGGCGACCTCGAGATCGTGCACGAGGACTGGTGCGATGGCTGGCGACCCGAGAACGCCAAGAAGGTCCTCAACGCCGCCATCACCAAGTCCGGCCGCGAAATCGACGCCGTGCTCTGCTCCGCCGACATTCTGTCCGCCGGCGCCATCCAGGTGCTGCTGGAGGAAGGCCTGGCCGGCAGGGTGCTTGTCACCGGCCAGGATGCCGACCTCTCGTCCTGCCAGCGCATCGTCGAGGGCACCCAGTCCATGACGATCTACAAGCCGATCAAGAATCTCGCCAACGCCGCCGCCGAGCTCGCCGTCAAACTGGCCCGCCGCGAGGTCATCGTCGCCAAGGAGGAGATCGCCAACGGCAAGACCCGCGTGCCGGCGATCTTCTTGCCCGTGCATGTCGTGGACAAGGACACGATGGAGCGCACCGTCATTGCCGACGGATTTCACAGCCGCGAGTCGATCTACAAGCAGTGACCATGCCCGCACTGCTTGAGACCCGCGCCCTCACCAAGCGCTTTCCCGGCGTCACGGCCCTGCGCGACGTGAGCTTCGACCTGCGCCCGGGCGAAATCCACGCGCTCTGCGGCGAGAACGGCGCGGGCAAATCCACCTTGATCAAGCTGCTGTCGGGCCTGCATCCCCACGGCAGCTACGAAGGCGAGCTCCGGCTGGATGACCGCCCGGCCCAGTTCCGCTCCATCGCCGACGCCCAGCGCGCCGGCATCGCGGTGATTTACCAGGAGCTCGCGCTGGTGCCCGAGCTCTCCATCGCGGAAAATCTCTTTCTCGGCAGCGAGCCGCGCCGCGGCCTGCTGATTGACTGGGAAAAGCTCTACACCGACGCCCGCGCCGTCCTCGCCCGGGTCGGGCTCACGCTCGCGCTGGAAACCCCCGTCGCCCAGCTCGGCGTGGGCCAGCAGCAGCTGGTCGAGATCGCCAAGGCGCTCAGCAAGCAAACCCGCATCCTGATCCTCGACGAGCCCACCGCCGCGCTCGCCGAGCGCGAGGTCGAGACCCTGCTCGATCTCCTGCGCGACCTGCGGGCCCACGGCATCGCCTGCATCTACATTTCGCATAAGCTCGACGAGGTCTTCACCCTCGCCGATCGCATCACCGTGCTCCGCGATGGCGCAACCATCTCGACCCGCGCCACCGCCGCGACCTCGAAGCACGGGGTGATCCGCGACATGGTGGGCCGGGAGATCCAGGACCTGTTTCCCCGCACCGCCTCCCACCCCGGGGACGTCCTGTTGCGCGTGGAGGCGCTCCGCGCCGCGCCCTCCGCCCACACCCCCGCCCGCCTCCAGGATATCAGCTTCACGGTGCGGGCCGGCGAGGTGCTTGGCATCGGCGGCCTGATGGGAGCCGGTCGCACCGAGCTGCTCATGCACATTTTCGGGGCCTGGGGCGTGCGGCAGCAGGGACGGGTCGAAATCCGCGGCCAGACGCTGCCCCCGGGCAGCCCGGTCCAGGCCCTGGCGAGCGGCCTGGCCCTCGTCAGCGAGGACCGCAAGCGCTACGGCCTCGTGCTGGAGCGCGACATCGGGTTTAATTTGTCCCTCTCCTCACTCGCCCGCCTCCGGCGGGGACCGCTGATCGACGAGGAATCCGAGGTGCGCGTGAGCCAAAAGATGTTCTCGGCCCTGCGGGTGAAGGCGCCCTCGCTGGAAACCGTCGTCGGCACCCTCTCCGGCGGCAACCAGCAGAAGGTGGTGATTGGCAAGGCGCTCATGACCGCGCCCAGCGTGGTGTTCCTCGATGAGCCGACCCGGGGCATCGACATCGGCGCCAAACTTGAGGTCTACGAGCTGGTCAATCAGCTGACCGCCGAGGGCAAGGCGGTGGTGCTGGTCTCGAGCGAGTTGCCGGAATTGATGGGCATGAGCGACCGCATCCTGATGCTGCACGAGGGCCGCGTCGGCGGCGAGTTTGCCCGGGCCGACGCCACCCCCGAACGTCTCCTGGCCGCCGCCATGGGCCACCAGCTTTCCGCCGCCTAGCCATGAAAACCAAATTTTCCGTTCGGGATTTTTCCCTCGTCCTGAGTCTGATCGTCGTCTGGGTGTTCTTCGCGGTGGCCTCGCCCCAGTACCTGTCGGCCCGCAATCTCTCCGCGTTGTCGGTCGAGCTGGCCATCACTGCCACGCTCGCGCTCGGGATGCTGCTGGTGATCCTGCCTGGCCATATCGACCTGTCGGTCGGCAGCGGGGTCGGCCTCGTCGGAGGCATCGCCGCCGTCCTGGTGTTCAACCACCACTGGCCGGCGCCCCTGGCCTTCCTGCCGGCCCTGGCGGTCGCCCTGCTGGTCTGGTTCGCCCAGGGGACTCTCATCGTGCGCCAGCGCATCCCCGCCTTCATCATCACCCTGGGCGGACTGCTCATCTTCAAGGGCGCCTTCTGGCTGGTGATCAACACCCATACCGTGCCGGTGGCCCCGGGCGGGCGGCCCAACCTGTTTTCCCTCCTCACCACCTACTACCTGACCCCCCTCGTCAGCTACGGGCTGATCGCGCTCCTGCTGGTGGCGCTGGTGGTGGTCACCCTCCGCGGCCGAAAACGGCGCGTCGCGATGGGGTTTGCCGTCGACGACGCCGAACTGGCCTTTCTCAAGCTCTTCCTCACCGCCCAGGCCCTGCTGCTGTTCGTCCTCGCGGTGAACCAGTTCCGCGGCATCCCCCTGCCCGTGCTCATCCTCGGGGCCGTGGCTCTCGCGATCCACGTCATCACCCGGCACACCCCCTTCGGCCGGCACCTCTACGCCATCGGCGGCAACGAGGAGGCCGCCTTCGTCTCCGGCGTGCCGGTGCAGCGGGTGGTCATCACCGCCTACACGCTGCTCGGCGGCATCGTGGCCATCACCGGCCTGCTCCAGACCGCCTATTCCGGCGCCGCCACCACGACGGTCGGCGACTCCATGGAACTCGACGCCATCGCCGCGTGCGTCATCGGCGGCACCAGCCTCCGCGGGGGGCGCGGCACCGTCCTGGGCGTGATCTTCGGCGCACTGATCATGGCGAGCCTGCTCAACGGCATGACCCTGCTCGCCGTCTCCCCGGAGCTGAAGTTCATCGCCCGCGGCGCCGTGCTCACCCTCGCCGTGTGGATGGACGTGAAGCTGTCGAAGCGCTGAGGCTCAGAAGAACTTCTTCGCTTTCTCGAAGAATTTCTTCGACGTCGGCTCGTTGGCGTCGCCGCTGACGCGCGCGAACTCCTCCAGCAGCTTGCGCTGCTCCGCCGTGAGCGCGTGCGGCACCTCGACTTGCACGCGCACCAACTGGTCGCCCTGCCGGCCGCCGCGGAGCGAGGGCATGCCCTTCTCGCGGAGGCGGAAGGTCGTCCCGCTTTGCGTGCCGCTGGGTATTTTCAGGGTGGCCTTGCCGAACAGCGTCGGCACTTCGATCGTGCCGCCAAGGGTCGCTAGCGTGAACTTGATCGGGATTTCGCAGAAGAGGTTGTCCTCCTGCCGTTCGAACAGCTCGTGCTCCTTGACGGCGAGGACGATGTAGAGGTCGCCGGCCTGGCCGCCCGCGAGGCCGGCCTCGCCGTTGCCAGTCGAGCGCAGGCGCGAGCCGGTGTCCACGCCTGGGGGGATGCGGACATTCAGCTTGGTGGTCTTGACCGCGCGGCCCTCCCCTTGGCACGCGGAGCAGGGTTTCTCCACCTTGGTCCCCATGCCGCCGCAGGTCGGGCAGGGCTGGGTGAAAGTGATGATGCCGCCGGAGCGGCGGATCTGGCCGGCGCCGCGGCAGGTCGGGCACGTGACCCGCTTGGAGCCGGGCTCGGCCCCTGAGCCCGCGCAACGCTCGCACGCCACGTGCTTGCGGAACGAAATTTCCTTCTCGGCGCCCCGGGCCGCCTCCTCGAGGGTGATCTCGAGGTCGTAGCGCAGGTCGGAGCCGTCCCGGCCGGCCTCCCGGCCGCCGCCGCCAAACATCTCCTCGAAGATCCCACCCCCGCCGCCGCCCTGCTGCTGGCCGAACACCTCGCGGAAAATGTCGAACGGATCGTGAAAGCCGCCGCCACCGCCGCCCCGGGGCGCGCCGGCCCCCGCCCCCTCGAAGGCCGCGTGGCCATAACGGTCGTAGGCCGCGCGTTTGTCCGGATCCTTCAGCACCTCGTAGGCGTGCGAGATCTTCTTGAACATCTCCTCCGCCTCCTTGTTGCCCGGATTCTTGTCGGGGTGATACTGCACCGCCTTCTTGCGATAGGCTTTTTTCAGTTCCTCCGCGCCGACGCTCTTGTCGACCCCGAGCAGTTCGTAATATCCTTCTTTGGCCATGATTCGTCAGGGTTTCGCGTCAGCCGGCTTCGCGGAACCGCTCGACACCACCACGGCCGCCGGCCGCAGCAGCCGGCCGTTCAGGGAGTAGCCCGTGCGCACCACGGTCATCACGCTGCCCTCGGCCAGATCGGCGCACGGCTGCGCGGAAAGCGCCTCGTGAAGATTGGCGTCAAAGGGCTGCCCCACCGGGTCGATCTCCTTCAACCCATGGTTGGCCAGCGCGGCCTTGAGCTGCGCGAGGACCAAATCCACGCCCCCCGCCAGCGCCTTGAGGTCCGCCGCGGGCTGTTTCGTGGCGGCCAAGCCGAGCGCGAGGTTGTCCAGCACCGGCAGCAGGTCTTCCAACACCCGGCCGGCCGCATACTGGCGGAGCTCGTCCTTCTCGCGCACCGTGCGACGGCGAAAATTCTCCAGATCCGCCACCGACCGCAGGTAGCGGTCATAATGATCGGCCGCCTCTTTTTTCGCGGCCACGAGCGCGTCAACCGGCGCCGGCGCCGGCTCGGCGGCGGCGGGAGTGGGAGTGTTAATCGTTTCAGGAGAGTCGGTACCGGACATAAGAATCGGGCAGTTAACTATGGCTTTTTGCTTTCTTCAAGCGCGTCGAAGTATCCTTTGATTTTTTCTCCGGCGCGCTGCCCCGCGCCCTTGAGCAAGCCGGTGCCGGAGCTGGTGGCCTGCTTCAGCGCCTCGCCCAAGGTCTGGCCCAGACCGCCCGGCAGGAGCCCCTTGAGCCCCGCGCCCGACGGCAGGAGGCCCTGCAGCACCACCGGGGCGAGCAGCTGCTTCACGTCGGTGACGTCGGTGTAGGTCTGCTGGAAGCCGAGTTTGTGGGCCTGCACCGCCGGCACGCGCCGGGAGTGGTCGGCCAGCACGAATTCATCGAGCTGCACGGTCAGGCGGCGAATGAGAAACTGGCGCGCCGGACCCGGCGGCGACGACGACGGCGGCAGCGCCGGATCGTCCGGGGCGGCCAGGCGCTGCTGGAGCGCGCCAAAATTGGTCTGCAGGGCCTCCCGCCTCACCAGCGTGACCTTCGCCACCTCGAGCACCACGGAGCTCAGCACCGGCCGGTCGGAGAGCAGGGTGAACATCTCGGCCTCCGCGGAAAACCGGCGCAATTCGACACAATCGCTCACCGGAAAGGTCGGGGGGTTCGAGAGCACCAGCCCGCGCAGTTCGACGGTGCCCGTGAACGGGTTGACCGCCAGGCTTTGGACCGTGGCGTCAAACCCGGTGCGCTGCCGCACCTGCGAGGTGAAGACCAGCGGCAGCAGGAGCATCCACGCCAGCGAGGCCGCGGCCCCGATGATCACCAGAAAAACGAGCAGCTTGAAGCCCGCGCCGCCGCGACAGGGGGAAAGAGGAGGACCAAGGCGCGCCACGAGGATCAGGTGAAATGCTCCGTCACCAGCAGGATGGCGGTGCTTTCCGCCGCAAACGTGAAGGCCCCCGCATACGGCAGCAGGACATTCTCCCCGCGCACCAGCGCCTGCCCAAAGGGGGCGCGCGAGCCCGTGCTGCCCTCCCCGCCGCAGCGGACGGTGCCGCTCACGACGCTCAGCAGGCGGGGCTGTTCCCCGGCACCGATGGTCAGCCGTTCGCCGGCGCCCAGCACCACCCGGCGGATGCTAAACTCCGCGCAGTCCGCAATCACGCCCGAGGTGGGCGCCGCCCGCACCGGGGCGGGCTCAAAGTCGTTCCACTGGATCGAGCGCAGCGACTCGGCCACATGCAGGCGGCGGGGCTGGCCGTCGAGGCCGACGCGGCCCCAGTCATAGACGCGATAGGTGGTGTCCGAGTTCTGCTGGATCTCCAGGATCAGGTTGCCCGCGTCGATCGCATGCACCTGGCCGCTCTGGACGAGGATGGAATCACCCGCGGCCACGCGGAAATGATGGATGCAGCTCTCCAGCGTGCCCTCGCTGATGGCGCGCTCGAACTGCTCGCGGGTGATGCCCCGCTTCAGGCCGACCAGCAGATGGGCGTCGGACGTGGTGTGCGCAATGTACCAGTTCTCGGTCTTCGGCTCGCCCTGGAGCTCGGCCGCCACCGCGGCGGGCGGGTGGACCTGCAGACTGAGGCGCTCCCGGCAATCAAGCCATTTGACCAACAGGGGAAACGGGCGGCCCACCGGCCATTTCGGGCCCATCACGTCCGCCGCATGCTTCGCCAGCACGTTGTGCAGGGTCTGCCCGGCGTGATGGCCGGCCCGGACCACGGACTGCGCCTCCGGCCGGTCGACGATCTCCCAGCTCTCACCGATCGGCTGGTTTTCCGGCAGCTTTCGGCCGAGGGCCGACTCCAGGGCGCGGCCACCCCAAACGCGCTCCTGATACAAAGGCTCAAAACGCAGAAGATCTCTCATGGAAGGAAGATAAGATTATCTCAAAAACTCCGTGGAGGGAGTTTACATTTGACCGTCTAGGAGGTTAGCATGGAATCCGCGCTGTTGCGGTCGGATCACACAAATGCCCAAGTCGGAGACTTCAAACCCAAACGACGGACCGTCGTTTCAAGCCCAGCGTTACCGCCCCAATTGGTTGGAAGCGGTTACGTGTTTCATTCTGGGCAGTTTCCTGACCGTTGCGCTGATCGACTACGACCCCTCCCAGGTCGGTAGCCTGCGCTCCACCGCCGCCACCGCCACCAACCTCATGGGCTGGGTCGGCGCCGACACCGTGTGGGTGCTCCTGTTTTCGGTGGGCGTGAGCACCTGGCTGCTGCCGATCTTTCTGTTCTGGATGCTCTACGTGGCGATGCGCAACGCCCGCCACCTGGTCATCACCCGCATCATCGCGATGCTCGTGGCCGCCGTGGCCCTCGCCTCCATCGCCGCCATGTTCAAGGAGGCGAAATGGGGCAACGACTACTTTCCCAAGGGCCCCGGCGGCCTCGCCGGCCTGGTCCTCTACCACCGGCTGCTGGCGGATGCCCTCGGCCTCTTCGGCTCCGGCCTCCTCCTCGGCACCGGCTATGTGTTCGCGCTGATGTTCATTTTTACCAAGGACATTGGCCTCGAGCTGGACCGCTACCTCACGCTGTTCCATGAGTGGCGCGCGGCGCGACAGGCCAAGAAGGCCCTGCTCGCCGAACAGCTGCGCAAGGACCGGGAGGCCGCACTCCGGGCCAAGCCGGCCGTCGCCGCCCCGCCCCCGACCGCCCCCGCTCCCATTGGCCCCCTCGGGAAAAAGGTCTTCGTGCCCAAGGGCCTGGACGAGTCCGCCAAACCGGCCCCCGAATCGCCGGATGCCCTCGCCGCCGGCAAGACGACCGCACCCTTCGGCCGCACCGAACCCGCCCTGGCCGGCAAGCCCCTGGCCAAGCCCGGGACGCCGGCCCCCGGGGCCCAGCCGACCGCTCCCGCCAAGAAGCTGGAGCTCAACATCGTCAAGCCCGAGGAGACCAAGAAATCCAAGACCGCCGTCCTGCCGCTGCGCAGCGACGACAAGAACTACGAGTTCCCCCCGCTGTCCCTGCTCAAGGAGCAAATCAAGCCGACCGCGGCCAGCAGCGAGGAGGAGCACCGCCAGAACGCCGAGAACCTCCTCCGGATTCTCAGCGAGTTCGGCGTGGAGGTCACGCTCGGCGAGATCCACGTGGGCCCGGTCATCACGCGCTATGAGGTCGTTCCCGCCGCCGGCGTGCGCGTCGAGAAGATCGCCGGGCTCGACAAGAACATCGCCCTCGGCATGCGCGCCCAGTCGGTCCGCATCCTCGCCCCCATCCCCGGCAAGGCCGCGGTCGGCGTCGAGGTGCCCAACCAGCACCCCACCGCCGTGGGCATGCGCGAGATCCTGGAAAGCGAGGACTGGAGCAGCGCCAAGGCCGAGCTGCCCATCGCGCTGGGCAAGGACGTCTCCGGCAAGCCGCTCATCTCGGACCTCACCAAGATGCCGCACCTGCTCATCGCCGGCGCCACCGGCTCCGGCAAGTCCGTCTGCATCAATTCCATCGTCGCCTCCATCCTCTACAGCGCCTCGCCGAAGAACGTCCGCCTCATCATGGTCGACCCCAAGGTCGTCGAGCTGAAGGTCTTCAATTCGCTCCCCCACATGCTGATCCCGGTCGTCACCGAGCCGAAAAAGGTGCCCGCCGCGCTGAAGTGGCTGCTCGGGGAGATGGAGCAGCGCTACCAGGTCTTCGCCAAGGTCAACGTCCGCAACATCGTCGGCTTCAACTCCCGCAAGAAATCCGACGACGCCAAGGCGCTCGACGACGCCCAGGCCGCGCTCGCCGGCGTCGACCCGCTGGCGATGGAGGAGATCGAAATTCCCGAGCGCCTGCCCTACATCGTCGCGATCATCGACGAGCTCGCCGACCTCATGATGATCGCGCCGGCCGAGATCGAGACGAGCATCGCCCGCCTGGCCCAGTTGGCCCGCGCCGCCGGCATCCACCTCATCATCGCCACCCAGCGCCCCTCGGTGAATGTCATCACCGGCGTGATCAAGGCCAACCTGCCCTCCCGCATCGCCTTCCAGGTCGCGTCGCAGGTGGACTCGCGCACGATCCTCGACACCAAGGGCGCGGACACGCTGATCGGGCGGGGCGACATGCTGTTCTCCCCGCCCGGCACCTCGCGCCTCGTGCGCGCCCAAGGCGCGTTCGTCGCCGACGACGAGATTTCCGGCATCGTCGAGTTCCTCAAGAAGAACGGCCCGCCCCAGTACGCCCAGTCGGTCCAGCAGCAGATCGACCGCGCCGCCCGCGAGGACGACGAGGAGGACGGCGAGGGTGGCGAGGACGGCGACATGGGCGACGACGAGGAACTGTACGCCCAGGCCATCGACGTCCTGAAGTCGACCAAGCGCGCCAGCACCTCGATGCTGCAGCGCCGGCTGCGCATCGGCTATAACCGGGCCGCGCGTGTCATGGATCTGATGGAGCAAAAGGGCGTGGTCGGGCCGGAAAACGGCTCCAGCCCGCGCGAGATCCTCGTCGATCTCGACACCCTCTGAGCCGGAGAATCCACTTCCCCTTCTCGCCCATCTCCCTTACTCACACCCCTATGCAATCCATTGGCGAGCGCCTCGAAGAGGCCCGGAAGAAAAAAGGCATCTCCATCCGTGAAGCAGCGGAGGCCACCAAGATCCGCGGCGATTACCTGCAGCAGTTCGAGAACAACCGGTTCGACATCAACCTGACCGAAATTTACGTCCGGGGCTTCCTGCGCGGTTACGCCTCCTATCTCAAGCTGCCCGTCGACAAACTGCTCAACGACTATGCCTCGCTGGGTCGCGGCGAAGCCCGCCCGCGCCAGCCCAGCCGGGAGGTCTACGGCCGCATGGATGTTTCCATCGCCTCGGCCGAGGACCGCAGTGAACCCGCCGCGGACGAGGCCCCGGCCGCGCCGCCCGCCCGCCGCCAGGCCACCGTGTCGCGCGGCAGCAGCCCCGCCGACCCCGCCATCGATCCGGCCCTCGTCTTCAAGTTCGGCAAATGGGCCGCCCTGGCCGTCGGCCTCGGCGGACTGCTGCTGCTCCTGATCTGGGGGGTGAAATCCATCGTCAGCACCGCCAGCAGCGACCCCGCGCCCGCGGTCCGCACCCCGGCGGCCGCCACCACGCCCGCGGCCGTCCCGGCCGCCGTGGAGAAGACCATCACGCTCGTCGCCCTCGATGTCGTGCGCGTCACCGTGCGCCACAAGAACACCGACGGCAGCGAGGGCGAAGTGATTTACCAGGGCACGCTCGCCCGCAACCAGACGCAGGTGGTGCCGTGGTCCGGGCCGATCTACATCACGGCCTCCCTCGGGGAAAACCTGCAGATCGAATACAAGGGCCGGCGGTTCGACTCCAAGTTCACCGGTCCGGGACGCGCCCAGATGTAGGCTCCGCGACCGCGGGCGCGCCCCCGGTCGGCCTCAGCGCAGTCCGACCGGCACGTCCAGCACTTCGCGGAGCAGAAACGCCCGCCGCGCGGTCGGCGCATTGCGCAGGTCCGCCAGCAGGGCCCCGCGCATGGCCACCACCGCCGCCGTGCGCTCCGTCTCGTCCCGGACCGTGGCCGCCACCACCGCCGCCTTGCGCTGCTCCAGCTGGCGGGCCAGCTCCAGCGCGCGCATCTGATCGGCCAGCTGCTGCTGCCGTTCCAGCACCGCGGCCAGTTGCGCCGGTTCGGGCGCCGGCAACACGGGCGGCGGCAGCGGCTCCGGCGTCAGCTCCTCCTCGCGTTCGGGGGCCGCGGGCGCCACCGGCGCCGCCAGGCCGCGGCGCTCCGCAATCTTGCGCCGGATCTCCTCCTGGATCCGCCGCGTGCGCTGCGCCTCGCCCGGGTCGAAATCCGCCGAGGGGCGCGCGCCTGGCGGCGGCTCCCCCAGCTTCCGCGCCACCTTCGTCGCGCTGCGGATAACCGACACCACCACCCACAGAAAAACGAGCAGCGGCAGCAGCTTGAAAAATCCGTCCATCGGCGCCGCGGGCTATTTCTTGCCTTCGGGGTGCGCGATGCTGGAGCGCATGGCGGTGTCCGCCTGCACGTTCTCCATGCGGAAGTAGTCCATCACGCCAAGCCGGCCGGAGCGGAAGGCCTCGGCCATCGCCAGCGGCACCTGGGCCTGCGCCTCGACCACCTTGGCCTGCATCTCCTGGACGCGCGCCTTCATTTCCTGCTCGACCGCCACCGCGGCCGCCCGGCGGATTTCCGCCTGCGCCTGCGCGATGCTCTTGTTCGCCTCGGCCTGCGCTTCCTGCAGCTTGGCCCCGACGTTCTCGCCCACGTCCACGTCGGCAATGTCGATCGAAAGAATCTCAAACGCCGAGCCCACGTCGAGCCCGCGCGCCAGCACCGTCTTGGAAATACTGTCCGGCGACTCGAGCACGACCTTGTAGCTCTCGGACGAGCCGATGGTGGAAACAATGCCCTCGCCCACGCGCGCGATGATCGTCTCCTCCTTGGCCCCGCCCACAAACCGGTCGAGGTGCGTGCGCACCGTCACCCGCGCCTTCACCTTCACCTGGATGCCGTCCTTGGCGACGCCATCAATGGTCGTGCGGCCGCTCTCGGGGTTCGGGCAGTCGATGACCTTGGGGTCCACCGAGGTCCGCACCGCCTCCTCCACGGACTTGCCGGACCCCTTGGTCGCAAGGTCGATGGCGCAGGCCCGCTGCCAGTCGAGCGCGATGCCGGCCTTCTGGGCCGCAATCAGCGCATGGACGCAGGCGAGCACGTTGCCGCCCGCCAGGTACTGCGCCTCGATCTCGTCGATGGAGAGCTTGATGCCGGCCTTCGTCGCCCGGATCCGGGCATCGACCATGACGCTGTACGGCACCTGCCGCAGCCGCATGGCGAGCAGGTTGAACATGCTGACGGGCGCCCCGGCCAGCAGCGCCCGCAGCCAGACGCTGAAAAAGGAGAAGATGATCGCGGCGAGGACGAGGACGAAGACGCCGACGATGAGGAAGACCAGGTTGTTGGGATTCATGATAGTTTGATGACGGTGAGGGAGAAATTCTGGGCGCCGGTGACCTTCAGCCGCGCGCCCCGGGCGACGTGGCCGTCGAGGGACAGCGCCTCATAGCGGCGGCCCTCGATCTCGATCTGCCCGGTCGGCATGAGCGGGGTGAGCGCGATCCCCTCCCGGCCGGTGAGCGCGGCGGTCTCGGCCGCCGGCGCCTGGCTGGTGCCCTGGACCTCGGCGTGGAGGAAGAATTTTTTGCCAAACCGGGTCTTGGGCAGGAGCCCATACTCGATGTACATCGCCACGGTCAGGAGCACCGCGCCCGTGACAAAGGCCAGCAGTCCGCCGCCCACCCCGTAGAGCGCAAAGGCCTGGGCGGTGCCGGCCAGCATGGCGAGGGTGCCGCAGGCGCTCAGGATGATGCCCGGCAGGAAGAGGTCGAGGGCCAGGAGGACAATGCCGAGCACGAAGAGTAAAAGGATGGTCGTCATGATCGCGGTGCGGGGAGCACGGCCCCAGCGTCGCACCATCCGCCCGCCGGCACAAGTGCGAAGCCGCTGGAAACCCCCGCGCTGTTTCCACCGGCGCACCCCCGGCGCGAAAAAATTTGCGCGCCCCCCGCGCCCGCCCTTACTCGCAGGCCATGGAGAAAATCTCCCATCTCGGACACACCCTCACCCGCTGGCGCGTCGGCCCGTCCACCTTCCTCGCCCGGCCGGAGATCGGCGCCCGCCTCATGAATTGGAACCTCACGCTCGGCGACGGCTCGGTGCGGGACGTCCTCTACTGGCCCGAACTCGATACGCTGGACGATTTTTACAAGGTCCGCGGCGGCAACCCCATCCTCTTCCCCTTCAACGGCCGCACCTACGACCGCGGCGACATCCACTTCTGGCGCGCGGCCGACGGCGTCCGCCGGCCCATGCCGATGCACGGCCTGGCCCGCCAGGGCAACTTCCAGCTCACGCGCCTCGACGCCGGCGGCTTCTCCGCCCTCTTCCTCCCGGGCGAGGAGGCCCGCGCCTGCTACCCGTTCGACTACGAATTCACCGTGACCTACCGCTTCGAGCCGTTCGGGCTGGTGTGCGAACTCCGCCTCAAGAACCTCGGCAAGGTGCCGCTGCCGTGGAGCGCCGGCCACCACTTCTATTTCACCGTGCCGTGGAGCCAGGACGCCGCCCGCCGCGACTACCTGATCCGGATTCCCGCCGCGCAGCGCCTGCGGCATGACTTTGCCACCGGCCAGCTCACGCCGGGCCCGGACCTGCAAACCGACGAGTCCCTGGCCAATCCCGCGCTCGTGGACACCCTCCACACCGGCCTGCACTCCTCCACCGTCCGCTTCGGGGAAAAAGGCCGCCCGGGCGATGTGGTGCTGCGCCACGGCAACGCCGCCGTGCCGCCCGCCGACGCCACGCTGGTCACGTGGACCGGAAGCGACGACGCGCCGTATTACTGTGTCGAGCCCTGGATGGGGCCGCCCAACGCGCCGGAGCACCAGCGCGGGCTGCATCTCGTCCCGCCGGGCGGCACCGAGACTTTCGCGGTGAGCGTGGCCGTGCCGTAGCCGTAGCCGTCAGCCGCCGGCGGCGGTCCGGCTCAGTGCAGGGCGCCCTTCCAGCCTTCCCCGCAGGGTCCGCCGGACTGCTGCGACTCCACCTCATACTCCGTGCCGTCCATCCGGATGAGCGGGCGGTAGCCGCCGGAAATCTTGCGGACGTCGCCCGCCGCGTAGTGGCAGATGAAGGAGCGGCGGAAACGCGTCTTCGAGCGGTTCGGGCCCGAGCCGTGGATCAGGCTGCCGTTGAAGAACAGGGTGTCGCCCGCCTTCATCGGCACCACCTGGGCCTTGAGCCCCTCGGGCACCGGGACGAAATGCGAGGTGTAGCTTTCGCGCGCATCCGCCACCGCGGGGCACACAATGTCCGCATCATTGGTCTTCGGCACCACAAGCAGCGCGCCGTTCTCGACGTCGGTGTCGTCAATCGCGGTCCAGGCCGCCACGCAGGAGCCGGGCTCCACCAGCAGGTAAAACTGGTCCTGGTGCAGCGCCTGGCCGCGCGCGCCGGGCGGCTTGAAGTAATACATGCTCTGCGCCGCCACCGGCTCCGTCCCAAAAAAGGCCCGCAGGCGGTCCGCGACCCGCGGCAGCAGCAGGAAATGCCTGGCCCGGGCATTGAACCGGTGGGGCATCATCACCCGCGGATACTGGTACAGCGGGTCGTCCGGGTTCTGCACCCCGTCCGCCACCTGGCGCGGCTCGTAATGGCCCGGGACCCCCTCCGCGTGCACCTGGGCGAAAATCTCCCGGACCTCCTGGACCTCCCCCGGGGTGAACAGACCCGGCGCCAGCACATAGCCCTCGCGGGCAAAGAACTGGGCCTGGGCGGTGATTTCCTGATCCGGGGCGGGGCGGGGTTGGGCGACCATCAAAATATCCTAGCATCAAACGGGGCGTTGGCCAATAAAACGCCTCGTCAAATACCTATAATATCCGACTGCCAGCACCATGAACACCCGCGCCAACACCCCCGCCCCGCCTCCGGGCATGCTGGTCACGGGCCATTTCCACCGCGGCCCGCGCTATGCGACCTACCGCGAGCACGGCACCCGGGACTGGCTGCTGGTGCACACCGTGCGCGGCCGCGGCCGGTTCGGCCATGGCCCGGGGGAATGGGTCACCCAGCCGGGCGACTGGGTGCTGGTGCGCCCGGGGGTGCGGCACGACTACGGCACCGCGCCCCACCCGGGCCTCTGGGAACTCGGGTGGGCCCATTTCATCCCGCGGCCGGCCTGGCTCCCCTGGCTCGACTGGCCGGAGGTCGCGCCGGGCATTTTCCGGCTCGCCCTGCGCGACCATGAGTTCGCCCCCCGCCTCCGCCGGCGCTTGCGCGAGGTCATCCGCCTCAACGCCGGCCCCAGCCGCCAGCACGAGGGCCTGGCCCTCAACGCCCTGGAGGAGATCCTGCTCTGGTGCGACCTGGCCAATCCCCGCCGGGAAACCGCCGGCCTCGACAGCCGGATCCGCCGGTCGCTCGAGTTCATCTGCGAGCACTTCGCCGAGCCGCTCACCGTCGCGCGCCTGGCCGCCCATGGCGGGCTCTCGCCGTCGCGCTTCGCCCACCTCTTCCGCACCCAGACCGGCGAGACCCCGCAGCGTTACCTCGAGCTCCAGCGGCTCAACCGGGCCCGCCAGCTGCTCGAGTTCACCCAGGAGCCCGTCGCCGCCATCGCCCGCGCCGTCGGGTTTGAGAACCCCTTCTATTTCACGCTGCGGTTCAAGCGCCACGGCGGAGTCAGCCCGCGGGCCTGGCGCCAGCGGCGGCGGCCGGACGGTCCCTGGCCCGCCCCCCTCCGGCCGGCGCCGGCGGCGGCCCGGACCCCGGGCGCGCCGGCTTGAAACCGGGCCGGCCCCGGGCAAATTTTTCCGTTACATTTCACCCCATCTCGCCTCACCCTCTGGCCATGTTCGCCCTAGTTCCAGCGCCCGCGTTGCTGCCCAGTTTCGGGGGTGGGGAGATGATCGTCGTCCTCCTCGTCGTCCTGCTCCTCTTCGGCGGCGACAAGATGCCCCAGCTGGCCAAGGGCATCGGCCGGGCCGTCCGGGATTTCAAAAAGGCCGCCGCCGATGTGGAGCGGGAGTTCAAGCAGGCCCTCGATGAGGTGCCGGATTCGCCCCCGCCCAAGCCCGCGCCGTACGTGCCGCCCGCGCCCGCCACCCTCCCGGCCCCGCACCGGCTGGAGTCGCCCCCGCCCCCGCCGCCGGGCACCACGCCTGCCCCGTGAAGGCCGCGGCTCCCGCGGACGCCCCCGTGCCGCTCCCAATTTCCGGGGAACTCGACCTGCACACGTTCAACCCCCGGGACGTCGACGAGCTCATTCCGGCCTACCTCGAAGCCTGCGCCGCGCGCCACCTGCGGGAGATCCGCATCATCCACGGCAAGGGCACCGGTCGCCTGCGCCTGAAGGTCCACGCCCTGCTGCGGCACTCGCCCTGGGTGCGGACCTACCGGCTCGGCGACGAGCGCACAGGCTCGTGGGGCGCCACCCTGGTCGCTTTGCGCTGATGAAAACATTCCCGCGTGGTTCGACCGCCGCCGCCCTGCTCGTCCTGAGCCTCGGCCTGCTCGCCGGCTGCGTCTCGTCGCCCGGCACCGCCCCCACGCCGCCGCTTGTGCTCGTTTCGCTGGATGGCTTCCGCTGGGACTATCTCGCGAAATATCCCGCGGAGACCCCGCACCTCCAGGCGCTCCAGCGCGAGGGCAGCACCGCGCGGCAGCTCATCCCCGTCTACCCGTCCAACACCTTTCCCAACCACTACTCGATCGTCACCGGCCTCTACCCCGCGCACCACGGCATCATCAACAACGAGATGTTCGACCCCGCGACCCAGACGGTCTTCCACTACAACCGGCCCGCCTCGGTCCACGAGAGCCGGTGGTGGGGCGGCGAGCCGATCTGGGTCACCGCAGTCCGGCAGGGCCACCCCAGCGCGTGCTCCTTCTGGGTGGGGTCCGAGGCCGCCGTGAAGGGCGTCTTCCCCACGTTCTGGAAGCCCTACGACTACACCATTTCCTTCGAGCGGCGGCTCGACGAACTCGTCGGCTGGCTGCGGCTCCCGCCCGCCCGGCGGCCTGTCGTCATCACGTTCTACCTCGAGGAGACCAACTCCGCCGGCCACAAGTTCGGGCCCGATTCGCCGGAGCTCGCCGCCGCGGTCAAGCTCCTCGACCACCGCATCGGCGTCCTCCGGGAGCGTCTGCAGGGCGAGCACCTCCCCGCCAACCTGGTGGTCGTCTCCGACCACGGCATGACGCCGATCAGCCCGGACCGCGTGATCCTGCTCGACGACTACCTCGACCTCAGTTCCGTGCAGGTGGACTTCTCCGGTCCGCAGGCCGGGCTCCGGCCGCTCGCGGGCAGCGCGGAATCGATCGTGCGCGCGCTCTCCGCCCTGCCCCACGCCCAGGCCCGCCTCACCCGGGACTGGCCCGCGCGTTTCCATCTGACGGAGAACCCGCGCCTGCCGCCCGTCTGGGTCATGGCCGACGAGGGCTGGGAGATCGGCACCCACCGGCAGTTCAATGCGCTCCGAGGCCGGTTCAACCGCGGCGACCATGGCTACGATCCCGCGCTCGAGTCCATGCACGGCATCCTGATTGCCCACGGCCCCTCCTTTAAGCGCGGCGTGGTGATCGATCCGGTGGAGAACATCCACGTTTACCAGCTGCTCTGCGCCGCGCTGCGGCTGGTGCCGGCGCCCAATGACGGCGACGACCGGCTCGCCCGCGCCTTCCTGCAGGAGTAGTCCGCCGCTCATCCCGGCCAACGCCCGTTCCTCCCGGCCGGGCGAAAAAACTGCAACTTCCGGGGCGGAGCCGCGTTCTCACGGCAACTATTAACCATCCCGCCATGAAACTCAGCTCCCTCCTCTCCACCGCCGCCCTGCTGGCGCTCGCCCTCTCCGTCCTCGACCTCTCGCTCAACGCCGAGTCGCTCGGGCTCTTCGCCGCCCTCGCCTCCACCCTGTTCCTGCTCGGCGTCGTCCGGGACTATGCCCCGCGCCGCCCCTATTGGCAGCCTCGCCACCCGGCGCTCGTCCCCTTCCCCGCCCCGCCGGCCCGGGCGCTGGAACGCCTCGCCGCCTAACCCGACCGGGGAGCGGCACCCCCCTCCCCCCGTCGATCCAACACCCGCCAGCGCGGGATTGTTTTTGTCCCTGAAACCGTCATGGTGCGGACGTAATGAAAACTTACGTCACCTACGGATTCTTCATGGCTCTCGGCGGCATGCTTCTGACGCTGGCGCTCTTCTTCCTCGGCTTCCATTCCGATGCCGCGAAGCTGGCTTCGTCGCAGTGGATCGGCTCCATTGGCGGCATCGCCATTAGCGTCGCGGTGCTCACCCTGGGCATCAAGGCCTGCGGCGCCGAGGTGCCGGCCACGGAGGAGTTCAGCTACGGCCGCGCCCTCGGGGCCGGCGTGATGATCGCGCTCTTCGGCGCCCTCTTCGGCGTCGTGACCAACTATCTCTACTTCCAGGTCATCAACCCGGGCCTGACGGACCTCATTGTTCAGGCGCAGCTCGACAAGATGGAAGCCAAGGGCCTGAGCGGCACCCAGCTCGAGCAGGCGGAAAAGGGCATCCGCATGTTCATGAAGCCGGCCTTTTCCGCGATCACGAGTTTCATCGCCAGCCTGTTCTTCGGCACGGTCCTCTCGCTCATCGCCGCCGCCTTGCTCAAGCGCAAGGCCACGGAAGCGGCCGCCCCCGCCAGCGTCTGAGCCGCCGCCTGCTCTCTTCACCCCAACAAAAAGCCGGGTCCCGTGGACCCGGCTTTTTTGCGACCGCGCGGTGACGCCGGTCAGAACACGGGCGGCGGGGGCGGCGCCGGGGGCGCGAACTCCCCGCGGGGCAGCCTGATCTTGGACTTGCCCGGCTTCCCGGCCGGGCCCTTGCCGACCTCAAAGTCCTCGTCGATCTGGAATTTGAACTCCTGCATGCCCTCCAGCTGGTCGAGGCGTTCCCGCACCTCCGGGGGCAGGGCCTTGCGCTCCTCCGGGGTCGTGACCGGCCCGGAAAACAGCGGCTCCCCCTTCGCGTTCTTGGCGACCAGCGTCTTCTTGCCGTCCTTGATCGTGAGGTCCAGCGAGCCCTGTTCGTCGCTGAAGACCATGTTGCTGTTGCTCGTGTTCACCGTGGTGGTGTGCATCCCCGGGCCGGCCTCCGTCTCAATCCGGATGCGGTGCGGGCGCGGGCCCGCATCCTTGGGGGCAATGAGCTCCAGCACCCGGTCCATGTCCTCCCGGCCCATGCCGGGTAGCGGCGGAAACGGCGGGCCATCCTCGAGCTGCGGCCCAAAGCCGCCGCCCGGGGCCAGGGCCTCGCCCAGGGCCATCTTCGGGATGTCATGCTGGGCGAGCTTCACCTTGACGGTGGTTTCCTTGCCGCCGCGGACATAGGTGACCGCGACCTCGTCACCAGCCTGGTGATTGCGCACCAGGACCGCCAGCTGGCGCTGCTCGATGAGCTGTTGGTCGTCCAGCTTCACCAGCACGTCGTTCACCTTCAGCACCCCGCTCGCCGGGCTGTCGGGCGCCACCCCGCCGACCACCAGGCCGACCCCCTTCGGGAGATTCAGCTGCTCGCCGAGGGTCTCGCCGGCGGGACGGGTTTCCACGCCGAGGAAGGTCACGCTCACCAGGGCGGGCGGATGACCCGGGCGCATCGTGTGCGGGCCGTGGTCCGGGCCGTTGCCGATGATCACGCGCATTTCCTTCCTTTCGCCCTTGGCCGGGGCCGGGTCAGCGGCGCGCAGCGCCGGCAGCGCCGCGGCGAGGCCGACGGCGGGGATGAGATAACGAAGCAGGGTTTTCATGTCGGATGTTATTCGAGGGTTGATCGGTTGGGTTGATATTACTGGAAACTGACGGGGATGACGCGTTCGACGGTGCGCGGGACGCTCCAGCGCAGCGACGCCTGGGTGCGGGGATTTTTCCAGGTGAACGTGTCCACATAGGAGCTCCGGTAGCGGCGCGCGGTGGTGCCGTTCGCCAGGGTCACGAGCCCGTCGTCGCGCTGCTCGTACCACACATTCTGCGCTGAAACCGGCTTGTAGGTGACGGCGACCGGGGCGGCCGGCCGCGTCGCCGCGGACGCGGGGGCGACCCCGGCGCGGTCCTGCAGGTAGATCCAGCCCACCAGCGCCGCGGCCAGGGGCAGCGCCATCCAGCCCCAGTAATTGCGGCGGGCAGCGGCCAGCGTCCGCCCGACCCGCGCCGTCACGGCCGGGGAGGGAGCCACCGGCCGGAGTCGCTGCAGTTCAGCCTCAAGCTCTCGCAGTTCGTTATCCATGGCAGTCGGCAGGGGTCAGCACGTCGCGCAGCGCGCCCAGCGCATAGCGGTAGCGCGAAGCCGCGGTGTTCGGGGAGATCCCGAGCTGGATGGCAATTTGCTCAAAGGTGAGGTCCCCCCAGATCTTGAGCGTGAGCACCTCGCGCTGCTCCGCCGGCAGCCGGCGGAGGGCCGCCTCGATGACTTGGCGGCGGTCGTCGCCGGCCAAGGGCGTCTCAAACAGGGCTTCGGCGCCGTCCCCGCCGCCGTCGCTGCGTTCTTCCCGGTCACTGCGCCGGGCGTTGCGCCGGGCCAGGTCAAAGGCCGCTCGGCGCACGGACGTGAAAAGGAGCGCCTGCGGCTCGCCGCCCAGCTGCCGTTGGTGGCGCCAGAATCGCACGAACCCCTCCTGCACCACGTCCTCGGCGTCGGCCAGCGAGCGGGTCCACTGCCGCGCACACAGCAGCAGTTTGGGGCCATAGCGCTCAAACCAGTCTTTCCAGGATTCATCGTCGGGAATATCCGCCATGCGTTCGGTAGTGGGGACTTTCCTGAAAAGCGTCATCGGACCCGAAGTTTGTCTATCCTCCGATCAAAAAGTTTCCCCCACGGCCGGAATAACCACAAAAAAAGACCCGGATTGCTCCGGGTCTCGATCGTCTGTCCTGGGCTGCCCCAGCGGGCTTAGCGGCCGATCAGGCTCTTCCAGCTGATGCGATACTCCAGCGCGGCCATCGCCAAGAGGACCCCGACGGCTCCGAAGCCGATCAGGGAGTCCGCGGTGACCGCGGGATTGACCCGGGAAAGCAGGTAGGCAACGGCGACGGCAAGGCCCAGGGCGACCGTAAGGAGGGTGATTTCGTTCTTCATGATAGATTGGTTGTTTGGTTTCGCCGGCTCTCATTGGAGCCAACGCACCTATAATACGTCATGCCTATCGATAGTTGAAATAATCAGTATCTATTGCTTTCATCTGTATAGACTATGGAACTGCATCAACTTCGCTACCTTGTGGCCATCGCTGAGACCGGGAACTTCACCCGGGCTGCCGAGCGCAGCCATATAACTCAGCCATCTCTAAGTCAGCAGGTTATAAATCTTGAAAAGGAGGTTGGGCATAAACTTTTCCATCGTCTGGGCCGCAAGGCGGTGCTGACGGAAGCAGGCGCGACCTTTCTGGAGCGAGCCCGCCGCATCCTATTCGAGGTGGAGAACGCGGCCAAGGAACTCCAGGACCACCCGGCTCTTGATCGCCGCATCACGGTCGGAGCGCTTCCCACGGTGGCCCCCTACCTCGTGGCCCCGCTCATTGCCCGCTGTCGGGAAACCCACCCTAACCTGCTGGTGCACATGCGGGAGGATTTTCGCAGCGACCTGAGCCGGGCGGTGCTGGAGGGCGAGCTCGACCTCGCCGTGGTCACCCTGCCAATCAAGGACCACCGGCTTTCCATCGAACCGCTCCTGACCGAGCCCCTCCTCCTGGTCGTGGGCAAGGGACATCCGCTCACCGGGCGCTCGGAAATCACCGCCAACGACCTGGCCGATGAAACCTTCGTCACGATGGGTGACTCCAGCTCCCTCGCCGCCCAGATCCGCAGCTTCTGCGGCGACCACAACTTCGCCCCCAAGGTCGGATACCGCTGCTCCCAGATGTCCACCCTGAAGCTCTTCGTCGGCATGGGCGCGGGCATCTCCATCCTGCCCCAGGTCGCCCAACTGCCGTCGGACCGCGAGTCGCTGACCTATCTCCGCCTGACCGACAGCGCCCCGACGCGTGAACTGGCCGTCATCCGCCATCTGCAGCGGTACCAAAGCCGCGGGGCCGAGCAGTTCCTCGCCCTGTTGCGCGAACACGCCCGCACCCATGGACAGGGCGCGGCACCCTGACTGTTGCGCTTCGGCCCAAAAACCCAACCGTTGCCGCCTGCATGTCCCTGTCCGGCCAACACCACGCCCTCTCCCCTGCCCGCGAACGCGCCACGCTGCTCACGCTCGGGGCGGTGCAGTTCACCCACATCCTTGATTTCATGATCATGATGCCGCTCGGGGCGCAGCTGATGCGGGTGTTCCAGCTCACCCCCGCCCAGTTCACGCAACTGGTCGCCTGCTACGGGCTGGCGGCGGCGGTCAGCGGCTTCCTCGGCGGATTTTACATGGACCGGTTCGATCGCAAGCGCGCCCTGCTGCTGCTCTATGCAGGCTTCGGCGTCGCCACGCTGGCGTGCGGGCTGGCCCCCACCCATCACTGGCTCATGGCCGCCCGGCTGGCCGCCGGCGCCTTCGGCGGCCTGGCCGGCTCGATGGTCACCGCCATGGTCGGGGACATCATTCCGCCCGCCCGCCGGGGGCGCGCCATGGGCTTCGTGAGCTCCGCCTTCCCGTTCGCCTCGGTCATGGGCGTGCCCGCCGGCCTCGTCCTCGCGGGCCACTTCGGCTGGCATGCCCCCTTCTTCATGCTCGCCGGCTGTGCCGCCGCCAACCTCCTCCTCGCCTCGGTGGCCCTCCCCCACCTGCCCACCGCCGTCCAGGGCCACAATCCCCGCCGGCAGATGCAGGAGATCCTGTCGCACGGGCTGCACCTCCGCGCCTTCGCCGTCGGCACCGTGCTCGTCATGGCCGGCGGCGTGATCGTCCCGTTCATCGCCCCCTCCTTCATCGCCAACGTCGGCCTCGACGAAAAGGTCCAGCTGCCGCTCACCTACGCGGCGGGCGGCCTGGCCACGATGTTCACCGTGCCCGCCATCGGCTGGCTCAGCGACCACATGGACCGCCTCCAGCTGCTCACCTGGCTGTCCGCGGCGGCCGCCGTCGTCGTCCTCTTCCTCGTGCGGCTGGGCCCGTCCTCCGTCGGCGTCGCCGCCTTCATGATGGCGCTGTTCATGATCACGATGTCGGGGCGCTTTGCCCCCGCCATGACCATGGTGACGAACGCCGTCGAGGCGCGCTACCGCGGCGGATTCATGAGCGTCAACGCCGCCCTCCAGCAGGCCGCCAGCGGCTGCGCCAACGTGCTCGCCGGACTGTTCGTCACCAGCACCGCCGCCGGTCGCCTCGCCGGCCTTCCCGTGCTCGGGTACATCGCCGTCGGCTTCTTCGCCCTCACCGTCCTCTGCGCCGCCGAGCTCCGCGCCGCCGCCCCGCACGTGTCCACCCCCGCGAAGGGCGACGTGCCCCCGCTCCCGCCGGTGGAGGCCGCCGCCTGACATGACTCCGCCCGCCCCCGCCTCGCCGCTCCGCCGGCCGGAGCTGCTGTCGCCGGCCGGCGACTGGGAGTGCGCCCGCGCCGCGGTGGAAAACGGGGCCGACGCCATCTACTTCGGCCTGGAGCGGTTCAATGCCCGCATGCGGGCGAAGAACTTCACCCAGGGCGACCTGCCGGCCCTGATGGCGTTCCTCCACCGCCGGGGCGTGCGCGGCTATGTGACCTTCAACACCCTGGTCTTCACCGCCGAGCTGGCCGCGGCGGAGGACTACCTCCGCTCCATCATCGCCGCCGGGGTCGATGCCGCCATCGTGCAGGATGTCGGCGCGTGCCGGCTCATCCGGTCGCTCTCGCCGGACTTCCCCATCCACTGCTCGACGCAGATGACCATCACCAGCGGCGCCGGCGTGGCCTTTGCGCGGGAACTCGGGGCGCAGCTCGTCGTGCTCGCCCGGGAAAACTCGCTCGCGGACATGGCCCAGATCCAGACCGCCCAGGCCGCCGCCGGGGCCCCGCTGCCGCTCGAGGTCTTTGTGCACGGCGCCCTCTGCGTCGCCTACTCCGGCCAGTGCCTCACCAGCGAGGCGCTGGGCGGCCGCTCCGCCAACCGGGGCGAATGCGCCCAGGCCTGCCGCCTCCCCTATGAACTCATCGCCGACGGCCAGCCGGTCCCGCTCGGCGACCGGCGCTACCTGCTCAGCCCCCAGGACCTGTCCGGGCTCGACGTGCTGCCCGACCTCGTGCGCGCCGGCATCGGCTCGCTGAAGATCGAGGGCCGCCTGAAATCGGCCGAGTACGTCGCCAGCATCACCCGCGTCTACCGGCAGGCGCTCGACACCGTCATGGCGCAGCTGGGGGCGTCCGCCCCGGACCCGGCCGCGCCCGCGTTCCAGCCCCAGGCCGCCCGCTATGAGCTCGAGATGAGCTTTTCGCGCGGCCTCTCCACCGGCTGGTTTCACGGCAACGACCACCAGACGCTGGCCCACGCCCGCTTCGGCACCAAGCGCGGCGTGTTCCTCGGCGAGGTCCTGCACGTCGGCCACGCCAGCGTCACCCTGCGGCCCGCCGCCCCCGTCAAGCCGGGCGACGGCATCGTCTTCGACGACGGCAAGCCCGACGAGCGCGAGGAGGGCGGGCGCATCTACCAGGTCACCGCCGCCCGCCCCGGCGAGGCGACGCTCCAGTTCGGCCACGGCGACATCGACTGGCGCCGGGTGCGGGCCGGCCAGCGGATCTGGAAAACCAACGATCCCGCCCTCGACCGCGACGTCCGCGCCTCGTTCGCCGGCGAGCAGATCCGCTTCCAGCGCCCCCTCGCCCTCGAGGTGCATGGCCGCGCCGGCACGCCGCTCACCCTCATCGCCAACGATGGCCAGGGCCAGGTCGTGCAGCTCGAGTCCGCGCTCCCGCTCGCCGCCGCGGAGCGGCAGCCCCTGACCGCCGAGCGGCTGCGCGCCCAGCTGGGCCGGCTCGGCGGCACGCCGTTCTCGCTGGGTAAGCTGCAGTCCTTTCTCGAGGGCGAGGTGATCCTGCCCGTCAGCGAGCTCAACCGCCTGCGCCGGGAGGTCACCGCCGCGCTCGAGCAGCGGCGCACCGCACCCCAGCGCTGGCAAACGCGGTCCGTCCCGCTGCCCCCGCTCCTCCCGCCGCCCGGGGCGGACCGCGCGCCCGAGCTGATCGCCGTCATCCGGCTCCCGGAGCAGCTCGAGGCCGCGTGGCACGCCGGCAGCCGCACGATCTACTGTGAGTTCGAGAACCCCAAGTTCTACCGGGAGGCGGTGGCGCGCTTCCGGTCCCTGGCCGCGGCCGGGCCGGCCGCCGGCGCCTCCATCTGGGTCGCCCCGCCCCGCATCTTCAAGCCGGGCGAGGAGTGGATCCTCCGCCAGGTGCGCTCCTGCAACGCCGACGGCTATCTCGTCCGCAACTACGACCACCTCGCCTACTTTGCCGGCGACCGGCAGCGCGGCGACTTCTCCCTCAATGTGGCGAACCCGCTGACCGCCGGCTATTTTCTCCAGCACCACGGGCTCGAGCGCGTGACCGCGAGCTACGACCTCAACTTCGCCCAGCTCGAGGCGCTCCTGCAGGCCGCGCCGGGCGCCTGGTTCGACCTCACCGTGCACCAGCACATGCCGATGTTTCACATGGAGCACTGCGTGTTCTGCGCGTTTCTCTCCCGCGGGAAGGACTACCGCGACTGCGGCCGGCCGTGCGACACGCACCGGGTCGCGCTGCGCGACCGGGTCGGGGCCGAGCTCCCGCTCCGGGCCGACGCCGGCTGCCGGAACACCGTCTTCAACAACCGCGCCCAGAGCGGGGCGGACTACGTCGCCCGCCTGCTCGCCCTCGGCGCCCGCAGCTTCCGCGTGGAGTTCGTCAACGAGGACGCCGGCGAGGTCACCCGGACGCTCACGCGCTACGGCCAGCTGCTCCGCGGCGAGATCACCGGGGGCGAGCTGTGGCGGGAGCTGCAGCTCCTCAACCAGCTGGGCGTCACCCGCGGCCAGATGGAGACCGCCGCACCGGTCCTCCACCGGAAGACCTAGGCGCCGCGGCTAGCGGGGCAGCAGGAACTGGAACGTCGTCCCCGCCCCCGGGGCGCTCGTGCAGGTGATGCTGCCGCCGTGCGCCACCACGATCTCGCGCGCAATCGCCAGGCCCAGCCCGGCGCCCGCCTGGGCCTGGCCCGGCGCCCGATAAAACCGGTCAAAGACGTGCGGCCGCACGTCCTCCGGGATGCCCGGACCCTCGTCGCTCACCGCGAAGCGCACAAACCCCAGCGGGGCGACCGCCGCGCTGAGCGTGATCGTCCCGCCCGGCGGCGAATACTTGGCCGCGTTGCTCAGCAGGTTGAGGAAGACGTGCCGGATCCGGGCGTCATCCACCCCGACGCTCTGCCCGCCCAGCCCGGGCTCGACCTGGACCGCGAGGGACAGGCCGGCCGGCTCGATCACGCCCCGGGATTCCGCCACCACCTCCTCGAGCAGGCGGGCCACCGCCACGCCGCGCCGGTCCAGGCTCGAGGCCCCGGCCTCCAGCCGGGCCAGATCCAGCAGGTTGTCGAGGATGCGCAGCAGCCGGTCGGACTCGTCGCGCGCCATTTCCAGCAGGTCCTGCTGGGTGGGCGTGAGGCCGGCGATCTTCTGCTCCAGCAGCAGGTACACGGCCATGCGGAGGCTGGTGAGCGGCGACTTGAGCTCGTGGCTGACCGTGCCCACGAGGTTCGTCTTCGCATCATCGAGCAGGCGAAACTTGGTGACATCCTGCAGGATGACCGCCGCCCCCTTGAACTCCGTCAGCTTGTCGCCGATGGCGAGAATCCGGGGCAGATAGTGGCGGTCCTCGCGCGCCACCCGGAGGGTGACCACCCGGGCATAGTCGGTGGGCAGGTAATGGACCCCGGTGGCCAGCACCTGCGCGAGCGGCTCGGCCAGGGCGGGCGGAAATCCCGCCGAAAAATCCGGGGACTGGGCCAGCTGCTCCGCCGCCGGATTGCGCACTTCCTGCGTGCCGTCCCGCGCCACCACAAACACCGGCTCGGGGGTCGAGGTGAGCGTGGCCTCCATCGTCCGCTGGGTGCGCAGGACCTTGGCCAGCGTGGCGTCGCGGTAGGCGCGCAGGTGGACGGCCAGCGCATTGAAGGTCCGGGCCAGCTGGCCGAGTTCATCCTGCGAGGTCACCGGCACCTCCCGGTCGAGGTCCCCGGCGCCGAGCGCGAGGGCCGAGGCCGTCACCGCCTGAATGGGCCGGAGGAAGGAATCCGCCAGCCGCCAGGCCAGGTAGAAAAAGAGCCCGACCGCGCCCAGCATGGCGGCCAGCAGGAGCCGCAGGGACTCGTCGATCCGCGCCTTCATGCGCGCCTCCGCGCCGGCGATCTCCCGGTGGTCGCGCTCCAGCAGGGCGTCCAGGGTGCGGTTGACCGCGAAGAAGGCGGTCTCCGTCCGCTTGAGCAGCTCGAGCCCCCCCAGCGAGCCCAGCCGCAGGGTCTCCTGGCCGGCCTGCGTGAAACTCCGGTGCTGCGCATCCAGCGCGTTGAGCAGCTCGGCCTTGTCGGCCGCCGGCTGGGCCAGCAGCTCCTCGTTCAGGCTTCGCTGGAACCGGGCCTCCTGCTCCGCAAACCGCCGGCGGGCCGCGGCCAGGTTGCCCTCCTGGCGGGCGTCGCTGAGCGCGACGTTCATCTGCGCCGCCGCCGCGCGCAGATCCTGCACCTCCTGGATCGAGCGGAAGTTGCGGGCAAAGATCGCCTCGACCGCGTCGCCCAGCTCCTGGCTGGTCCGCACCGCGTAGGCGCACACCACCAGCAGCAGCAGGAGCAGCGGCAGCAGGCCGAGGGTGAGGCGCGTGCGGAGCATCGCGGGGCGGCCTAGAGCAGGCCCAGCTTCTGGCGCTTGCGGTACAGGGTGGCGGGATCGATGCCGAGCGTGCGCGCCGCCTCGTCGAGGTGGCGGCACATCGCGAGGACCCGGCGGAGATGCTCGGCCTCCAGCGCTTCCAGCGTCACGCGCCCGCCCACCGCGATCGCCGGGTTGGCCGGCCCGCCGAATTCCTCCGGCAGGTCGCACAGCTCGATCGTCTCGCCCCCGGCCAGGATGGTCGCCCGCTCGATGACGTTGCGCAGCTCCCGGAGGTTGCCGGGCCAGCGGTAGCCGGCGAACGCCACCGCAACCGCCGGCGCGAACGCCGTGATCTTCTTGCCCAGCCGGATGGCGAAAAACTTCCGGTAGCCCTCGGCCAGCCGGGCGAGGTCGCCCGGGCGCTCGTGCAGCCCCGGCAGCGCCACCGTGATGACGTTGAGCCGGTAGTAGAGGTCCTCGCGGAACCGGCCGGCCGCCACCTCCTCGGCCAGGGGGCGGTTGGTGGCGGCGATGACCCGGACGTTCGCCCGGCGGGGCTTCGCCTCCCCGACCCGCTCGTACACCCGCTCCTGGAGCAGGCGGAGCAGCTTGGGCTGGAGTTCCAGCGGCAACTCGCCGATCTCGTCGAGAAACAGCGTGCCCCCGTCGGCGGCCGCGACCTTGCCCGCGGCGTCCGCCACCGCCCCGGTGAAGGCCCCCCGCACATGGCCGAACAGCTCGGCGGCCAGCAGCTCGCGCGAGAGGCTCGGGCAGCTGACCGTGACAAACTCGGCGTCCCGCTGCGCGCTGCGGCGGTGCAGCTCGCGGGCCAGCACGCTCTTGCCCGTGCCGCTCGGCCCGAGGATCAGGAGGCTCGCCGGCGTCGCGGCGGCCTTGAACGCGACCTCCAGCGCGCGGCGGGTGGCCGGCTCCGCGGACTCCAGGTCGACCGGCGGCGACTCGCGCGCCAGCTCGCCCTCCAGCGAGCGCACCCGGGTCTCGAGCACCCGGGTCGAGGCCAGCTTCGCGAGCACCGCCCGGATCTGGTCGGGCGTGAAGGGCTTCGGGATGAAGTCAAAGGCCCCGCGGCGCATCGCCTCGACCGCCGTGGCAATGTTGGCATAGGCGGTGAACATCACGACGGCCAGGGTGGACTGCGCCTGCAGCAGCTTGCCCAGCACCTCCAGCCCGTCCTCCGTCCCCAGCTTCAGGTCGAGGAAGGCCGCATCAAAGATCTCCTCGTCCAGCAGCTTCAGCGCCCGCAGCCCGTTGGGCGCCTCGGCCGCGGTGTGGCCGGCGGCCTCGACCGCCAGGCGCGTGGTCTTCCGGATGCCGGGCTCATCGTCAACGATCAGGACGCGCATGGGAGGGAGTGTGTTTCGGGACCCGCCCGGGCCAATCCTAAAAGCCGGGGCCGGGGGGCCGCCCCCTTTCACCCGGCCGGCCCAGGGGAGGATTATTTCCCGGCCCGTGATTTCTGTTGTCGAATCCTCCCGCCAATTCCTCATAACCTCGGCCCCGACCCCGCATGAATCCCCCTGCTGCCATTCCCCCGAAACCCGCCCCGGCCACCCCCGCCCCGGTCGCCGGCAAGCTGAGCGACCTCGAAATCAAGGACGCCCAGCTCATCTTCGGCACGGTGTGGCGGGAGCTCGAGGCCGACTTCAGCCGCGAAAACCTCCGCTTCCCCAAGGAGATCATCCTGCTCGGCGGCGCCCCCGGCGCCGGCAAGGGCACCAACACGGCGTTCATCAACGCCACCCGCGGCCTCACCTGCCCGCCGATCGTGATCAGCGCCCTGCTCGACTCGCCCGAGGCCAAGCGCCTCAAGGACGCCGGCAACATGGTCGGCGACCGCGAGGTCATCGGCCTGCTCCTCCGGGAGCTGATGAACCCGGCCTACCGCGACGGGGTCATCCTCGACGGCTTCCCCCGCACCCATGTGCAGGTCGAGTGTCTGAAGCTGCTGGTGGACAAGATGCACGCTCTGCGGCGGGAGTTCTTCAGCGGGCCGCTCGGCATCCACTTCCGCCAGCCGACGATCCACATCATGGTCCTGTTCGTGGACGAGCGGGAGGCCATCGCCCGCCAGCTCAAGCGGGGCCGCGAGACCCTTGCCCACAACGAGGAGGTGGCGCGCTCGGGCGTCGGGACCCTCTGGGAGGACCGGCCGACCGACCACGACGAGGTGCTCGCACGGCGGCGCTACCGCGTCTTCAAGGAGCAGACCTGGGAGGCCCTCCAGTCCCTGCGGGAAACCTTCCACTACCACTTCATCAACGCCCAGGGATCGCTCGCGGAGGTCGAGCAGAACATCCTCAAGGAGCTGGAATACCAGAGCACGCTGGAGCTCGACCCCCGGACGGTGGACCGGCTCCGGGGCCTGCCGGTGGCCACCGAGATCGTCGTCCACGCGCGCCAGGAGCTGGTGAAGCGGCTCGACGGCTATGAGTTCGGCCAGTCGGAGCTCTTCGCCAAGGTGGTCGGCTTCGTGGCGCAAAAGATCATGCCGATCGTGCGGCGCCACGCCATTTCCGGGGCCGCCCTGATCAACACCGAGGACCCCGTCCTCGACCACCCCAACGCCCTGGCGATGCTGATCGACGTGTTTTCCGAGCGCGGGTTCCACGCCGTGGTCGACCTCCACCGGATCGACGTGCCCGAGCGGGTCGACCTGGCCACCGGGCAGATCAGCTGCCGCGTGAAGAAGGTCTACCGCATCCAGATCCGCTTCCACGGCTCGGAAATCCGGCGCGGCTGAGCCGCCGCCCCGCCCGGCCGCCGGACTTACTCGTAGCGCAGGGCCTCGATCGGGTCGAGGGACGCCGCCTTGTAGGCGGGGTAAAAGCCGAAGCCGATGCCGATGCCGCAGCAGACCAGCAGGCCGACCGTCGCCCAAAACCAGGGGAATACCAGCGAGGCCTTGAGCAGCAGCGCGATCCCGTTGCCCGCCGCCACGCCGAGCAGGATGCCCGCTAGGCCCCCCAGCACCGAGATCGCGACCGCCTCGATCAGGAACTGGATGAGGATGCTGGCCTTCCGCGCGCCAATGGACTTGCGGATGCCGATCTCCTTCGTGCGCTCGGTCACGCTGACCAGCATGATGTTCATGATGCCGACGCCGGCCGCGAGCAGCGCAATCGCGCTGATGACGAAGGCGCCGGCCCCGATGACATCCGCCACCTTGGCGAAGGCCGAGATCAGCGAATCGTTCGAGTACAGCTCAAAGTCGTTGTCCTGCTCCGCCCGGAGGGAGCGGACGATCCGCATCGCGGTGATCGCCTTGTCCAGGGTGTCGTTGTAGCGCTCCTGCGACGCGGCCTGGGTCGCGATGTTGATGCTGCGCCGCTCCGCGCCGTAGTCGGCCAGGTAGCGGGTGATGGGGATCATGATGATGTCGTCGCCGCTGGCGCCGAACGAGGATCCCTTGGGGGCAAACTGGCCGATCACGGTGTAGGTGCGCCCGGCCACCTTGATCACCTTGCCCAGCGGGGTCTCGCTGGGGAAGAGGCGCGACGTGATGCCCTGGCCGATGATCGCGACCGGGCGGATCAGCTCCCCGTCCTCGGCGCTGAAGTTGCGCCCCAGCTCGATGGCGTACTGGTTGGACGCGAGGAAGTGCTCGTTGCTGCCGCCGAAGGTGATGCCCGGGGTGGTCTTGCGGTTGAGGTAGGTGGCCTGGGCGGGCGTGTCGTTGTTGAAGGTCTTGAGGCAGACCACGTCGGACCAGCCCTCCATCAGCTCCTTGAAGCGCAGGGCCTGCGCCAGGGTGATGTCGCGGCGCAGGTCGAAGCGGCGCCGGTTGGGCCCCTCGTCGCTCAGGCCGATCGGGCGCTTGGAGATCTGGATGATGTTCGAGCCGAGGAAGCTGATGCCCGTCTCGATCGACTGGCGGAGCGCGGACACCGCGGTCATCACCCCGATCACGGAGAAAACCCCGATGGTGATGCCCAGCATCGTGAGCGAGGAGCGCAGCTTGTTCACCCCGAGCGAGCCCAGCGCCATGCGCAAGATTTCGGCGAGTTTCATCGGGGCGGGTTCATTCGTAGCGCAACGCCACCACCGGATCGAGGCGGGACGCGCCCCACGCCGGGGCAAACCCGCTCACGATCCCCACGACGACCGAGACCGCCATGCTCACGAAGACGAGGCTGACCGAGAACTCGACCGGGAACGCGGGAAAGGCCGCGCCCACCGCGAGCACCAGCCCGTAGGTCAGCGAGAGCCCGACCAGGCCGCCGATCAGGCAGATGGCGACGGCCTCGATCAGGAACTGCAGGAGGATCGTGCGCCGCCGGGCGCCGAGCGCCTTGCGGGTGCCGATCTCCTTGGTGCGCTCCTTCACGCTCACAAAGGTGATGTTCATGATGCCGATCGCGCCGACGAAGAGCGAGAGGCCGGTGATGAAGAGGCCCGCCATCGCGATGCCCTGCTTGATCGGGTCGAGCTGCGCCTTGATCGCGCCCTGCTCGTTGACCGAGAAGTTGTCGCGCTCGCCCGGCAGCTGCGCCCGCACGCGGCGCATCGCCCCGACCAGCTCCTCCTTCGCCTCCTCCAGCCGGCTCTTGTCGGTCACCTTCACCCGCAGCTCGGACCCGCGCCGCGTCCCAAACGCCTTGCGGAAGGACTCGAGCGGGACCACCGCCTGGTTGTCGAAGCTGAAGAGCCCGAGGAAGGAGCCCTGCTTGGTGAGCACGCCGATCACCAGATAGGGATGGCCGTTGAGAAACACCTGCTGCTCCAGGGCGGAGCGGCCCTGAAAGAGGGCCTCCGCAATGTCGAACCCGAGGACGCACACCGGCCGGCCCGAGACCTCCTCGGTGTCGTTGAAGAACCGGCCCTCCTTGAAGTCCGCGTTGACGATGCGGCTGTAGTCGGCCGTGGTGCCGAAGGTCATGACGTTGCCCACCTTGTTCTCGCCGAACTTCGCCGTCGTGCCGCGGCCGGCCACGGGGACGGCCAGGGCCAGGAGCGAGTTCGGGCTCTGGGCGATGAGCGCGTTGAGCTTGTCGGCCTGGTCCGGCTTGATCGGCGGGCGGCCCACGTAGTTCCACCAGTCCTCCACGTTCCCCCAGGGCCACTTCTGGACGTAGAGGACGTCGTCGCCGAGCATGTTCAGGGAGTTCTGGAACCCCGTGTCGATGCCCCGGATGGCGGTGCCCATCAGGGTGACCGCGACGATGCCGATGATCACGCCCAGCGCCGTGAGCGCCGAGCGCATCTTGTTCGCGCGGATCTGCGCGAAGGCGATGCGGAAGGACTCCGTCAGCTCGTAAAGGAGGCGCTTCATGGCGGGCCAGGCCTCAGGCCGCGGGGCCGTCGCTCTCGATCAGCCCGTCCCGCAGGCGGACAATGCGCCGGGCGTGGCGGGCGATGTCCTCCTCGTGCGTGACCACGATGATCGTGTTGCCCTGCTCGTAGAGCTGCTCGAAGAGCGCCATGATCTCGACGCCGGTCTTGGAGTCGAGGTTGCCCGTCGGCTCGTCCGCCAGGATGATGGAGGGGCGGTTGACCAGCGCCCGGGCCACGGCGACGCGCTGGCGCTGGCCGCCGGACAGCTCGTTCGGCTTGTGCGTCATGCGGTCGCCCAGGCCGACATTGTGCAGGGTCTGCGCCGCGCGCTCGCGGCGGACCGCGGGGGGCAGGCCGGCGTAGATCAGGGGCAGCTCGACGTTGGCCAGCGCGGTGGAGCGCGGCAGCAGGTTGAAGGTCTGGAAGACAAAGCCGATCTCGCGGTTCCGGATGTCGGCCAGCTCGTCGTCACCCATGTGGGCGACGTTCTTGCCGTTGAACTCGTAGCGGCCCGCCGTCGGCGTATCGAGGCACCCGAGCATGTTCATCAGCGTGGACTTGCCGGAGCCCGACGGGCCCATCACGGCCAGGTACTCGTTGCGCCGGATCTGCACGGAGACGCCGCAGAGGGCGTGGATGGTCTCGGCCCCCATCTTGTAAAGCTTGGTGACACCGGCGATGTCGATCACGAGCGGCCCGGCCGGGCGGGTGGCGCGGCCCGTGAGGTCGGGGGCAAGGGAGGGGGCCATGGGTGGGAGGCGGAACGCGCGGGCGCGGGTCCGGTTATTTCTTCTCTTCCTCTTTCTTGGGCCGCTCGATCGTGACCTTGGCGCCGTCCTTCAGCTTCCGGCTGATGGCGGCATAGCTGCCCGACACCACCTCCTCGCCGGCCTTCACCCCCTGCTTCACCTCGATCGAGGTGTTGTCGGCGATGCCGGTCTCCACCTTGCGCTGCTCCACCACCCCGCCCTTCTTGATGAAGACGACGCGGTCGAGCTTGTCCTTGTTGCGGCGGGCCTCCTCGCGCTCGCTCGCGACGTCGAGCTCGTTGCCCGACTTCTCGCGCGCGGCCTTGGCCTTCTGCTGCTGCAGCTCCTCCGTGGTCTTGCCGCCCGAGCGGACGGTGACGCTCTGCACCGGGATCGCGACCACATCCTTGGCCGTCTGGGTCTCGATGTCCGCCACCCCGCTCATGCCGGGCCGGAGCGTGACGTCGCGGTCGGAGACGCGGATCTTGACGAGGAAGTTGGCGACCTCGTCGGTCGAGAGGGCCTGGTTGGAGCCGGAGGCGCCGCTGCCCGTGGTGATGGCCGAGCTGGAGATCTCGTAGACCGTGCCGGCGAACTTGCGGCCGGGAAACGCGTCGATCGTGAGGGCGGCATGGTCGCCGAGCTTCACGTTGACGATGTCGTTTTCGTTCACCTTCACCCGCATTTCCATGTGCGAGAGGTCGGCCACGCGCATGATCTCGGTGCCGGCAAAGGAGCCGGTGCCGACCACGCGTTCGCCGACCTCGCTGGCCAGCGCGCTGATCGAGCCGTCCATCGGGGCGTAGATCGTGGTCTTGTTCAGCAGGTCGTGCGCCTGGCTGAGCGCCCCCTCCGTCCGGCGGATCTGCGCCAGCGCATTGTCGTGGTTGGCCTGGGCCACCTCGAGGTTGGTCTGCGCGGCCGCATAGTCGGAATCGGACAGGAGCTGCTTGCCGAAGAGGTCCTCCGCCCGCCGGAAGTCCGCCTGCATCTTGCTCAGCTGGGCCTTGGCCTGGACGGCGCCGGCCCGGGCCGCCACCAGGTTCGCCTCCTGCTGCTCGACCTGCGCCTGGTACGTGTCGGGCTTGATCTTGACCAGCAGCGCCCCCCGCTTGACCGCCGCCCCTTCCTTGAGCGGCAGGGCGATGATCTCACCCGCCACTTCCGGGGAGATCTTCACCTCCACCTCGGGCTGCACCTTGCCGGTGGCGGTGACCAGCTGGGTGATCGTCTTCACCACCGCCTTCTCCGTCGTCACCGGCTGGCCCGGCTCGGAGTTCTTGTTCTTGTAATAGGCGCCGACGCCGAGGAGCACCACGAGCAGGGCGCTGCCCAGGAGCACCCATTTGAGCTGCTTTTTTTTCTTCGCCACCACCGGAGCGGAGGCGGGTTGGGACGGGGGGGTCTGGGTCATGAGGATCGGTGGCTGCGGTTAAAAAAGGGGGGGGGCGGAGCATCAGCTGTGCGCGCCGCGGAGGCAAGCGGTTGCGCCCGGGACGCCGCGCGGTAAAAAATGTGGAGGGGCCCACAACGGCCCCTCCACCACACACAACGGCACACGCCCAGCGTGCGCCGAAAGCCGGCCCGCCGGCCGGGTGCGACCGAGCCCGGTCGCGCGGCGGGAGCCGGGGCGGGCGGGGCGGGATCGGGCCAAGGCGGACATGGCAGGACAACACCGCCCCCCGGCCGAAAGTTACACGTATTTTTGATGAACGGCGCGCGGGTGGGATGAACGGGGCGGCCCGGCGCCCGGCCCGGCGGGCGGGCGTTCAGGCGCGCCCGCGGCCCGGGCGCACCCGGGTCCCGTGGCGCCCAAACGAGAGCGCGGCGCCGACGATCCCCGCCTCGTTCCGGAGTTTCGCCGGCACCATCCGGGCCCGCGGCTGCACGTACCGGAAAAACTTGCGGCTCTTGGCGCTCACCCCGCCGCCCACGATGATCAGCTCCGGCCAGAGCAGCTGCTCGAGGCTGCGCACGTAGTCCCCGAGCTCCCCGCCCCACTCCGCCCACGACAGGCCGCGCCGCTTCCGCGCCGCCGACGAGACAAACCGCTCCGCCGACTTGCCGCGCCGCGGCAGGTGGCCCAGCTCCGCCGGCACGACCAGGCCGCGGTAGCACAGCGCCGAGCCGACCCCCGTGCCCAGCGTCAGCAGCAGCGTCTTGCCCTGAAAGCCGCGGCCGGCGCCAAACTGCATCTCCGCCTGCGCCGCCGCCGCCGCGTCGTTCGTCAGCGTCACGCGGCAGCCCGTCGCCCGGGTGAACAGCTTCCCGCCGTCGCAGCCGATGAACCGCGGGTGGAGATTGGCGGACGTGCGGATGCGCGCGCCCTGGATGACCCCGGGGAAGCCAATCCCAATCGGCCCGCGCCACTTGAAATGCCGCGCGATCTCGGCCACCACCTTCGCCGTCGCCGCCGGCGTGGCCGCCGGGGAGGTCTCCACGCGAAAGCGCGGCGCCAGCAGCCGGCCCGTCCGGCAGTCAACCGGCGCCCCTTTCAGCGCCGAGCCGCCGATGTCGATGCCGAGGACTTTCATGCGGGCCCGAGCATGGCGCGGGGCGCGGTCACTGGCAATGCCCGGTTCCGTCCGCGCCGTGCGCGTGCCCGTGGCCCAGCTCCTCCGTGGTCGCCGCCCGCGCGGCCACAATTTCAACCTCAAAGGCCAGGTCCACCCCCGCCAGCGGATGGTTCGCATCCAGCGTCACGTCGTCCCCGTCAATCGCGACCACCGTGACGGTCGGCGCCTGCCGGTCCGACCCCGCCTGAAACTGCTCCCCGAGGCGCAGCTCGCCGTCGACCGGCAGCACCTGGCGCTTCACCTGCCGGACCTGGTCCGGGTCGCGCTCACCGTAGGCCTCGGCGGCCGGCACGGCCACGTCGAGCTTCGCCCCGGCCGCGGCCGCGCGCAGCCGCGTGTCGAGCCCGTCGATGATCTGGCCGGCGCCCTCCAGGTAGGTGATCGGCTCGCCGCCCGCGGAGCTGTCCAGCACCCGGCCCGCCGGGTCGCGCAGCGTGTAGTGAAAGGTGACGACTCGTCGCATGCCCCGAGTGACGGGGGGGAAGGTGGGGGTGACAAGTGCAAATCCCGCCGCCGCCCTAGGTCTCCTGGCGCAGCACTTCCAGCGGCGGATGGTCCACGATGCCGCGGTTCGCGACCAGTCCCGTGGTCACCGTGACGACCACGGAGGCGGCGACCGCCGTGCCGAGCACGAGGGGCGAGAGCCGGAACGGGGTCTGGAAGACGAAATGGGCCAGCAGCGCGTTCGCCGCCACGGCGAGGCCGCCCCCGGTCACGGCCGCCAGTCCGCCCAGCACGGCGTATTCCACCAGCTGGATCTGCCGGAGCTGCCGGCGCGTGGCCCCGAGCGTGCGCAACAGCACGGTCTCCCGGATCCGCTGGTACCGCCCCGTCAGCACCGCGCCCGCCAGCACGATGACCCCGGTCACCACCGTGAAGGCCGCCATGAAGGTGACCACGAACGAGACCTTCGCGAGCAGGCCCGTGACCGTGGTGAGGAGGAGCGAGAGGTCGAGGGAGGAGATGCCGGGAAATTCCTGCGCCACCGCCCGCTGGATCCGGGCCGACTCCGCCGGCGTGGCGGCGTGCACCGCGGCAACCAGCGTCTGCGGCGCGGGCTCCAGCACCCCGGCGGGGAAGACGAGGAAGAAATTGGGCTGCAGGCGCTGCCATTCGACGTCCCGCAGGCTCGCCACGTAGGCCTCCACCGGGACGCCCTGGACGTCAAACACCAGGGAGTCGTTGAGCTGCAGCTGGAGATCCTTCGCCAGGCTGTTCTCGACCGAGACCGGCACGCGCCGCTCCCCCGGCGCCACGTGGCCGATGAACTGTCCCGCGGTGACCCGCTCGGTGTCGGTCAGCTCGCGGCGGTAGGTGGAGCGGTATTCGCGCCGCAGCGTCCAGGCGGGGATGCCGGACCGGTCGTCCTTGAGCAGGTCCTCGGCGCTCCGGCCCCGGAGCGCGGTCAGCCGCATGGTGACGATCGGCGCCAGCGCCAGCACCGGCGCGCCCTGGGCCTGCACCAGGGCGGTCAGCCGGGCGGACTGGTCCTCCTGGATGTCGAAAAACATCAGGTTGGGCCGCGCGCCGCCGCCGATGCCCACCAGCTTGTGCACCAGGGTCTGGCGCGTGAGCACCAGGGTCAGGAGCAGAAACGTGCCGAGCCCGAGCGAGAGCAGGAGCAGGACCGTGCGGTTGTTCGGGCGGTGCAGGTTGGCCAGCCCCTGCCGCCAGACATAGGGCAGCGACGGGCGCGGCCCGAAGCGGCGGGCGGCCCACGCCACCAGCTGCGCCACCCCGGCCAGCGTCCCGAACCCCGCCGCCATCATCAGGGTGAAGCCCAGGCCCGTCGTCCAGCGCCCGGTCTGCCCCACCGCAAAGCCCAGCACCGCCGCGGCCATCACGCCGAGCAGGACCAGCCGCCAGGGGTCCGCCGGCGCGGCCTCCCCCTGCGCCGAGCGGATCGCCAGCAGCGGCGACACCCGCCGGACCGCGAGCAGGGGCAGGAGCGTGAACAGCAGGCAGAGCACCAGCCCGGCCAGGGCGCCCTGCCCCACCGCCGGCCACGACACGGAAAATTCCACCGCAAACGGCAGGAAGTCCCGCAGCACCGCCGGCAGGAGGAGCTGGATCCCCACGCCGAGCACCGACCCCAGCACCGCCCCAACCGCGCCGACCCCCGCCCCCTGCACCAGGTAGACCGCAAAGCTCGTCCGCGCGCTCGCCCCCAGGCAGCGCAGCACCGCGACCGTCGTGAGCTTCTGCCGGATGTACACGTGCATCGCGCTGGCCACCCCCACCGCGCCGAGAAACAGCGCGACGAACCCCACCAGGCTGAGGAACGCGCCCGCGTCCTGCAGGGCGTGGCCGAGGTCGCGCTTGCGCTCCTCCAGCGTCGCATACTGCCAGCGCTGCGCGCGGAACTTCGCCTTCAGCTCCCGCACCAGCAGTTCGGGGTCGCGCGCCGCCGGCAGCTTGAAATGGGCGCGGTAGGTGAGGAACGTCTTGCCCTGCAGCAGCCCGGTCGCCTCCAGCGCCGCGCGGGGCACGTAGATCCGCGGCGAAAACAGCGCGAGGGCGGCGGACTCCCCCGGGATCTTCTGCAGCGCCCCCACCACCACAAAGCTCCCGCGCCCGATCGTCACCTCGTCCCCCACCTGCACGCCGTACTGCACCAGCAGCGTCTCCTCCAGCAGCGCCCCGCGGCCGGACGCCAGCTGCGCCCGCGCGCCCGCCGGGGTCGTGACCAGCTCGCCGTAAAACGGAAAATTGCCCTCGAGCGCCCGCACCTGCACCAGCCGGCGCTGGTTCCCGCGCGTCGGGAAGGACACCATCGTCCCGAGCGCCACCTCGTTCGCGCGCTCGCCGCCCAGCGTGCGGAAATAGGCCTCGGCCTCCGCCGGGAAGGGGGCCCGGGCGGAGAGCGTGAGGTCGGCGCCCAGCAGGGCCTTGGTCTGCTGCGCGACCGTGCGCCGGAGGTTGTCGGCCAGCGAGCCGATGCCGACCAGCGCGGCGATGCCGAGCACCACGGACAGCGACACCAGCACGAGCCGCCGCCGCGACGCGCGCGAGTCCCGCCAGGCCAGCTGCAGGATGAAGTTCATGCCGCGGGGCCGGCCCGTTCGTCGCTCAGCACCGCCCCACCCTTCAGCCGGATGAGGCGCTGGCACCGCGCCGCCAGCTCCAGGTTGTGCGTCACCAGCACCAGCGTGGTGCCGCGCTCGCGGTTGAGCCCGAAGATCAGCTCCACCATCGCCGCCGCCGTGTCGTCGTCGAGGTTTCCGGTCGGCTCGTCGCAAAACAGGATCTTCGGCCGGTTCATGAACGCCCGGGCCAGCGCCACCCGCTGCTGCTCGCCGCCGGAGAGCTGCCCGGGATAATGCGCGGAGCGCTCGCCCAGCCCCACCCGCGCCAGCAGCGCCCGCGCCTCCGGCTCGCGGCCGAAGTCGCCCGCCAGCTCCACCGGCACGAGCACGTTCTCCAGCGCCGTCAGCGTCGGGATCAGCTGGAAGTTCTGAAAGACAAACCCGATGTGCGCGTTGCGCACCCGCGCCCGCGCATCCTCGTCCAGCCCGCCGATCGCCGTGCCCGCCACGCTCACCGTCCCGGCCGTCGGCCGGTCCAGCCCCGCGCACAGCCCCAGCAGCGTCGTCTTGCCGCTGCCGCTCGGGCCGACAATCGCCACGGTCGCGCCGGCCGCGATGTCAAAGCTCACCGCGCGCAGGACCGTGAGGGGGCCGGCCGCCAGCCGGTAGGTCTTGGTCAGCTGCGCCACCTGCAGCATCGGGGAGTCGTCGTTCATCGGAAGAGTCTGGCCATGCAACACCGGAAACGGCACGAACGCTAGCGCAAGCGGCCGTTTTCCAGCATGTCGCCCCGTTTCCCCTGCCTCCTCCTCTGGCTCGCCCTCGGCGCGGCCGCGCCGGCCGCGGACGCCCCCCGCACCCTCGTGTTTTTCGGCGACAGCCTCACCGCCGGCTACGGGCTCGACGACCCCGCCACCGAGTCCTTCCCGGCCCTGATCCAGGCCCGGATCGACGCCGCCCGCCTGCCCTGGCGCACGGTCAACGCCGGCCTCAGCGGCGAGACCACCGCGGGCGGGCTCCGGCGCGTGGAGTGGATCCTGCGGCAGCCGGTGGCGCTCTTCGTCCTCGCCCTCGGCGGCAACGACGGCCTGCGCGGCCTCGAGCCCGCCGTCACCGCCGCCAACCTCCAGGCCATCATCGACCGCGTGCACGCCCGCTCCCCCGACGCCCGCATCGTGCTCGCCGGCCTGCAGCTGCCCCCGACGATGGGCGAGGACTACACCCGCGCCTTCGCCGCGCTCTACCCGGCGCTCGCCGCCCGGAACCGGCTGGTGCTGGTGCCCTTTCTCCTCGAGGGCGTCGGCGGCCGGGCGGAGCTCAACCAGCCCGACGGCATCCACCCCAACGCCGAGGGCACCGCCCGGGTGGCGGCCACCCTCTGGCAGACCCTGCAGCCCCTGCTCGGTCCCGCACCAGCCCCCGCGGACCAGCCGGCGCCGCCGCCCGCGCCGGGGAACAAACTTGCCTCCCCGCGGGTCCCGCGTTGAATTCCCACCCAATCAATCATCCCAACCCCATGAAAAATATCCTCATCGCCCTCCTCTCCCTCTCCGCCGTCTCGTTCTCCTTCGCCGGCGGCGAAGGCTGCAAGGACAAGGCCAAGTGCGACGACAAGGACACCAAAGCCTGCTGCAAGCAGGACGCCAAGGCCTGCGCCGACAAGGACGCCAAGGCCTGCTGCAAGCAGGACACCAAGGCCTGCAAGAACATGGACGCGAAAGCCTGCGCCGACAAAGACGCCAAGGCGTGCTGCAAACAGGACGCCAAGGCTTGTGCTGGCAAGGATGCGAAGGCCTGCGCCAACAAGGACGCCAAGAGCTGCCCTGCCAAGGATGCCAAGGCTTGTGCCAACAAGGACGCCAAGGCCTGCGCCGATGCCAAAAGCTGCAAGGCCACGGAGAGCAAGTAACCCCGCCCTCGCCGGGCGGTGATCCACCGCCCGCTTTTTTGACCCGCTTCCTCCTCGGAAGCGGGTTTTTTATTGGGCGAGCCCGGATGAGCCCGCGGGGCCGCCGGCCGACCGGGAGCCGCTTCAGTAACGCCCGTACTGGTCCACCAGCTCGCGCAGCAGGGCCACGTGCGCCGCCGGGGTGTCCGGGGCGATTGCGCAGGCGGTGCTCAGGATGAACCCGCGGGCGGTCATGCCGATCTCCAGCCGCGCGAGCAC
>CAIKTR010000246.1 GCA_903830425.1 uncultured Opitutia bacterium
CAGCGGGTCACCCGCGGCTCGCGCAAGTCCACCGTCGCCACCATCACCGAGGTCGCCCAGTACCTCCGCCTGCTCTACGCCCGGCTCGGGGTGCAGCACCACCCCGAGTCCGACCAGGCCGTCACGCCGCTGTCGCCCGGGGCCCTGCGGCAGCTCCTCGCCCGGGTGCTGGCCACCCCTGCGGCCCGGCGGGCCAAGCACCTCTACCTCTGCGCCCCGCTCATCCGCGGCCGCAAGGGCCACCACCAGCCCATCGCCACCTGGATCGCCCAGCAGGGCTACGCGCTGATGCGCACCGACGGCCAGCTGATCCGCGTCGAGGCGTTCCAAAAGCTCGACCGCTACCAGGAGCACGACATCGAGGTCGTGGTCGGCGACCTGAAGGATGTCGGCGCCGCCCCGGCACGGGGCCGCCCGCGCCGCGCGCCATCCGCCGGCGCGGCGACGACGTCCGCCCCGCGCGCCACCGCCCGCCTGCTCGAGCAGGCACTGCGCCTCGGCCAGGGCGCCTGCTTCCTCCTCACCCCGGCCGGCGACATCCTCTCGTGGTTCTCCACCACCCGCACCGACCGCGCGACCGGCGAGTCCTTCCCCGAGCTCGACCCGAAGAACTTCTCCTTCAACTCGCCCCGCGGCTGGTGCCCGACCTGCCGCGGCCACGGCCGGATCCTGCCCTGGATGCTGCAGCCCGCGGACGGGGAGGAGGACGAGAATCTCGCGCGCCTCCGCCAGCTCGGCCTCGAGCCCGGCGCGGAAATCGCGGACGACGGCCGGCCGTGCCCGGAGTGCCACGGGGCCCGGCTCAACCGCGTGGGCCGCGCCGTGAAGCTCCACCTGCGCGGCGCGGCGCCGCCGCTGTCGCTGCCCGCGCTGCTCAGCGACACCCCCGCGCGGCTGCTCGCGCACCTGCGCCAGCTCGACCTCGACGCCCGCGGCCGGCTCATCACCCAGGACCTCGTGCCGCAGATCGTCACCCGCCTGAAATTCCTCGACCACGTCGGCCTCGGCTACCTCTCACTTGATCGCCCGACCGAGACCCTGTCGGGCGGCGAGGCGCAGCGCATCCGGCTCGCGGCCCAGCTGGGCTCGAACCTCTCCGGCGTCCTCTACGTGCTCGACGAGCCGAGCATCGGCCTGCACGCCTGCGACAACGACCGGCTCATCGCCACGCTCCAGGCCCTCCGCGCGCGGGGCAACACCCTGCTGGTCGTCGAGCACGACGAGGCCCTGATGGCCCGCGCCGACCGCATCATTGATCTCGGCCCCGCCGCCGGCATCCACGGCGGGGAACTGCTGGCCCACGGCACCCCGGCGGAAATCCGGCGCAACGCCCGCTCGCTCACCGGCCTCTTCCTCAACACCCCCCTGCCGCATCCGCTCCGCGGCGCCTACCGCCCCGTCGGCCCGGCGGCGGCGCCCCGCCCGCGCCGACCTGGCAAACCGCCGCCCGCGGACCCAGCGCCGCCCGCGGAGTGGCTCGAGCTGACCCAGGTCCGGTTCCGCAACCTGAAGGGCTTCGACCTGCGCCTGCCGGTCGGTCGGCTCATCATGGTCGCCGGCCCCAGCGGCGCGGGCAAGTCGACCCTGCTGCGGGACCTGCTCCATCCCGCCGTCACCCACGCCCTGAAGACCCGGCAGGCCGGCCTCACCGGCCGCGCCTTCATGCGGGCCACCGGCTTCGGCCCGGAAGGTCCGGGCCGCTCCGCCCCGCCGGTCTTCGGCACGCTGCGCGGCGCCCGCGCCTTCCAGTCCGTGATCGAGGTCGACCAGGCGCCGATCGGCAAGACGCCGCGCTCCACCCCGGCCACCTACCTCGGCATCTTCGACCTCATCCGCCAGTTCTTCGCCTCGCTGCCGGAGGCCCGGATCCGCGGCTACACCGCCTCGCGGTTCTCCTTCAACACCGCCGGGGGGCGGTGCCCCACCTGCACCGGCGCCGGCCGCATCAAGCTCGAGATGGCGTTCATGCCCGACACCTACCTGCCCTGCGAGGACTGCCAGGGCCGGCGCTACAGCGCGGAGCTGGCCGACATCACCTGGAAACACCGGACCATCGGCGAGGTCCTGCAGCTGACGTTCGAGGAGGCGGCGCAGTTCTTCGACTTCCACTCGCAGCTCGCGGAGGTGTGCCAGCTGATGGTCAGCTGCGGCCTCGGCTACCTGACGCTGGGGCAGAGCTCGCCCTCGCTCTCGGGCGGCGAGGCCCAGCGGCTCAAGCTCGTCACCGAGCTGGCCACCGGGCTCGCGACCTACCGCGAGCGCCGCCGCGGCACCCTCCCGCGCAATCTCTACCTGCTCGAGGAGCCGACCATCGGGCTCCACCTCAGCGACTGCGAGAAACTGATCCGGGTGCTGCACTCGCTCGTCGACCAGGGCCACACCGTGGTCGTGATCGAGCACCACCTCGACCTCCTGGCCGAGGCGGACTACATCGTGGAACTCGGGCCCGTCGGGGGCCCCGCCGGCGGCGAACTGCTCTACCAGGGCGAGCTGGCCGGCCTGCTCAAGGTGCCGGGCAGCCCCACCGCGCCCTACCTGCGCGCCCAGCTGCGGCGCCGGGCGGGCCCCCGGCCCCGCGCGGTCGGCGCCACCGGCGCCTAGCTCGCGTCGTGCGTCTGCGCGGCCGACCGGACGATCGCAATCAGGTCGTTCAGGTCGACCGGCTTGAGCAGATAACGGAAGACCGCGGCCTCGTTCACGCTGCGCATGAGCATCTCGGGCTTCATGTAGCCGGTCACCAGGATGCGCTGCATGCGGGGGAACTCCTCGCGGGCCCGCACCAGAAGGTTCATGCCGTTGCCGCCGGGCATCAGGTGGTCGGCGATGATCACCTTGAAGGCGCGCTTGTGCAGGGCGAATTCGGCTTCCCGCGCCGAGGTGGCCGTGACGATGTCAAAATGCGGCGAGAGGGCTTCGCGGAAGACTTCGAGCAGGGGTTGTTCATCATCCACGATCAGCACCGCGTCCTTGTTCGGCGCGGGCGCAGGTTGCTTTTCCACAGCGCTCATGGCCGCAGCGTGGAGGCGCGGCCGGGCATGGCAAACCGAAATCCGTTTCGGCGGCGGCGGCTTTTGATTTGCCACGCCGGTCGCGGCAAAGTTCCCTCCGGCTGCCCCTGCCATGGAATCCGATGACCTGCACGAGGCCGCCCGCGCCGGCCAGCTGATGAGGCTCCCGCCCGGGAGTTTCACCTTGGAGCGTCTGACCGCGCGGAACGCCGCCGGCAACACCCCCCTCCATGCCATGGCCAAGTACGGCGGGCTCCGCCTGCTTCCCGCCGGCGTCCTGACCGCCGCGGTGCTCTCGCTGCGCAACGACGCGGGCTACACCCCGCTGCACCATGCGGCGCTCGGCGGCCATCTCGACGAGATCCCCGCCGACTGCCTCACCCCCCGCCTGCTCTCCCAGTGCAGCAACTCCGGCTACAGCGTCTATCACGTCGCAGCCGGCTCCGGGCACCTCGGCCAGCTGCCCGCCGCGCTCATCACCCCCGAGCTGGCGCAGTCGAAAACCCACCTCGGCAACACCGTCCTCCATGAGGCCGCCGAGCACGGCACCCTCGACCGCCTGCCCCCCGACTTCCTCACCGCCGCCCATCTCCTCCGCCGCAACCTCGCCGGCGAGACCGTGCTGCACGTGGCGGTGTTCAACGGCCACCTCGACCAGGTGCCCGCGCACCTGCTCACCGCCGCCGCGCTCCTCGCGGTCACCACCGCCGGCGACACCGTCTTCCACGCCGCCGCCATCTCCGGGCACCTGGCCCAGATTCCCGCCGAGTTTCTCACCGGCCCGCATCTGGTCATCGCGAGCAAAACCGGCTTCACCGCCATCCATGCCGCGGCGGAAACCGGCCAGCTCAACCGGATTCCCCGCGAGCACCTCACCGTCGACCTGCTCCTCACCCGCAACGACAACGGCGACACCCCGCTGCATGCCGCCGCCTACGAGGGGCACCTCGACCAGGTCCCCCTGTCGCTCTTCACGGCCGAATTGCTCGCGGTCCGCAACTACGACGGCGTCAGTGTCGGCCGCACGGCCGACAACCGCGGCTTCAGCGAGCAGCTCCCGTCGGGGCTCCGCCCGCCGGTGGCCGGGGCCTTCCGGCGGCTGCTCGTCTTCCTCGGCCTCGTCCGCCGGACGCCCTGAGCAGGCGGCGGTGCCACCCGGCTGGCGCCAGGTCGACCACCCGTCCTAATACCCGCCATCGCGGGCGGGAAATTCCGCGGCCGGCCGTGTCCTAGGCCGGTTTTCGCCTTCCCCTTGCCCGCGCGGTCACCTTCACTACCGGCCTCAATTTCCCATGAATACTGCCATCTCCTCCCTCACTGCCCGTGAAATCATCGACTCTCGCGGCAATCCCACCGTCGAGGTCGACGTGCGCCTCGCCTGCGGCGCCTTCGGCCGCGCCGCGGTCCCTTCCGGCGCCTCCACCGGCGAGCACGAGGCCCTCGAGCTCCGCGACGGCGACCCGAAGCGCTATCTCGGCAAGGGCGTGCAGAAGGCTGTCGCCCACGTGAAGGCCGACATCGCCCCCCTGCTCTTCGGCCACGACGCCTGCGATCAGGTCGGCATCGACCGCGCCATGCTCAAGCTCGACGGCACCAAGACCAAGTCGAAGCTCGGCGCCAACGCCATCCTCGGCGTCTCCCTCGCCACCGCCCACGCCGCCGCCCACGCCCTCGGCCAGCCGCTCTACCGCTACCTCGGCGGCCCCAACGCCAAGGTCCTCCCCGTGCCCATGATGAACATCATGAACGGCGGCGCGCACTCCGACGCCCCCATCGACTTCCAGGAGTTCATGATCCGCCCGATCAACTTCAACTCCTTCGCCGAGGCCCTCCGCGCCGGCGCCGAGGTGTTCCACCACCTCAAAAAGGTGCTCAAGGCCAAGGGCCTCCAGACCGCCGTCGGCGACGAGGGCGGCTTCGCCCCGAACCTCGCCTCCACCACCGACGCCCTCGACGCCATCTCCCTCGCCGTCAAGAACGCCGGCTACAAGCTGGGCAAGGACATCACCCTCGCCCTCGATGTCGCCGCCTCCGAATTCTACGACAAGAAGACCGGCAAATACGTCTTCAAGAAGTCCGACGGCCGCCAGTTCACCGGCGACCAGTTCGTCGCCTACTACAAGGATCTCGTCGCCAAGTACCCGATCGACTCGATCGAGGACGGCTGCTCCGAGAACGACTGGGTCACCTGGAAGAAGCTCACCGACGCCCTCGGGGACCAGATCCAGCTCGTCGGCGATGACATCTTCGTCACCAACACCGAGATCCTGCAGCGCGGCATCGACACCGGCGTGGCCAACTCGATCCTCGTGAAGGTGAACCAGATCGGGTCGCTCACCGAGACGCTCGACGCCGTGGCGCTCGCGCAGCGGCATCAATACACCGCCGTCATCTCCCACCGCTCGGGCGAGACCGAGGACGTGACCATCGCCGACATCGCGGTCGCGACCAACGCCGGCCAGATCAAGACCGGCTCCGCCTCGCGCACCGACCGGATCGCGAAATACAACCAGCTCCTCCGCATCGAGGAGGAGCTCGGCGCCAGCGCCGTCTACGCCGGCCGCCGCTGAGGAGCAGCCCGGTCGCCGGGTTGGGCCCGCACGGGTCATTGGAATTCAAGCCGGGGGGATTTTCCCCGGCTTTTTCTTTGGCGCGGGCCACCCCTGCGCCCCGCCGCCGTTGTCTGCCGTCTGCCCCGGCTCCGGTTTCACTCCTCCCTCGACTCCGCGCCCGACCGCGCTAGGTTGCCCCTCCGCATCATGAAGCCCACTTTTCTGCCGACCGCGCTGCTTGCCGCCAGCCTGTCTCTCACCGCCTTGGCCGCCGAGCCCGCGGCCGCCCCCGCCAAGCCGCCCGCGGCGGCTCGCGCCCAAACCCTCGCTGACGCCAGTGGCCAACCGGCGCCGACGGCCACCCCGGCAACCGAGGCCCCCCGCGCGACCCAGCCTGCCGGCGCCGCCGCCACTCCACCTCCGGCCGAGGAGCCGGCCACCATGCTGCCGCAGGTGGAGGTCAACAAAAGCCGCATCACCGACATCGACGTCGAACTGCAGGCGCAGGACCAGGCGATCGCCCGGGAAAAGGTGAACACCAAGCCGACCAAGCTGGATGACACCCTCAACAATTCCGCCATCGCCAAGGCCCTCTCCATCTTTGGCGGCTCGTCCAGCGAGGGCCGCTCCGCCCTCGCCCAGGAACGCATCCGCATGATGGAGGAGGAAAAGGAGCTGCTCGAGTCCATGCGCCTGGCCCGCACCAAGGAGGAAAAGGCCGAGCTGCAGCAGGAACTCGACGCGCTCCGCGCCACCCGGCGCGAGCTCGACCTGGCGCCGAAGTGACCGGGGCGGTCCCGCCGGCCGGCCGGCCGCCTCACTCCGCCTGCACCAGATAGCCGCGCAGGTACTCGCTCTCCATCATCGTCACCAGCACGGGATGGTCGGGCGGCTGGTGGCAGAACTCGAGGATGCGCACCTTGCGCTTGGCGTCGGCCGCCGCACCGGCGAGCACGCCGCGCAGCTCGGCGTCCTGCATGTGATGCGAGCAGGTGTAGGTCGCCAGGATGCCGCCCGGCGCGAGCCGCTGCAGGGCGCGCAGGTTGATCTCCTTGTACCCCCGCAAGGCGCCTTCCAACGCGCTCTTCGATTTCGCGAACGGCGGCGGATCCAGAATGATGACGTCCCACAGCGGCTCGCCCGCGCGCGCGGCGTCGTTCAGCCAGTCAAAGACGTTGGCCACGGCAAACTCGGCCTTCACCCCGTTCTGCGTCGCATTGCGCCGGGCCGCCGCGATCGCGTCCTCGGCACTGTCCAGCCCCAGCACCTCGGTCGCCCCCGCCCGGGCCGCATGCAGCGCAAACGGACCCTGGTTGCAGAAGGCGTCGAGCACGCGCTTGCCGGCGCAGTACCGCGCCACCAGCGGATGTTGCGCGCGCTGGTCGAGATAAAAGCCGGTTTTCTGCCCGTGCTGCAGGTCGAGCCAGTACTCGAAGCCGTCAATCGTGACCCAGCGCGGCTCCCACATCCGGCCCGACCGGGTGTGCACCTCCAGCGGGAGGCCCTCCAGCCGGCGGATCGGCGCATCGTTGCGAAAAATGATCTCGGCCGGCTGCCGCAGCTCGGCGAGCACGTCGCCGACCAGCGCCGACCGCTTCTCCATCGCGGCGGTCTGGATCTGGACCACCAGGGTGTCCGCGAACTGATCCACCACGAGGCCCGGCAGGTCGTCGGACTCCGACCATACCAGCCGCCGGCAGTCGCCCGCGGCGCCCCGCCGCGCCAGCGCGCGCTCGATCGCCCCGCGCAGAAACGCCCCGTTCAGCGCCGCCCGCTCGCGGCTGAACCGCCGCCAGATGATCTGCGACTTGGAATTGTAGACCCCGGTGCCGAGAAACCGGTCCGCCCGGTCGCGGCACTCGACGATTTCGCCATCGTGCTCCGCCGGCAGCAGCGCCTCGACCTCGTTGGCGAAGACCCACGGGTGCCCGGACAGGACCCGGGGCTTGGCGTTGGCCTTGAGTTTGAGCGTGGGCGTCGACATGGGACCATTCACCCCAAAGCGCCGGGCTTTCGCAACCCGCAATCCGCGCCGCACCCCGTCGCGGCGGCCGCCGACCCCGCCGCCCCCACACGATTTTTGTGGTGCGCGTGTCGCCACCCCCGGTAGCGTGACCCTTTCCGCCATGTCCCCCGCCGCTGAAATCGCCCGCCGTCGCACCTTCGCGATCATCTCGCATCCCGATGCGGGCAAAACCACGCTCACGGAAAAGTTCCTCCTCTACGGCAACGCCATCCACCTCGCCGGCGCCGTCACCGCCCGCAAGAACCAGCGCGCCACCGCCTCGGACTGGATGGAGCTGGAGAAGCAGCGCGGCATCTCCATCAGCTCGACCGTCCTCCAGTTCGACTACGCCGGCTGCGCGGTCAACCTGCTCGACACCCCCGGCCACAAGGACTTTTCCGAGGACACCTACCGCGTCCTCACCGCCGTGGACGCCGCCCTCATGGTGATCGACGCGGCCAAGGGCGTCGAGGCCCAGACCCGCAAGCTCTTCGAGGTCTGCCGCCGCCGCGGCGTGCCCATC
>CAIKTR010000247.1 GCA_903830425.1 uncultured Opitutia bacterium
CGCTGCCGGTGCTGCCGGCCTACGACGCGGCGCGGCCGGACGCGTTCTGGCGGGCGGTCCGCGCCCTCTATCCGCTCCGGGACGACCCGGTCTACCTGAACACCGGCGGCCTGGGGCCGGTTTCGCAGCCGGTGCTCGACCGCGTCGGCGCGACGATGGCGGAGATGCAGGCGCACTCCGAGCCGGAGCACGAGCGCCGGATCGAGCCCGCGCGCCAGGCGATGGCGCGCTTCCTCGGCGCCCGGCCGGACGAGATCTGCTTCGCCCGCAACGCGACCGAGGGCAACTCGGTGATCGCGGCGGGCCTGGCGCTGGCGGCCGGCGACGAGGTGATCTTCGAGTCCCACGCCCATCCCGGCGGCTCGTACCCGTGGTGCAACCAGGTCCAGCGGCGCGGCGTGGTGGTGAAGCTGTTCGAGCCGGATCCGGCCAGCCCCGAGGGCAACGTCGCCCGCATCCGGGCGCTGCTCACGCCGCGCACCAAGGTCATCCAGGTGAGCCACATCACCTGCACCACCGGGCTGGTGATGCCGGTGGCGGCGATCGCGGCGCTGGCGCACGCGCACGGCGCCTGGTGCCACGTGGACGGCGCGCAGGCGGCGGGCATGATCCCGGTGGACTGCCCGGCGCTGGGCTGCGACTCCTACGCCTTCAGCGGCCACAAGTGGCTGGGCGGCCCGCACGAGACCGGCGTCCTCTACCTCCGCCGCGCGCGGCTGGAGGAGGTGGCGCTGACCGGGATCGGCTCCCATTCGGGCGAGCTCCTCTTCCTGCCGGGCGTGGTCCAGCTGGAGCCGGGGGCGCACCGCCACGAGTACGGCACGCGCAACCACGGGCTGATCGCCGGGCTGATCGAGGCGGTGCGGCTGCAGGAGGCGATCGGGCGCGACCGCCTCGCGGCGTACGGCCGCGCGATGGCGACGCGGCTGCAGGCGGAGCTGGGCGCCATCCCGGGGGTCGAGCTGCTGACGCCGCGCGCGGACGCGCTGCGGGCCTCGATCACGACCTTCCAGCTGCCCCGCGTGCCGGCGGCGAAGCTCAACGACTACCTGAAGCGCCGGCACCGCCTGCGCTGCCGCCCGGTGACGGAGCAGGGGCTCCAGGCCGTGCGCGTCTCCACCCACCTGGCCAATTCCCCGGCGGAATGCGAGCGGGTGATCGTCGCCGTGCGGGCCGCGGCGCGGGAGCTGTAAGCGATGCCCGCCCGCTCACTCCGCGATTTCCGCGACCAGCTCCACCTCGACCGGCGCGCCGGCGGGCAGGGCGGCGACGCCGACGGCGGCGCGCGCGTGGCGGCCGCGGTCGCCGAACACGGCGACGAGCAGGTCGGAGGCGCCGTTGATCACCTTGGGCTGGGCGGTGAAGCCGGGCGGGCAGTTCACGAAGCCGCCCACGCGCACGATGCGCCGCACCTTGGCCAGGTCCCCGATCTCGGCCTTCAGCGCCGCCAGCAGCTGGATCGCGCAGGTCCGGGCCGCGGCCGCGCCCTGCTCGACCGTGAGGTCCTGGCCCACCTTGCCCGCGAGGAACTGGCCGTCGGGCCCCTTCGCAATCTGGCCGGCGAGGAACACCAGGTTGCCGCTGCGGACGGCGGGCACGTAGTTCGCGATCGCCGCCGGCACCGGCGGCAGCTGGATGCCGAGCGCCGCCAGCTTTTCCTCGGGCGTGGCCGCCGGGCACAGGCCGGCGGCGGTCGCCGCCATGGCTACCAACAGCCAGCGTTGCAGGGCGGAGGCGAGGGGAGTCATCATGCCTGTTTGAAGCGCACCGGCCGCTGAGTTTCAACGCCAGACCCCATTCCCTATTTTCCCATGAACCGGTTCCCCCGCCTGCTTGCCCTCCTGCCGCTGCTGGTCCTGCCGGCGTTCGCCGCCGGCGCCGCCACCCCGGCGCACGACCTCTACCTGTTCGGCACCCTCAACAGCCGCGGCCGCGTCGCCGGCTCCCGCGACACCGCGCTGAACGGCCTCTTCCGCCGGGCCGCCGACGGCAGCTTCGCCCATTGCGGGGTCAACTACCCCGCGATGCTCGCCGGCTCCTTCGACCCGCGCGACGTCCGGGTCGGCTACGTCGCCGCCCTGAGCGGCGTGCTGAGCACGACGGACGGCGGGCAGACCTGGCGCATCGCGACGGGCTGGGACGTGACCGAGCCGAAGGGCGTGTGCGTCGACCCCAGCGCCCCCGACACCGTCTACGCCGCGCTGCCCGACGGCGTCCTCGTCTCGGCCGACCGCGGGCGCACGTGGGCGCGCCGCGAGCACGGCCTGCCGGCCCGCGGCAAGTACACGCAGGTCGTCACGGTGGACCGCACCCGGGCCGGGCGGGTCCTGGCGGGCTGCGAAACCGGCATCTATTTGACGGAGGACGGCGCCCGCTCGTGGCGCGTGGTGCAGCCGACGCGGGAGACGGTGAACGACCTGCAGCAGTCGCCGCACGACCCGCAGCTTTGGCTCGCCGCCACGCAGAGCGCCGGGGCGCTGGTCTCGCGCGATGGCGGCCGGACGTGGCAGGCGCTGCCCGGCGTGCCGTCGGCGCGGGCGCTCTACAACGTCGCCTTTGACCCGGCCCGCCCGGCGCGGATCGCGCTGGCCAGCTGGACCTACGGCCTGCTGACGAGCGAGGACGGCGGGGCGACCTGGACCGAGCGCAACGCCGGCCTGCCCGCGTCGCACCAGGTCTGGCGCACGGCGATCGATCCCGACGACGGCCGGCTCTACGCCGCGGTCGAGAGCGAGGCGCTCTACCTCTCCGGCGACTTCGGGCGCACCTGGCAAAACGCCGGCCTGCCCGGCTCGCGCATCCAGAGCTTCGCTTTCGTGCCCAAGGCCCAGCCGTAACCGCGTCCCCCTGCCCGCCGTGAAAAAACTCTCCCTCCTGCTGTTCCTCGCCACCTGGCTCGCCGTTCCCGGCGGGGCGCAACCCTCCTACTCGGGCCCCGTGCCGCCGCCGCCGACCGACGTCCGGCCGGACGCCCTGCGCCGCGCCTACCTCGGGCGCGTGGCCGAGACGCTGGACTGGTATCAGTCCGCGGCGACGCCGGGCCAGCCCCTGACCCGCGAGCAGCTGCTGGTGAAGCTGGTGCGGCGGCAGGACGCCGCCCAGGTTTCCCAGCGGGTCCTGGAACTGCTGAGCGGGCCGCAGTCCGGCGACATGTTCTGGATGTTCCCCTGGACGGCGGTGGCCTATCTCGGGCGCGACCAGCTGACCCCCGAGGCGCGGGCGGCGCTGCGCGACGCCTGGCGCACCTACTTCCCGATGCGCGGCGACACGGAGAACCACTGGGCGATGTACTACACCACGCTCTACCTCATGGCGGAGCTGTATCCGGACGAGCCGGGCACCACCTGGTTCACCGGGAAGAGCTCGGCGGAGAACCTCGCCGAGGCGAAGGCGTACCTGATCCACTGGCTGGACCTGGCGACGACGGTCGGGCAGGGGGAGTTCAACCCGACCCACTACATCGGCGAGTATGCGATCCCCATGCTCTACCTCGCGGCCTGGGCCCAGGATCCGGCCATGCGGCAGCGCGGGCGGATGCAGCTCGACTGGCTGCTGGCCGACCTTGCCGCGAACACCCTGCACGGCGTGCTGCGCGGCCCGAACGCCCGCACCGACGACACCTCGGCCATCGAGCGCTGGAACGCCCTCGCCTCGTACTTCAGCTGGACGATGTTCGGCAACACGCCGCCGCCCGCCAACTACGGCGGCTGGGGGGTCTACTTCGCGCTCGCCGCCGAGCACTACCAGCTGCCCGAGGTGATCCGCCGCATCGCGGTGGACCGCGACCACGACATCCTGCAGCGGGACCGCAAGCGCTCGCGCCGCCGCTGGCGCTACAGCGACGTGGAGCTGGCGCCGATCTACAAGACGAACTACCTGCGGCGCGACTACGCCGTCGGCTCCTACCAGGGCGGCCTGGCCGACCCGATCCAGACGCACGTCTGGGACGTCACCTGGGCGGTGCCCGACCCGCGCGGCGTGCACAACACGATCTTCTCGGTCCACCCGCTGTCGTCGTCCCAGGTCCTGCAGACCTACTTCACCGAGCTGCCCGACGCCATGATCTCCGGCCTGTCGAGCCAGGGGAAGCCGTCCTACGACGTGCCGGACAAGATCCTCGGCTGCTCGCCCTATGAGCAGGTCTGCCAGGACTGCGACACGGTGATCGCGCTCTACGCCATCCCGGCGGGCACGCGCTTCCCGCACATCAACGGTTATTTCTCCCGCGATCTCCGCCAGGTGACGGAGGACCCGTCGGGCTGGATCTTCGCGCAGGGCGGGAACACCTACCTCGCGTACCGGCCGCTGGCCGGCTACGAGTGGCAGCACCTGCTCGGCTACCGCCAGCTGACCGCGGCGGGCGGCGGCTACCGCTGGGAGCGGGTCGACCACGGGGCGCAGGGCGACCGGCTCCTCTACAGCCCGCACCGCCACAACGGCACGATCGTGCAGGCGGCGAGCGCCGCCGAGTTCGCCAGCTTCGCGGCCTTCCGCGCGGCGATCAACGCGCTGCCGCTGGAGTTCGCGCTCGACCCGGTGCCCACGGTGAAGCTGACGACCCTGCGCGGCCGGCAGATCGTGGCGACCTACGGCCAGCCCCCGGTCGTCGACGGCGTGCCGGTCGACTACTCCCGGTGGAAGCTCTTCGAGGGTCCGCACCTCAACGCCGAGGTCGGCTCGCGCCGGCTGACCCTCACCCATGGCCGCCTCACCCGCGTGCTCGACTTCAACACCCTCACCGTCACGGATCAGGTCGCCCCCTAGTTTTCCCGCCCCCTCCCTCCCATGCCTCCTGCCCGCCTGCTCCTGCCCCTTCTCGCCCTGTTCCCCGGGGTCCCGCTGGCCGCGGCGACGCCGGCGTACGATTTTTTCATCTGCGCCAACATCAACCGCAACTACGTCATCGGCTCGAAGATCGAGACGCTCAACGGCGTCTACCACCGCACCGCCGCCGGCGCGTGGGAGCACCTCGGCTGCAACGACACCGGCCTCACCGCCGTCGCGTTCGACCCGCGGGACCGCCAGGTCGTCTACACCTCGGCGCTGAACGGCCTCTGGCGCAGCCTCGACGGCGGCCGCACGTGGCGCCTGTGCAACGGCTGGGACATCACCGAGGGCCGCGACGTCGCGGTGGATCCCCACGCGCCCGACCACGTCTACCTCGCGCTGCCCGACGGCGTGGCGGTCTCGACCGACCGCGCCCAGACGCTGGTCCGCCGCGAGGCCGGCCTGCCGGACCGCGGCAAGTACACCCAGGCGATCAAGGTCGACCGCACCCGCGCCGGGCGCGTGTTCGCCGCCTGCGAGAGCGGGGTCTATCTGACCGAGGACGGCGCGCAGCACTGGCGGCAGGTGCTGCCGACCCGGGAGACGGTGAACGACGTCCAGCAGTCGCCGCACGACCCCCGGGTCTGGCTGGCGGTCACGCAGAGCGCCGGCGCCTGGCTCTCGCGCGACGGCGGCCTGACCTGGCAGCAGCTGCCCGGCGTGCCGACGGACCGGGCGCTGTACAACGGGACCTTTGACGTGACGAATCCGCAGCGGCTCGCCCTCGGCAGCTGGGCCCACGGGGTGCTGACCTCCGAGGATGGCGGCGCGACGTGGACCGCGCGCAACGCCGGGCTGCCCGCGGCGCCGCGCGTGTGGCGCGTCGGGGTGGACCCCGCCGGCCGGCTCTATGCCAGCGTGGTGCAGGCGACGCTCTTCGTTTCCGACGACTTCGGCCGGACGTGGCGGCGGGACGCCCTCGAGGGCTCCCAGGTGAACAGCTTCCTCCTCCTGCCCCCGGCCGCGCCGTAACCCCGCCGACCCCCCCTCCCATGACTTTCAAGCCCCTGGCCCTCCTGATGCTCACCGCCGCCGCCGCGCTCGCCCAGCCCTCCTTTGAAGCGCCGCCGCCGCCGACCGCGCCGGTGGCGGACGCGGGCCGCCGGCAGGCGGACTATTTCCAGCGCGTGGACGAGGTCCTCAACTGGCGGGCGGCGCGCATCGACCTCAAGGACCCGGCCAAGTCGCTGGACATGGGGGCGATCGCCGTCCTGCTCACGCGCAACGAGCACGTCGACCTCTGCAGCCAGCGGGTGATCGCCCTGATGAAGGAGCCCGGGACCGGGCCCTTCTGGATGTTCCCGACCGTCTGCGTCGCCTACGCGGGCCGCGACCGGCTGTCGCCGGAGGCGCGGAGCGCGATCCGCGAGGCGTGGCGCACCGCCCGGCAGCTGCGGGGCGACACCGAGAACCACTGGGTGATGTACTACGCCTCGCTCTACCTCATGGCGGAGCTCTACCCGGACGAGCCGGCGGCGAGCTGGTATTCCGGCAAGACGTCGGCCGAGAACCTCGCGGAGGCCCGCGGGTTCCTGCTCCACTGGATGGACCTCACGACGACGGTGGGCCAGGGCGAGTACAACCCGTGCCATTACATCGGCGAGTATGCGATCCCCCTGCTGTTCCTCTCGACCTGGTCCCGGGACCCGGAAATGCGGCAGCGCGGGCACATGATGCTCGACTGGCTCTTTGCGGAACTGGCGAACAACACGCTCAACGGCGTGCTGCGCGGGCCCAACTCCCGCGCCGACGAGGGCACGGCGATCGAGCGCTGGAACGCGCTCACCTCCTATTTCTGCTGGCTGCTCTTCGGCAACACCCCGGCGCCGGCGGGCTACGGCGGCTGGGGCGTCTATTTCGCGCCGCTGGCGAAGAACTACCAGGTGCCCGAGGTCATCTACCGCCTCGCGACCGACCGCCCGGACGACTACGTGCAGCGCGACCGCGCCCGCACCCGCCGCCGCTGGCGCTACAGCGACGAGCTCTCGCCGGCGGTCTACAAGACCAACTACCTCCGCCGCGACTACGCCGTCGGCTCCACCCAGGGCGGCCTGATCGACCCGATCCAGACGCACGCGTGGGACGTCACCTGGGCCGAGCCCGACCCGCGCGGGAAGCACAACACGCTGTTCTCGCTGCACCCGCACTCGTCGCCGCGGGCGATGCAGGCCTACTTCAGCACCTACCCGGAGGCGATGATCACGGCGGTGACCTTCGAGGGGAAACCCTCGTACGACTCGCCCGACAAGATCCTCGGCAGCTCGCCCTTCGAGCGGATCTTCCAGGACCTCGACACGGTGGTCGCGCTCTACGACATCCCCCCGGGCGAGCGTTTCCCGCAGGTCAACGGGTTCTTCTCGAAGGACCTCGTCAACGTGACCGAGTCCCCGTCCGGCTGGATCTTTGCGCAGGGGGGCAACACCTACCTCGCCTACCGCCCGCTGGCCCCGTACCACTGGATTCCCTACCTGCACTACGCCGGCGGCTGGGCCAAGGAGAAGCTCCCGGTTGGCGGCCGGCTGCTGGTCAGCCCGCACCTGAAAAACGGCACGATCGTGCAGGCGGCGAGCGCCGCCGAGTTCCCGAGCTTTGCCGCGTTCCAGGCGGCGGTCACCGCGCTGCCGCTGCAGTTCAGCCTCGAGCCGGTGCCCACCGTGCGGCTGACGACGCTGCGCGGCCGGCAGATCAGCTTCACCCACGGCCAGACCCCAAGCGTCAACGGCACGCCGGTGGACTACGCGGCGTGGAAGCTGTTTGAGGGCCCGCACCTCAATGCCGAGGTCGGCGGGCGCCGGCTGACGATCACCCACGGCCGCCTGGAGCGCGTGCTCGACTTCAACACCCTGACGATCACGGACCGGGTCCTGCCCCCGGCCGGTCGCTGAACGACCCGGGCCCCGGCCACCCTTTTCTCCGATGCCGCACTTCACAATCAACGCCGGCGAGCCCGGCCCGGTCATTGACCGGCACATCTTCGGCCACTTTGCCGAGCACCTCGGCCGCTGCATCTACGACGGGCTCTGGGTGGGCGAGTCGTCCCCCGTGCCCAACGTCCGCGGCTGGCGCCGGGACCTGGTCGCCGCGCTCCGGCAGATTCGCGTGCCCAACCTGCGCTGGCCGGGCGGCTGCTTTGCCGACGACTACCACTGGCGCGACGGCATCGGCCCGCGGGCGCAGCGCCCCCGGCGGATCAACGCGCACTGGGGCGGCGTGATCGAGGACAACGCCGTCGGCACGCACGAGTTCCTCGACCTTTGCGCGCAGCTCGGCTGCGAGCCGTACCTGGCCGGCAATGTCGGCAGCGGCGCCCCGCGCGAGCTGCGCGAGTGGGTGGAGTACTGCAACGCCGCGGCCGGCACGCTGGCCGACGAACGCGCCGCCCACGGCCGCCGCGAGCCCTGGCCGATCCGGCTCTGGGGCGTGGGCAACGAAAACTGGGCCTGCGGCGGCAACATGACCGCCGAGCACTACGCGAACGAGTACCGGCGCTTCGCCACCTACGCCCGCGACTTCCCGTCGGCGCCGCTCTACCGCATCGCCAGCGGCGCGCGCAACGACGACTACCACTGGACCGACGTGCTGATGCGCGCGGCCTTCCAGACCCCGATCGGCGGGCCGCTGCTGCAGGGGCTCTCGCTCCACTATTACACCGTGCCGGGGGGGGACTGGCCGCCGCGGCATCCGGCCACCGGCTTCGACTCCGCCGGCTGGAAGTCGGTCATGGCCCTCGGCTGGCAGATGGACCGCTACGTCCGCGGCCACTGCGCGGTCATGGACCGCTACGATCCGGAGCGCCGGACGGCGCTGGTGGTGGACGAGTGGGGCGCGTGGTACGCCCCGGAGCCGGGCACCAACCCCGGCTTCCTCCACCAGCAGCAGACCATCCGCGACGCGGTGCTCGCCGCGCTCACCCTCAACATCTTCATCAACCACTGCGAGCGCGTGCGGATCGCGAACCTCGCGCAGATCGTCAACGTGCTGCAGGCCGTGGCGCTCACCGAGGAGGGCGGCGGCCGGCTGGTGCTGACCCCGACCTGGGACGTGCTGGCGTTCTACGCCGCGCACCAGGACGCCCGCCGCCTCGCGGTACTCGGCGACGCCGGCACCTCGCGCCACGAGGGGCTGGACTACCCGAACGTCTCGGCGACGGCCTCGCTGGCCGCCGACGGCGCGGTGAACGTCACGCTCTGCAACACCGACCCGGCGGCGCCGGCGGAGGTGACCCTGGCGCTCACCGGCCGCGCGGCCGTGCTCGCCGATGCCCGGGTGCTGGCCACGCCGGTGCTCACGACGTGCAACACCTTCGACCAGCCGCGGGCGGTCACGACCCGTCCGCTCGCCGGCGTGAGCCGGCACGGGGACGCCGTGACGCTCACGCTGCCCCCCGGATCCGTGGCGGCGCTGCGGCTGGCCGCCGGCTGATTCCCTGTCCGCCCCATGAACTATCGTTCCGCCCTGCCGCTCAGCCACGTCCGCTTCCCGCGCGGCTTCCTCGCCGAGCGGGCGCGCCTCGTCCGCGAGGTGGTCATCCCCTACCAGTGGGAGGCGTTGAACGACCGCGTGGCCGGGGCCGAGCCCAGCGGCTGCGTGCACAACTTCCAGGTCGCGGCGGGGGAGAAGCCGGGGAAGTTCCACGGGCTGTTCTGGCAGGATTCCGACCTGGCGAAGTGGATCGAGGCGGCCGCCTACCGGCTGGCCACGCACCCGGATGCGGCGCTCGACGCGGAGCTCGACCGGCTGATCGCGACGCTGGCGAAGGCGCAGGGCGCGGACGGCTACCTCAACACCTACTTCCAGCTGGTCGAGCCGCAGCAGCGCTGGGCGAACCTGCGCGACTGCCACGAGCTGTACGTCGCCGGGCACCTGATCGAGGCGGGCGTGGCGCACTTCCGGGCGACGGGCAAGCGCACGCTGCTGGCGGTGGTGGGCAAGCTGGCGGACCTGATCGAGCGGACCTTCGGCCTCGGGCCCGGGCAGATCCCGGGCTACTGCGGGCACGAGGAGGTGGAGCTCGCGCTGATGAAGCTGGCGCGCGCCACCGGCGAGGCCCGGTACGCGCGGCTGGCCGCCTATTTCATCAACCAGCGCGGCCAGGAGCCGAACTACCTGGCCGAGGAGACGAAGCGCCGCGGCGACCCGCTGCCGTGGCACATGTATTTTGACGGCCTCGGGACGCTGCAGGCCGCCCGGCCGGTGCGGGAGCTGGCCGAGCCGGTCGGCCACGCCGTGCGGCAGATGTACCTGCTGGCGGCGATGGCGGACGTGGCGCTGGACCTGGGCGACGATTCGCTGCGGCGCACGTGCCGCCGGCTCTGGGACCGCATCGTGCAGGGCCACCTCTACCTGACGGGCGGGGTGGGCTCGGAGCCGTACGGCGAGAAGTTCACCGAGCCCTACGACCTGCCGCCGGACCGCGCCTATGCCGAGACCTGCGCGGCGATCGGGGTGATCTTTTTCGCGCGCCGGATGCTCGAGGACGAGCTGCGCGGCGAATACGCGGACGTGATGGAGCGCGCGCTCTACAACAACGTGCTCAGCGGCATGTCGCTCGACGGCACGAAATTCTTCTACGTCAACCCGCTCGAGCTCATCCCGGCGGTGGCCAAGCGCCGCTACGAGTGCCACCTGGTCAAGACGCAGCGGGTCGGCTGGTTCGGCTGCGCGTGCTGCCCGCCGAACGTCGCGCGGCTGCTGGCCTCGCTCGGCGAGTACGTGGCCTCGCAGCGCCCCGACGGGCTGGCGCTGCACCTCTATGCGGAGTGCGACCTGCGGTTCGCGGTCGCCGGGGTCGGCGTGCGGCTGGCGGTCCGCACGGACTATCCGTGGACGGAGGCGGTGGCGCTCGAGGTGCAGCCGGAGTCGCCCCAGGAGTTCACGCTGCACCTGCGCGTGCCCGGCTGGTGCCGCGGCGCCCGGCTGGCGGTGAACGGCGCGGCGCACGCGCTGGCGCCGGTGGACGGCTATGCGGCGCTGCGCCGGGTCTGGCGGGCGGGGGACCGGGTGGAGCTGACGCTGCCGCTGCCGGTGGAGCGGGTGCGGGCCGATCCGCGCGTGGCGACGGTGGCCGGCTGCGTGGCGCTGCAGCGGGGCCCGGTGGTGTACTGTCTGGAGCAGGCGGACAACGGCGCCCTGCTGGCGGCGCTGAGCCTCCCCCGCGCGGCGGAGCTGACGGCCCGGCACGACCCGGCGCTGCTGGGCGGCTGCGTGGTGATCGAGGGCCCGGGCTTGCGCCTCCCGACCGGGCCGGCACTCTACCAGACCACCCCCCCCGAGCCGGCCGCTCAAAGCTTGCGCGCGATCCCGTACGGCCTCTGGGCCAATCGCGGCGAAGGCGAGATGCGCGTTTGGATCCGCGAAACATGAAAAATCTCCCCCCGTTTTCGTCCGCCTCCGCCCGGTTGCTTCCTCGCCGGTGGTCGGCGTGGTCGGCGTGGTCGGCGGTGGCGGTGCTGGGGGCGGCGGGGCCGGCCCCGGCCCAGCCGGTGCCGGCGGTGCAGGACGCGATCGTCGCGGCGGCGCGGGGCGACGCGGCGGGCCACACCTTCCTGACCCACCTCTGCGATGATTTCGGCGGGCGGCTGACCGGGTCGCCCGGGAACCGCGGGGCGCTGGAGCGCACGCGGGCGGAGCTGGCGGCGCTGGGCGTCGCGGTGCGGCTGGAGCCGTTCAAGCTGCCCGGCTGGGTCCGCGGCCAGGACGAGGTGGTGCTGCTGGCGCCGCTCCGGCGCCCGCTGCGGGTGGCGGCGCTCAGCTACACGCAGCCGCAGGCCCGCTTCGAGGCGGAGGTCGTGGACATCGGCCAGGGGCGCGAGGAGGACATGCCCCCGCGCGGCGCGGAGGGGAAGATCGGCCTGCTGGCGCCGAACACGACGGTGCCGCGCGGCCAGTACGAGCAGGCCGCGCTGCGGCACGGCCTGCGGGGAATTTTGTTCATCAACCGCGTGGCCGGCGGCCAGCTGCTGGCGCGCACCGGCTCCTTCGCCGGCGAGCCGCTGCGCCTCCCGATCTTCAGCCTCACCCAGGAGGAGGGCAACTGGCTGCTCCGCCTGCTGCGGCGCGGGGAGACCGTGCGGGTGAGCGTGGAGACGCGCTCGCACTGCGCGGAACAGGAGACCGCCAACCTGGTGGCCACCTTTCCCGGGCGCACGGCCGACCTGATCGTGGTCGGCGCGCACCTCGACTCGTGGGACCTGGGGCAGGGGGCGATGGACAACGGCATCGGGACGGCCCAGCTCTACGCGCTGGCCAAGGTGCTGCAGGCGCACGCCCCGCAGAACCTCCGCACGGTGCAGCTGGTCTGGTTCAACGGCGAGGAACAGGGCCTCTGGGGCTCCCGGGTGCACGCGCCGACCCTGCGCGGCCAGCCGGTGGCGGCGATGGTCAACCTCGACATGGTCGGCTTCCCGCTCTCGGTGAACTCGCTCGGCTACGACGACCTGCTGCCGCTGCTGGAGCGCTACAACGCCTCGCTCGGCGACCGGAAGCTCAAGCAGGGGGTCGGGAACATCAACTGGTTCGGCAGCGACCACACGCCCTTCCAGCTGGAGGGCATCCGGTCGATCACCCTCGGCGGCCTGATCGAGCCCGAGGCGGTCCGCTACTACCACGACCTGGCGGACACGATCGACAAGGTGGACGCGCGCATGATCCCGGAGTCCACCGCCGCGATCGCGGCGCTGGTCTACCGGCTGGCCAACGAGCCCGGGCTCACCACCAGCCGGGTGCCGGCGCCGGCCACCGAGGCGCTGTTCCGGAAATTTAATCTTGAAACCCGCATGAAAGGCGTCGGCCTGTGGCCGTTCGCGGACCAGCCGTCCGCCGCGCCCCTGTCCCCATGACCACCACCCGCCGAGATTTTCTGAAGACCGCCGCCGTGGCGGGGGCCGCCGCCGCCCTGGCACCGGCGCTCCGGTCCGCGCTGAGCCCGACCGGGCTGTTTCCCGCCGGGCCGAACTTCC
>CAIKTR010000248.1 GCA_903830425.1 uncultured Opitutia bacterium
GGCCGGCGAGGTCCTGGTCGAATACACCCGGCGCAACACCGCGACCGGCATCGTCGTCATCACGGCCAACAACACGGTGGCGGCGCGCATCCGCTGCTACGCCGCCGGGGCCGACCTGTTTCTGGGCAAGCCGATCGACCCCGGCGAACTGCTCGCCGCCGTCGGCAGCGTGTCCGCCCGCGCGCCGCGCCAGGCGGAGGCGGCCCGCGCGCCCACCCCGTGGCGGCTGAGCCGCAAGGTGCGGGTCCTGACCGCGCCGACCGGCCAGCCGCTGACGCTGACCGCGGCGGAGGCGTCCTTCGTTGAAAAATTGATGCGGGCGGGAGACGCGGTCTCGCGGGAGACTCTGCAGGAACTGCTTTATGGCGGGTCCAACTCGAGCAACCTGCACGCGCTGGAGGCCGTGATTTACCGCCTGCGGCGCAAGTTCGCGGAATTGAACGGTCAGCGCGACCCGATCCTGACCCATTACGGCAGGGGCTATATCTTTGCCGGCACCACGGTGATTGAAGACTGATCGGCCGGGCGGTGCGCCCCGTCGTTGTGGGTATTGGTGAGAATTCATGGGGATTCGTGCGATGACCTAGCGTGAGGAGTTGGATATGATGAAGCGGTGGAACGCTTCGTAACAGTTCACCCCCAGCAGGCGTCGGCGGAGAAACCCGCGGGCATTCGTGCCGCGGTGACGCCAGCGGTGACGATGGCCGGCCTCCGTCGCGTCCAGCCGCGGGCGGTGGCGGGCCTTGGCCTGGGTTCCTTTCCCTCTTTCCAACATGAATAACACCCCGCGTCTCGAAACGTCCTGCCCGCCGGCCGCGCGCCGCTTTCCCGCCTGTTCGCTGCTGGGCCTGCCCAGGGCGCTGGCGCTCCTCGGCCTTTGCCTGCTGCTGCCGAACTATCTGCTGGCGGCCACGGTGCCCGGCGCGCCGACCGCGGTCCTCGCCACCGGTGGCAACTTGCAGGCGACCGTGAGCTTCACCGCCCCCGTCAGCAACGGCGGGGCGACGATCACGGGCTACACCGTGACGTCGAGCCCGGCCGGCGGCACCGACAGCAATGCGGGCACGACCGGCTTGAGTCATCTCGTCACGGGCCTGACCAACGGCACCAGCTACACCTTCACCGTCACGGCGACCAACTCGGTCGGCTCGAGCGTGGCCTCCAGCGCCTCGGCGGCCGTCACCCCGGCGTTCACGGTGCCCGGCGCGCCGACCGGCGTCGTCGCCGTGGGCGGCACCACCCAGGCGGTGGTGAGCTTCACGGCGCCCGCCAGCGACGGCGGGGCCACCATCACCGGCTACACCGTCACCTCCAACTCCGGCGGGTTCACGGCCACCGGCACGGGCTCGCCGCTCATCGTCACCGGCCTGAGCCACGGGGCCAGCTACACCTTTACCGTCAAGGCGACCAACAGCATCGGCATGAGCGTGGCCTCCAGCGCCTCCCCGTCCGCCTTGATCGGCAGCTGGGCGACCAACTACGGGCTCAGCACCTACGATGCCTCGGTCCGGGGCACGGCCACGGACGCCAGCGGCAACGTCTACATCGTGGGGTTTTATAGTGGCCCGACCCTCCAGGTGGTCGGCACGACGCTCACGCGTATTGGGGTCCAGGA
>CAIKTR010000249.1 GCA_903830425.1 uncultured Opitutia bacterium
ACCCCGCCGGCCTGGAGCAGCGCCACCGCCGCCGCGAGCGCGGCGTCGAGGCCGGCCGCCGCGCCGTTGACCTGGACCGCGGTCAGGCGCGTGTCGGTCCGCACCTGCTTGTAGAGCACCCGGCCGCTGTCGGCCATCCAGGTGTCGTTGACCGCGTCGTTGCGGCGGGGGGTGAGGCGGTAGATGACGCCCTCGCGGGACCAGACGACGGTGTTCACGCCGGCGCTGGACTCGGGGTCGATCGAGTTGGTCTGCTTGAGGAACCAGACCCGCATCTGAAAGCGGAAGTCGGTGCTGGTGAGCGCGCCGACGGGGCAGATGTCGACGGTGTTGAGCGAGTAGTTGTTCGCCAGCGGGCGGCCCGGGTAGCAGGTGAGGGTCGAGTAGCTGCCGCGGTCGATGAAGCCGAGGACGTCGTCCTTCACGATCTCCCGCGAGAACCGGATGCAGCGCGAGCAGAGGATGCAGCGCTCGTCGTCGAGCGTGACGCGCGGCCCGAGCTGGGTGCGCTTCGGCTTGACGTTTTTCGGCTCGATCGAGCGCGCGTAGCCGCGGCCGTACTCGGCGGACTGCTCCTGCAGCTTGCACTCGCCGGCCTGGTCGCAGATCGGGCAGTCGAGCGGGTGGTTGAGGAGGAGGAACTCCATCACGCCCTCGCGGGCCTCCTTCACCAGCGGGGAGGTCGTGCGGATGTGCAGGCCGGGCGAGACGTTCGTGCCGCAGCCGATCTGGGGGCGCGGGATCCAGTTGATCCGCTGCCGGCCGGTCGCCGGATCCAGCACCGGCGCCTTGGTCGCCGGATCGACCGCGGGCAGGCCCATTTCGATCAGGCACATGCGGCAGTTGCCCGCCACCGTCAGCTTCGGGTGGTAGCAGTAGTGCGGCACGTCGACGTTCACCAGGCGCGCGGCCTCGATCACATTCGTGCCCTTGGGCACGGCGATCTCATGGCCGTCGATGTTGACGGTGACGAGGTCGGGTTGGGTCGGGGCGGTCATGGCGGCGGAAAGTGGTTGGGCGGGTCGGCGGGGCGCTTAGACCAGGGCGGGCGTGCCGGCGGGCGGCGGCGTCTGCTTGGTCACGGGATACTGGCGGAACTCGTCGCCGAACTTCGCGAGGAAGCTCTGGGTGGGCCAGGAGCAGGCCTCGCCGAAGGCGCAGATGGTGCGGCCGGGAATCTGGTCGGCGACGCTCTGCAGCAGCGCCGCGTCCTCGGGGCGGGCCGTGCCGTGCACCATCCGGGTCGTGATCCGCTTCATCCACAGCGAGCCCTCGCGGCAGGGCGTGCACTGGCCGCAGCTCTCGTGGGCGTAGAACGCGTTGATGTTGGCCAGGGCGTCGACCATGCGGACGGAGTCGTCCATCACGATGACGCCGCCCGAGCCGCCCATCGTGCCGATCATGCCGAGCGAATCAAAGTCCATCGGCACGTCCTCGACGCCCCAGTCGTAGTCCACCAGCGCGGCCCCGACCTTGCGCTTGCCCTTGAAGCGCTCGCCGAAGCGCAGGATCTTGGCCGAGGAGCCGCCGGGGATGACGGCCTTGAACGTGCGGCCCGGGAGCGGGCCGCCGCAGACGTCGTAGAGCAGCTGGCCGAGGGTGATGGTGCCGGCGGGGAACTCGTAGTAGCCCGGGCGCTGCACGTGGCCCGAGACGCAGAAGATGCGCGTGCCGGTGTTGCCGGGCGTGCCGATCTGGCTGAAGGCCGCGCCGCCGTGCTGCGCGATGTACTTCACGTGGCAGAGCGTCTCGACGTTGTTCACGATCGTCGGGCACTGGTAGAGGCCGAGCACGGCCGGGAAGTAGGGGGGCTTGATCCGGGGGTTGGCGCGCTTGCCCTCCAGGGACTCGATCAGGCCGGTCTCCTCGCCGCAGATGTAGGCGCCGGCGCCGCGGTGGACGAAGAGCTCGCAGCTGTAGCCGGTGCCGAGGATGTTCGGGCCGACGAAATTCGCCGCGCGGGCCTCGGCGATGGCCTGCTCGAGGATCCGCGCGCCGTGGGGCATCTCGCCGCGGATGTAGATGTAGGCCTGCTGCACGTTGTTCGCGAAGCAGGAGATCATCGTGCCCTCGATCAGCTGGTGCGGATCCTGGTGGATGATGGCGCGGTCCTTGAAGGTGCCCGGCTCGGACTCGTCGGCGTTGACGATGAGGTAGATCGGCTTGCCGCTCTTGCGGTCCACCAGGCCCCACTTCACGCCGCAGGGGAAACCCGCGCCGCCGCGGCCGCGGAGGCCGGACTTCTTGACCTCCTCGATCAGGTCGGCCGGCGGGCGCGTGACCGCCTGCCGCAGCACCGCGTAGCCGTCGTGGCGCAGGTAGCAGGCGAGGTCGCGGGTGTACCCCGGCTCGTCAATGTGCCGGAAAATGATGCGGGTCTGGGCGGGGGCGGGCATGCGGGGGCGGGAGGGCGGTCAGGGGCGCGCGGCGGCCGCGGCCTTGATCTGGTTGCTCAGCTGCTGGGCCTTGGCGACATCGACGTGCTCGTGGAGCTCGTCGTCGATCAGCACCACCGGCGCGGTGCCGCAGCTCGCGAGGCATTCGACGAACTCCACCGTGACCTCGCCGCCGGGCGAAACCTCGCCGCAGTGGGTGTGGAACTCCCGCTCGAAGGTGGCGCACGTCTCGTGCCCCCCGCGCAGCGCGCAGGACAGCGTGCGGCAGACCTTGATATGGCGGCGGCCGATCGGCCGCCGGCGGAACATCGGGTAAAACGTCACCACCTCGTACACCTGGATCGGCTCCAGCCCGAGCTTGGCGGCGATCCACGGCATCGCCTCGTCGGGCAGGTAGCCGAGGTCCTCCTGGATCAGGTGCAGCAGCGGCAGCAGGGCGCTCCGCCGCACGGGGTAATGCGGGATGACCTCGTCGATCCGGGAGAGGGTGGCAGGCTTGAGATTCACAGCTGGAAAGGGGGGCAGGGCGGGCGGGGCGGCGGGTTCAGCGGTCGCATTCCCCCATCACGAAGTCGAGGGAGCCGAGCAGCGTCACGACGTCGGAGATCAGGCAGCCGACGCAGATTTTCGGCAGGATGGAGAGGTTGCAGAACGAGGGGGAGCGGATCTTCAGCCGCCACGGCACGCCGCCGCCCTTGCTCACGACGTAGAAGCCGAGGATGCCCTTGGGGTTTTCCGCCTCGAAGTAGACCTCGCCCGCCGGCATCTGCGGGCCCGCGGTCACGATCATGAAGTTCTGGATCAGCTCCTCCATCGAGGTCAGCACCTTGTCCTTCGGCGGCGCGAAGATCTTCCGCGCGTCCGGCGCATACCAGTCTCCGCCGGGGAAGCGGGCGATGACCTGCCGGATGATCCGGACCGACTGGCGCATCTCCTCGCCGCGGACCAGGTAGCGGTCGTAGCTGTCGCCGTGCGCGCCGACCGGCACGTCGAACTCATACTGCTCGTAGCCGGAGTAGGGCCGGTCCTTGCGCAGGTCCAGCGCCACGCCGGAGCCGCGGAGGTTGGGGCCGGTCAGGCCGTAGGCCAGCGCATCCTCCCGCGTGATGACCCCCACGCCGACGGCGCGGTCGAGGAAGATCTTGTTCCGGGTGAGCAGCGCGAGGATCTCCTCGAGCGCGGGCAGGAAATGGTCGCAGAACTCCCCCACCCGGCCGAGCCAGCCTTCGGGGACGTCCCGCGCCACGCCGCCGATGCGGGTGTAGCTGGTGGTGAACCGCGCGCCGGTCAGTTCCTCGAAGAGCTTGTAGAGGTGCTCGCGCTGGTTGAGCGAGAGCACCAGGACGGTCCAGGCCCCCACGTCCAGGCCGAAGGCGCCGAGGCCCATGAGGTGGGAGGAAATGCGGGCCAGTTCGGCGGTGAGCACCCGGATCGCCTGGCAGCGCGCCGGCACCTCGAGCTTCGCCAGCTTCTCGACCGCGATGGCGTAGGCCATGTTGTTCGCCAGCGGGGCGATGTAGTCCAGCCGGTCCGTGTAGGGCACGAACTGGTTGTACGTCATGTTCTCGGCGATCTTCTCATCGCCGCGGTGCAGGTAGCCGATGATCGGGTCGCACTTCGTCAGCACCTCGCCGTCGAGTTCCATCTGCAGGCGCAGCACGCCGTGGGTGGAGGGGTGCGACGGGCCCATCGAGAGGGACATGCGCTCGGAGGAGAGGTCCTGCTCGGCGCCGGCGGCTTTGGCGGCGCTGTCCGGAAAGGCGAATTCAGTGGCCATGGGGGTCGGCGATCAGGCTTCCGGCTTGGGTTGGCACTCGTTCCAGCTCTCGTCCTTGGCCCGCGGCTCGGCCTCGGCCAGGTTGAGCTCGCCCGGCGAGGCGACAAACGGCCCGCCGGCCATCGGGGCGGCGATGACCTTGGCCTGCGTCTCGGCGGCGATCTCGGCGTCCGGCAGCGGCGCCTCGATCCCGGCCAGCGGGAACTCCTTGCGCAGCGGGTGGTAGGGATAACCGTCCCACATCAGAATGCGGCGCAGGTCCGGATGGCCGTCGAACCGGATGCCGAACATGTCGTAGACCTCGCGCTCGAGCCAGTTGGCGCCCGGCCACAGGCTCACGACGCTGGGCGCCACCGGGGCCGCCTCGTCGCCGGTGCAGTCGCCGGCCACGCGCACATACTCGCGCCGCGTGGTCGAATAGAGGTGATAGACCAGGGTGAACCGCGGGGTGGCGCCGGCCGCCCAGTCGATGGCGGTGACGTCCATCAGCAGGTCGAAGGCCTGCTCGTCGCGCAGGCACTGCAGGGCGGCGGGTACCTCCGCCAGGGGCAGGTTGATGGCCGGGTGGTCGGCGCTGGCGCGGTCGGTTGCCTGGGGAAACCTGGCTTTGAGGACGGCGGTGGCGGAGGCGGACATCGAGTGAGGGGTGGCCGGAGGCGGGCCTAGGTCAGGGCCTTGAAGAGGTTTTTGGCGGCGGGCTCGCGCCGGATCTTGCCCTGCAGCTTGATCAGGGCATCGAGCAGGGCCTCCGGCCGCGGGGGACAGCCGCTGACATAGACGTCCACCGGCACGATGCGGTCCACGCCCTGCAAGGTTGAGTAGCTGCGGTACATGCCGCCCGAGCTGGCGCAGGCGCCCATGGCGATGACCCATTTCGGCGCCATCATCTGGTCATAGATGCGGCGCAGCTGCGGGGCCATCTTGTAGGTCACGGTCCCGGCCACGATCATGCAGTCCGCCTGGCGGGGGGAGAACCGCATCACCTCGGCGCCGAAGCGCGCGATGTCGAACCGGCCGGTGCCGACCGCCATCAGCTCGATGGCGCAGCAGGCCAGGCCCATGGGCATGGGCCAGACCGAGTTCGTGCGGATCCAGTTGATGACCGCATCCAGCTGGGAAACCACGACCTCGCCCTCGATTTTACCGTTGTAGCCCAGTTCGGAGTTGGACGAGACCATGATGTGGTTGGCGGGTGAGGATTCGGCAGAAAAACCTGCGCAGGGTTAAGTCCCGCCCCCGGCCGCGCAAGGAGCTTTTGGAAAATCTTTTTTTCGCGGCGATTCGGCGCCGGTTCGGCGCGGTCGGAGGCCGTGGATTTTCCGTTGACCAGCCTCGGCGCTTCTCCCTTTGTTCTACCCTTCGCTCGTCGGCCGGCCGCAAGGCCGGTCGGTGTGGGCGCCCCGGAGAGGTGGCAGAGTGGTCTAATGCGCGTGCTTGGAAAGCACGTGTAGCCGCAAGGTTACCGGGGGTTCGAATCCCTCCCTCTCCGCCAGCCCCCGCCCGGGCCCAGGACGGCCCACCCAGCCTCGGCCGCCGGCACCACGAGCAGGCCGCGGCGGCCGCGAGTCTACCCCCCGCCCCCGCGGAATTTAGCGATGCTGCTGGACCGGGTAAGAGTTCATTCAACCTCCCCGCGGAAGGGGTCAGGCTCGTAGATCTTAATTTTCCCGAACTCCGATCCATGGTTGTTCGTCGCGGCCGGGGCGGGCCCGGACCCATGGCGCCCCGCGCCCCGTTCCGACAGTCCGGGCGGCGGCGGCGAAAAATCTCAACTTAAGCCTTCTCGCCCCCGTCCGGATTTCCCATGCTCGGCCCCTTACCGCTCCCACCTCCATGTCCAAAATCCCTTCCAAGCCCCGCATCCTCACCACCACCGTCGGCTCCTACCCCGTGCCCGACTGGCTCGCCGCCCTGCCGAGCGAGCAGGCCGTGATCGATGCCACGCGCGTGGTGTTCGACCTCCAGCGCCAGGCCGGGATCGACCTGCCCACCGACGGCGAGCTCTACCGCTTCGATGTCAACCACCCCGACACGAACGGCATGATCGAGTACTTCATCCGCCCCATGGCCGGCATTTCGTCCGTGGTCGGCCGCTCGGTCACCGAGGAATTCTCCCGCCACCACCCCATGGGCTTCCGCCGCAAGCCCGCCGGGGTCGTCACCGGCAAGCTCGGCGAGGGCTCGCTCAACCTCCTCGCCGACTGCCAGCGCGCCGCCGCGGTCGCCGGCGGCCCCTTCAAGTTCACCGTCACCAGCCCCTACATGCTGGCCCGCACCCTCCTCGACCACCACTACGGCAGCTTTGAAAAGCTCACCATGGCGCTGGGCGAGGTCCTCGCCGCGCAGATGCCCGGCCTCCCCGCGCCCTGCATCCAGGTCGACGAGGCCAACATCCCGGGCAACCCGGACGACGCCCCGCTTGCGGCCGCCTCGATGAACCTCCTGCTCGACCAGATCGACGGCGAGCGCTCCGTGCATTTCTGCTTCGGCAACTACGGCGGCCAGACCATCCAGAAGGGCAACTGGCAGAAGCTCGTCGACTTCCTCAACTCGCTCCACTGCGACCACCTCGTGCTCGAACTCGCCCACCGCCCCAAGGGCGACATCGAGGCGCTCAAGCACATCGACCCGCGGATCGCCCTCGGCATCGGCGTCATCGACATCAAGGTGAACCACATCGAGACGCCCGACGAGGTCGCCGCGCGCATCGAGGCCGTGGAGAAGAAGGTCGGCCCCGGCCGCGTGCGCTGGGTCCACCCCGACTGCGGCTTCTGGATGCTCAAGCGCAGCATCGCGGATCGGAAGGTCGAGGCTCTGGTGCTCGGGAGAGATAAGTACCTGGGACTATAAGCACGAAGGCGGAAATCCGAAATCCGAGGGAGCGCGGGGCTTCGGTCTCGCAACTAGTTGGCTGATAAAAGGCTGGAGTGCTAGGCAGAGCGTGGCCGACTGGTGGCATGCACGCATGCTCACCGGGCCGGGTGTTTGATCTGGAGGAGCGGACGCATCGGTTCGCACTGCGCATCCGGCAATTTCTGCGGAAGTTGCCCCGTTCGATCACCACCGAGGCTGACGGCCGGCAGTTGCTCCGCGCGTCGGGCTCGGTGGGCGCCAACTACATCGAGGCGAACGAAAACGTCGGCGACCGCGACTTCGTCTACCGCATCAAGCTCTGCCGCAAGGAGGCCAAGGAGAGCCGGTATTGGCTCCTGCTTCTGCTGCTCGACGAGTCCGGGCCCCTGGCCCCGGAACGCGCCGCCCTCGCCACCGAAGCCGACGAGCTCACCCGCATTTTCGCCGCCATCCACCGTAACACCTTCGCCAAAAAACCGCCCTCCTCCTGACCGGTTCTTTCGTTTGCCCTTCCCTCATCCTTCCCCTGTCATCCCCCCGCCTCCCCCGCCCTTCCTCTCTCACCCTCGACCTCCCCCCCCCTTTTTCGCTCCCTCGAATTTCGGCTTTCCGCCTTCGAATTTCCGTCCCCTCGGCTTTCGGCTTTCCGCCTTCGAATTTCCGCCCTCTCGGCTTTCGAATTTTCACCTTCGGATCTTCACCCCTCGAATTTCAGCCTTCGGATTTCAGACGCATCGGATTTAGCTCCCTCGAATTTCGGATTTCAGCCTTCGGATTTCCGTCCCCTCGGCTTTCGGCTTTTATTCCCCACCATGAACCTCGCCCTCATCGGCTGCGGCGTCATCGCCCAGTACCACCTGCGCGCCCTCGCCAAGCTCACCCACGCCCGCGCCGCGGCCGTCTGCGACATCCGCGCCGACGTCGCCCAGAAAACCGCCGCCGAGTTCAACCTCCCGCGCTGGACCACCCGCGCCGACGAGCTCTTCGCCGATCCGACGATCGACGCCGTCATCCTCGCCCTCCCCGCCAGCCTGCGCACCGCCCTCGCGCTGGAGGCCTTCCGGCACGGCAAGCACGTCCTCACCGAAAAGCCCGTCGCCCTCAACGCCGCCGAGGTCCGGGCCATGATCGCCGCCCAGGGCGGCCGCGTCGGCGCCTGCTGCTCGTCGCGCTACCGCCAGTTCGCCTCCGCCCGCGCCGCCCGCGACTTCCTCCGCACCGGCGCGCTCGGCGCCCTGCGCACCCTCACCTGCCGCGGCGTCAACCCCGCCGGCCCGCCCCCCGCCCAGACCCCGCCAGCCTGGCGCCTCCGCAAGGACCTCAACGGCGGCGGCATCTTCGTCAACTGGGGCTGCTACGACCTCGACTACCTGCTCGGCCTGCTCGACTTCCAGCTCACCCCGCAGTTCGCCCTCGCCCGCACCTGGCCCGTCGGCCCGGCCTACGCCGCCTACGCGGCCCCCGGCTCCGACGCCGAGACCCATGTCGCCGCCCTCGTCACCTTCGCCGAGGGCTGCGTGCTCAACTACGAGCGCGCGGAGTTCTCCACCCTGCCGCCCGACAGCCGCTGGCAGATCACCGGCGAGCGCGGCACGCTCACCCTCCAGATGCTCAAGGCCAAGGCCGCCAACCTCGTCCTCACGGAGCCCGACCCCGCCGCCGGCACCCGCACCCGCGTCCTCTGGGAGGGCGACGAGTCCGCGCTCACCACCGAGCACGACGGGGTCGTGCTCGATTTCGTCGAGGCCATCCAGGGCCGGCACCCGCCGCAGACTTCGCTGCAGGACGCCCTGCTCTTCGCCCGCATCGCGGACGCGATTTACGCGTCCGCCGCCACCGGCCAGCCGGCCGCGTTCACCTGAGTCCGGGCGGGACGGCCGCAGACCCGTCTCAGGCCAGTTCCTGCGCCAGCCGCACCAACGCGCGCGGCAGCTCGGTGTAGACCCGGGTGTACGGACGCTCGCCGACGATCAGCGGCACCAGGTCGTCGGTGTAGCCCTGCTGGGCGCAGGCCCGCGCGTCCGGCGCGTAGCCGACGCCGCCGGCCAGGCTCACGACCCAGGTGTGCGGGTGCGGGCTGCCCCGGAGAATCGGCGCCTGCAGGCTGTGAAACACCTCCAGCCCCACCCCAAGCAGCGCCACCGGGCCGATCCGCAGGCCGTGCACCGACACCGGCGGATTGGGCGGGCGGCCGCCGCGGTAGCCGGCCAGCAGCGCGCGGAAGCCCTGCAGCCGCACCATGTCCAGGCCGCGGGTCTGCAGCGGCGGCTGGCCGAGGTGCGGGAGATCCGTCACGCCCGGCGCCGCAAAGACCTGCTCCAGCTCCCGGATCCGCCGCCGCACGAAGGCCGGCGTCCACGGCCGGCGCGTGAAGCGCACGTCGTGCCGCACGCCGCGCAGCTCGCCCGCCGGCAGCGGCCGCGCCGCCCGCAGGCCGCGCCGGATCACCCGCGCATATTTCCCGGCCAGCACCCGCAGCGCGCGGTGCGTCTCGGCCGGTCCCCGGTGGCAGACCGGCGGATTGATGTCCCCCATCGCCCCGGGCAGGAAGAGCGCCACCGCCCCCGGATGCGCGCGCTCGATCGCGCGGGACGCCTGGCCCACAAAGTCGCCGTGCACGTCATCGGTCTGCTCGCTGCCGACCACCGCGTGGCAGCCGAAATGATGCAGCAGGCCCACCAGCTGGCCCCCCGCGTAGGCCGCGAGCAGGCGCAGCGTCGGGTCCGTGTCCTGCGGCCGGGCCGGCCGCCAGTCCGGGGCCAGCCGGGACTCGAGGGACTCCTTGCGCTGGCCGAACCAGCCGCCCAGGTCCGTCTCGCGGTTGATCGCGAGGCCCTCGCACGGCACCTCGGCATAGCGCCACTCGACCGGCTGCCGGGCGGCCCAGGCCTGCGCGGCCGCCCCGGCGATGCGCGCCGGCAGCGTCTCGACGTACAGCGCGTCCGGCTCGCCCCAGCCCAGCATCCCGCCGGTCGCGGGGCCGCTGTGCGTGTGGGTGGAGGTGACGAACACCTCGTCCGGCCGGCAGCCGGTGCGCCGGGCGACCGCGGCGCGGATCCGGCCCGCCAGGCCGTGCGGGGTCCCGCACAGCTCGAGGTTGACGAGGATGGCCCGCTGCCGCCCCTGCGCCACCGCCATCGCCCGCGCGGCCAGCGGCGCCAGAATCTGGCGCGCCGCCCGGTTCCGGTACGGGCCGTAGCCGACCAGCTGCACGCCGAGCCGCGGCGTGAGGTCGGCCTGCGCAAAGCCCACCTTCATTTCCGGACGGCCGGGGTGGCGGGGCCCGCCGAGCGCTCGTGGTCGCGCAGCGCGGGGAGGTTCGCCTCCACCTTGAGAATGATCTCGGCCATGCGGGCGATCATAGCCTCGCTCGGGTCGACGAAGTCAAAGCCCGTTTCCAGCGCGTTCGCCACGCGCCACCGCGTGTGCGGCAGGGCCTGGTTCCGGTAGTCGACGCCGGCGTCGCGCAGCGCCTTGAGCCACGACACGCGCGGCCCGCGGTAGTCCTGCCAGTGCAGGCGCTTCCAGTCGGTGATCGGCGACGGCACGTAGCCCACGGCGTTGAGGCCCTCGGCCTTGAGCGCGGCGGCGAAGGTGTCGCGGGTGAGGCCCGCGGCCGCGGAGTCGAAGGTGAACGACAGCAGGTGGTACGAGGGCTTGGTGCCCGGGGCGTACACCGGCAGGCGCAGGTACCGGGCCCCGGCGAGGTGGCCGCGGAGCAGGTCGGCGTGGCGGCGGCGCTCGGCCAGCTCGGCGTCGAGCTTCTCGAACTGGGCGGTCAGCAGCACGGCGTTGAGCGGGGTGACGCGGTAGGTGTAGACGAGCGAATCGGTGTACGGGCGCAGGTCCTCCGGCATGCCCGGGTCGATCGCGCGGCCCATGTGCTGGCCGATCATCGCCCCGCGCCAGTAGACGCGCTCGTGCGGCGTGACCATGTAGCCCGCCTCGGTGGTCGCGAGGACCTTGCCGCCCATGCAGGAGAAGCCGGCGGCGTCGCCGACGGTGCCGACGCGCACCCCGCCGATCTCCGCGCCGTGCGCCTGGCTGCCGTCCTCGA
>CAIKTR010000250.1 GCA_903830425.1 uncultured Opitutia bacterium
CCCGCCGAGGCCGACGCGGGCCATGGCCTCGAGGTCCGCGGTGAGGCCGGCCGGGGTCACGCTGTCATTCATCCAGTGCCACCAGGTCTTCGGCCGCGCCGCGGGCGGCGGCTGGCGGAAGCCGGCTTCCAGCGGGTCGGGCGCCGCCGCCGCGGCCACGACCGCCGCCAGGCCCGCGCCCAGGACGCAGAGTCCGAGGACGAGGCGCCGGCGACGGCGGCCGGTCACGGCCGACCGGGAGCCGGCGGGCGCGGCAGGGGTGGGGGGCATGGGGAGCCGGGACGTAGGTCGGCCCGCCCGCCGGGGTCGCCGGACAGGGGGGCGCTAGGCGAGGGTGAGTTTGACCTCGAGGCGGAGCGTGCCGGCACGGCCGCGCTGGCGCAAGGTCAGTCGCGGCTGGGTCTCGGCATGCGCCCAGCCGTACTGGATGTACTCGCGGCGCTGCTCGTCGATCGCCCGACGGCGCGGATCCATCAGCGGCAGGTGTTCCACCACGGCCTCGACTCCGTCCGGCACCAGGAACTCGGCGCGGGCGCGGCGGCCCTGGATGGTGACGCGGCGGCCCTCGAGCCGGAGGGGCAGGCGGGTGGTCCAGTGGAAGAGGACCCCCTCGCCCCGGGCGACGGCCCAGTCGTCGGTGATGACGAAAGTGTCAGGGGTGGGAGAATCCCACGTGCGGCGCCACTGCGTGAACCAGCCCTCCCAGCCGGGGGTGGCGTCGAGGGTGGCGTGGAAGCGCGTGGCGTCGCCGGTGCCCTGGGGCTTCACATCGACGGGGTTGGGATTCTGGGGCTTGGGCCGCTCGGTGTCGCACCACGGCGTGAGCATGTTGTGGCGCTGGCACTGCTTGAGCAGGTCGGTGACGGGGTTGGCGTAGTCGAGGACGCCGAAGTCGAAGGCGAAGCTGTCGCCGGCGCACTCGAGGATGAAGCTGCCCTTGTCCTCGTGCTGGTGGTCGCCGCCGCCCTTGTTGCCGAGGATGAAGAGCTTGACGAGCTCGGGCCCGAGCCGGCGCACGGAGGCCATGTAGCCGAGGTCGGTCATCTCGAGGAACGGGCTGAGCGCGGGGCCGGTGGCGGGAATCTCGCGGTCGAGCCGCATGGGCAGCAGCATGGAGGCGGCGCCGGCGCGCCGGAGGGACTTGCGGTAGACGGTGACCCAGTGGGACTGGGGCATGAGCCAGGCGAGGAAGGCGAGGCCCTCGCCGAAGGGGAAGCAGGCGTCGCCGGTGAGCAGCAGGTCCTGGCCGTCGTCGGTGGAGTAGAGCATCTCGGCGAGCCGGTCGGTCTTGAACAGCGCGGCGGGGACGAGGGGGCGGGCGTCCCGCCCGCGGCCGCGGCCGTAGAGCAGGGCGGAGAAGGCGACCTGGCGGGCGACCCAGGTGAAGTAGGTGGCGCCCTCGACGTAGCCGCCGTCGGGGAGCAGGGCCTTCGCGAGGTTGTCGAGCGCGTTGGCCCAGGCGAGGTCGGTGTGCGGCGCGACGCGATTGGCGGGCGCGGGAAAGTTCCCCGGCCGGCCGGGCATCGTCTGCTCCAGCACGAGCAGGCCGTACAGCCGGGCGGGCGTGATCCAGATCAGCTGGTTGTTGTAATACATGTACTCCCACCACCACGAGGCGTGGCACATGGCGCCGTGGCCCTCGGTGGCGATGCGGCGCAGGACGAGGTCGCGGCCGAGCGGGGTGAACCACTCGCCGCACAGGTCGAGGATCACGGCGCAGTCGAGGACGCCGAGCGACTGGATGAAGCCGCGCTGGTCCCAGTTGCTGCCGCGCATCCAGGCGAAGAACACGTCCTCCCAGTGGTCGCAGTGCGCGAGGCTGAGCGCAAAGCGCGCGGCGAGCCGGCAGAGCTCCTTGTCCTTCCAGAGCACGCCGGCCTGCGCGGCGAACGGGCCGTGCATGGTCAGCATGGTCCCGACGTTCCGCTCGCGGCGGAAGCCGTTGAAGTTCCAAAAATTGATGTTCTCGCCGATGAAGCTCTCGGGGCGGAGGCGGCGGGTGTTTTCGCCGACCAGGCGCAGTTCGCGGGCGAGCTCGGTGTGCGCGAAGTCCTGGCGGACGGCGTCGAGTTCCTCGCCGTTGATCATCAGGCCGTAGGTCGGGCGGAAGGTGGGCTCGAAGTCGGGCGGCTGGAGGTAGCGGTCCCACTGCTCGTCGTAGCCGGACCACTGGGCCAGGTGGAAGGGCACGCGCGCGGTGCTCTGCAGGCCGAACCAGAGCAGCCAGCCGGAGCCGGCGGCGGGCCGCGGGTGGCGGATCTCGACGGTGAGGGCGAGCAGGCGCCGGGCGCCGTCGAGCGGCAGCCATTCCTCGTGGCGGGTGGCGCCGCAGGGGGCGCCCTGGCGCTCGCGCGGGCCGGCGTCGGTCTCGGCCGCGAGCCGGATCGTGCTGTCCTCGGGCAGGTTGATCGCGACGATCAGCCGGTCGTAGCCCGAGCAGTCGAGCGCGGGGAAGGTCTTGCGCAGGCGCAGCACCAGGCCGTCGGGCGCGGGCTGCTCCCAGTTGATGATGACGAAGGCCCAGCTCTGCGTGAGCCGGTGGCCCCGGGTGCCCGGGGCGTCGGCGGTCCAGGTGGGCAGCTCGCCGAGGCGTTCGTCGAAGAAGGGCGCGAAGACCGCCTCGGCACTGTTGATCGGGTTGAGGCGCATGGTCGTGACGGGACGGGGAGAAGACCTAGCGGGCGGGCTTGAGCGTGAGGCGGACGGTGACGCGGAGCACGCCGGCGGCGCCGGCCTGGCGGAGGGTGAGGACGGGCTGGGTGGCGGCGAGCTTCCAGCCGAACTGGATGAGATCGCGCCGGCCCTGCTCGACGGCGGTGCGCCGCGGGTCCTGCAGGGGCAGTTGGTCGATCCGGGCCTCGACGTCCGCGGGGAAGCTCAGCTCCGCGATGGCGCGGCGGCCCTCGATGAGCACGCGGTGGCCCTCGATCCGCATGGGCAGCTGGGTGGTCCAGTGGAAGAGGACGCCCCGGCCCTGCGCCACGGCCCACTCGTCG
>CAIKTR010000251.1 GCA_903830425.1 uncultured Opitutia bacterium
CTGCTCTGTTTTCTCGCCGCGATCGCGCTCCGGCTGAACCAGCCGATCGTCCAGCTCATCAACCAGGCGCTCTGGCCGGTGCACATCCCGGCGATTTTCCTCTGCGTGCGGCTGGGCGAGGCCATCTTTGGCGCGCCCCACATCCGCTTCAGCATCCGCCAGATGCACGCGCTGTTGTGGAGCGACCCCCAGCGGTTTCTCCAGCAGTTCGGCCTGACCGTCCTCTACGCCCTGGTGGCCTGGGCCGTCCTCGCACCGTTTCACATCGCGGCGGTTTATTACGTCGCGCTCCCCGTCACGCGGAAGGTCGCCGAGCTGAAGCGGAAGGCGGAGCGCGCGGCGGCGGCCGGGGTCCCCCCGCCCCCCCCGTGAGCCCGGCCGCCCTCCTGCTCATCGCGCTGGCCGCGCTGGGGCTCGCCTTTGCCGGGCTGTATGGGCTCGCGCGCCGCCTCGACAACTATGGCATCGTGGACGTCGCGTGGGCGTATGCCTTCGGCGCCCTCGCCACCTTCTACGCGCTGGCCGGCCCCGGGTGGCCCGTGCGCCGCGCCCTCGTCGCCACCCTCGCCGTCCTGTGGAGCGCCCGGCTGGGGACGCACCTCGCCGGGCGCGTGGGCCGCCACCATCCGGTCGAGGACGGCCGCTACCGGCAGCTGCGGCAGGACTGGGCGGGCCATTTCGCGGCGAAGATGTTCTGGTTTTTCCAGCTGCAGGCCGGGTCGGTCGTGCTGCTCGGCGCACCCTTCCTGCTCGCCTGCCTCAACCCCGCGCCGGCCCTGCACCCGCTGGAACTGGCCGGGACCGGGCTCTGGCTCCTCGCCGTGAGCGGCGAGGCGCTGGCCGACGCCCAGCTCGCCGCGTTCCAGCGCCGGCCGGCCCGGGCTGGCCGGGTGTGCGACACGGGCCTGTGGCGCTACAGCCGGCATCCCAATTATTTTTTCGAGTGGCTCGTCTGGGTCGCCTACTTCGTCTTCGCCCTCGCCTCGCCCTGGGGCCCGCTGGCCGTCCTCGCCCCCGCCGTCATCCTCCATCTCCTGCTGCGCGTGACAGGCCTGCCCCTGAACGAGGCCCAGAACCTCCGCCAGCGCGGCGACGCCTACCGACGCTACCAGCGGACGACGAGCGCCTTCGTGCCCTGGCCGCCGCGGTCCGCCGACCGGGACCCGCCGGCCGGCCGGGCCTAGCCCCCCTCCAGGCGGCGCGCGTGGCGCATCAGCCCGCCCCGGAAGGCCGGGAAGCCGGCGCCCAGCAGCAGGGCGAGGTCGGCGTCGTCCGGCGTCTGCAGCACGCCTTCCGCCAGCACGCGCCGGGTCTCGTCGATCATCACGCGGTTGAGCCGCGCGGCGATCTCCGCCGCGTCCAGCGTCGACCGGGCCGGGGGGGCCCACGCGTCCAGCGCCGGGTTCAGCGCCTCCGTCCCCCCGGCATAGGTGTAGAAGCCCGTGCCGGCGCCGTTCTTCCGGCCCAGCAGGCCCGCCGCGACCAGGCGCCGGCACACCGTCGTGGGCTGGAACCGGTCCGGGAAATAATGCGCCAGCTCCCCGAAGATGAAGTCGGTTACATCCACCCCCACCTCGTCGATCAGCCGCGCCGGGCCCATCGGCCAGCCCCAGTCCCGCAGCGCGCCGTCGAGGGCCGCCGTCGGCACCCCTTCCTCCCAGAGCCGGCAGGCGGCGTTGAGGTAGAAGAACAGCACCCGC
>CAIKTR010000252.1 GCA_903830425.1 uncultured Opitutia bacterium
ACCCTGCTCACCCTGCACAACCTGCATTTCTACCTCGACCTGATGGCGCAGGCCCGGGCGCACATCGAGGCCGGCGACTACGGTCCCTGGCACCGCGGCTGGATCGAGCGCTACGAGGCCGGCGCGGCGGCCCGGCTGGCCGGGTAGGGCGGGGCTGCGCCTAGCCGGCCCTGAACCCCTGATCCCCGCGCTCGCCAACTTCGCCCGTTTCCCTCTCACTGGCACCCTCCCTTTCACCCTATCATGCGCATTCTCGTCACCGGCGGCGCCGGGTTTCTCGGCTCCCATCTTTGCGATCGTCTGGTCAAGGACGGCCATGAGGTGGTCTGCATCGACAACCTGTTCACCGGCCGCAAGGCCAACATCGAGCACCTGCTGGCCAACCCCCGCTTCGAGTTTGTCCGGCACGACGTCATCGACCCCTTCAAGTTCGAGGTCGACCAGATCTACAACCTCGCCTGCCCCGCCTCGCCTCCCCACTACCAGTACAACCCGATCAAGACCATCAAGACGTCCGTGATGGGCTCGATCAACTGCCTCGGCCTCGCCAAGCGGCTCAAGGCCCGCGTGTTCCAGGCCTCAACCTCCGAGGTCTACGGCGATCCGCAGGTCAACCCCCAGCCCGAGAGCTACTGGGGCCACGTCAACCCGATCGGCAAGCGCTCCTGCTACGACGAGGGCAAGCGCTGCGCCGAGACGCTCTTCTTTGACTACCACCGCGAGAACAAGGTCGATATCCGCGTGGTCCGCATCTTCAACACCTACGGCCCGCGCATGCACGAGGCCGACGGACGCGTCGTCTCCAATTTCATCGTCCAGGCGCTGCGCGGCGAGGACATCACCATCTATGGCGACGGTTCGCAGACCCGGTCGTTCTGCTACGTCGATGACCTGATCGAGGGCTTCATCCGCTGCATGGCGCAGACCGAGACCGTCGGGCCGATCAACCTCGGCAATCCCGGCGAGTTCACGATGCGGCAGCTCGCCGAGCTCACCCTCAAGCTGGTCGGCGGCAAGTCGCAGCTCGTCTACCGGCCGCTGCCCCCGGACGACCCGAAGCAGCGCCGTCCGGATATCACGCTGGCCCGCAAGGTTCTGAACTGGGAACCCACGATCGCGCTCGAGGCCGGCCTGCAGCGCACCATCGGGTACTTTCGCGGCCGGGTGTGACCCGGCCTCCCGGGGGCCTGCGCCCCCCGGACCGGACCGGCTGGGCGCCCCCCGGTGGCGGGCGGTATTTGTCGTTTGCCAAGCCCTCCGCCGCACCTATGGTATCGGCCCTTCATGCTTTCCTTTCTGTTTAAACGCTTTGCCGGTCGACACTACAAAAAGTTCCTCGAGAAAGCCCGGCCCACGGTCGCGCGCATCAACGAACTGGAGTTGACCTACCGGCCGCTCAGCGATGAACAGCTCCGGGCCAAGACCGACGAGTTCCGCGCCCGGCTGAAGGCCGGCGAAACCCTGGACCAGATCCTCCCCGAGGCCTTCGCGACCGTGAAGAGCGCCGCGCGCCGCCTCGTCGGCCGCACCATCGTGGTCTGCGACCACGAGCTCACCTGGGACATGGTGCATTTCGACGTCCAGCTGATCGGCGGCCTCGCCATCCATCAGGGCAAAATCGCGGAAATGGCCACCGGCGAGGGCAAGACCCTCGTCTCCACCCTCCCGCTCTACCTCAACTCCCTCAACGGCCGGAATACCCAGCTCGTCACCGTCAACGACTACCTCGCCCGCCGCGACTCCGAGTGGATGGGCCACCTGTATAACTTCCTCGGCGTGTCCGTCGGCTGCATCCAGCAGCAGATGGCCCCCGACCTCCGCCGCGAGATGTACGGCCGCGACATCACCTACGGCACCGCCAGCGAGTTCGGCTTCGACTACCTCCGCGACAACGGCATGGCCACGCGCAAGGAGGACCAGGTCCAGCGCGACCACTGGTACTGCATCGTGGACGAAATCGACTCGATCCTCGTCGACGAGGCCCGCACCCCGCTGATCATCTCCGGCCCCGCCCCCATCGAGCGCGAGCAGCCCTTCACCCGCATCAAGCCCCCGGTCGACGCCCTCGTCAGCGACCAGACCCGGCTCTGCAACCGCATCGTCTCCGAGGCCAAGGGGCTGCTCGAGAAGCCCGCCGCCAGCGAGGACGACAAGCTGCTGGCCTCGCGCAAAATGCTGCAGGTGAAGATGGGACACCCGAAGAACAAGCTCCTCCTCCGCCTGATGGAGACGCCCGAGTGGCGCAAGCTGCTCGACACGACCGAGACGGAGATGAACTCCGACCTCAACAAGGAGGAGGTCTACCGGCTCAAGGAGGAGCTCTTCTTCGTCATCGACGAGCGCCAGCACCAGGCCGACCTGACCGAGATCGGCCGCAAGACGCTCCGGCCGGACAATCCCGACGCCTTCGTCCTGCCCGACCTCGCCACCGAGTTCAGCGACCTCGACAAGGACCCGGCCTTCTCGCCCGAGCAGCGCGAGGCCAAGAAACTCACCTCCCAGACCCGCTACGCCGAGGTGTCCGAGGACATCCACGCCATCTCCCAGCTGCTCCGCGCCTACTCGCTGTACGAAAAGGACGTCGAGTACGTCGTGCAGGAGGGCAAGGTCATGATCGTCGACGAGAACACCGGCCGCGTCATGCCGGGCCGCCGCTGGTCCGACGGCCTGCACCAGGCCGTCGAGGCCAAGGAGGGCGTCATGATCGAGCGCGAGACGCGCACCTACGCCACGATCACGATCCAGAACTATTTCCGCATGTACGAGAAGCTGGCCGGCATGACCGGCACGGCGGAAACCGAGGCCACCGAGTTCAACGACATCTACCGGCTGTCCGTGCAGGTCATCCCGACCAACCAGCCCTGCATCCGCGTCGACCGGAACGACTCCATCTTCAAGACCCGCCGGGACAAGTTCAACGCCGTCGTCCGCGAGATCGAGGCGGCCAGCAAGCGCGGCCAGCCGGTGCTGGTGGGCACGGTTTCCGTCGAGTCCTCCGAGGTGCTCTCGCGCATGCTCAAGCGCGCCGGGGTCATCCACACCGTGCTCAACGCCAAGTTCCACCAGCAGGAGTCCGAGATCGTCTCGCGCGCCGGCCAGCGGGGCGCCGTCACCATCGCCACCAACATGGCGGGCCGCGGCACCGACATCAAACTCGGCGAGGGCGTGCGCGAGGCCGGCGGCCTCTACGTCGTCGGCACCGAGCGGCACGAGTCCCGCCGCATCGACCGCCAGCTGCGCGGCCGCTGCTCGCGCCAGGGCGACCCCGGCCTGACCAAGTTCTTCCTCTCGCTCGAGGACGACCTCATGCGCCTGTTCCTGCAGGGCAACCTCGCCTCGCGCCTGATGGAGGGCTCGATGAAGGAGGGCGAGGAGCTCGAGCACCCGTGGCTCAACCGCTCGATCGAGTCCGCCCAGAAGAAGGTCGAGCAGCAGAACTACTCGATCCGCAAGCGCCTGCTCCAGTACGACGACGTGCTCAACCAGCAGCGCGAGGTCGTCTACGGCATCCGCAACGCCGCGATCCACGCCGACCGCCCCAAGGCGATCATCTTCGAGCAGATCGAGGAGGAGCTCCTGCTCCGCCTCGAGGCCGCCGGCTACGGCGAAAAGGGCGGCGCAGTCCCCTCCGCCGTCGAGAGCCTCGTCGGCTGGGCCAACGCCCATTTCCCCATCAGCCTCCGCGTCGACGAGCTGGCGGGCGGCGACGCCGCGGCGCTCGCGGCCCTGATCCTCGCGCGCATCCACCAGGCCTACGCGGTGAAGGAGTCCGCCGAGGTTCCCGAGGCCCTCGGCTCGCTCGAGCGCTACGTCGTGATCAACGCCATCGACCACCACTGGCAGGAGCACCTCACCGAGATGGAGGACCTGCGCAAGAGCATCGGCCTGCGCAGCTACGGCCAGAAGGACCCGCTCGTGGAGTACAAGTCCGAGGCCTACCGCTTCTTCGAGGAGCTGATGAACAACGTGCGCCTCCAGATCTGCACCGGCCTGTTCCGCAGCGCGTCCAACCTCGCGTCGTTCGAGAACATGCTCGCCCTGCTCAGCCGCACCGCGCGCGCCGTCGGGCCGACCGACGCCCCCGCGCCCGCCGCGGCCCCCCGGCTCGAGACCAGCACCACCGTCACCGGCGGCGGCGCCACCTCCGCCCCGGCCCCGGAAATCCAGCTCCCGCGGGTCACGATCCGCCGCGACACGCCGAAGGTCGGCCGCAACGATCCCTGCCCCTGCGGCAGCGGCAAGAAGTTCAAGCAGTGCCACGGCGCCTGAGGCCCGCCATGCCTGACCCCGGGCCCCCGGCCGATCCCTACGCCCCCGCGCCGTCCTGGGGACAGCGCCACCCGGAGACCGTGGCCGCCGTCACGGTCTTCGGCCTCACCGTCCTGCTGGCGGTGCTGTCGTTCCCTCCCTACAAGATGCCCGAGTTCGCCTACGCGATGCTCGTGCCGGGTATCTTTTGGGCCTACCTGCGCCCGCGGTTCAAACTCTACGCGTGGACCCTCCTGGGCGCGCAGGCGCTGGCCTGGACCATCATCCTCGGCTGGCTGCACCACGTCACCTGGCTCGGTCTGCTGCTGCTCGGGCCGCTCGTCGGCGCGTGGATCGGCATCTGGTATCTGGCGGTGTGGTGGACGATGCCCCGGCTGCTCGGCCGGCGGACCCCGCTCCGGCTGCTCGCGCTCCTCGGGCTGGCCGGCGCCTGGGTGGTGGTCGAGTGGACGCGCACCTGGCTGCTCGGCGGCTTTCCCTGGCTCCCGCTGGCGGCCACCCAGTGGGAGCGGGCGAGCATCCTCCAGATCGCGGGGTACACCGGGGCCTACGGCGTGTCGTTCGTCCTGGTGATCATGAACCTCGGGTTCGGGGCCTACGCGCACCGGCTGCTCCGCGAGGGCGAGACCGGCCTGGGCAAGCGCAGCCAGGAATTCTTCCTCGCGATGTTCCTGCTGCTGGGGTGCCTCACGGTGCATGTGCAGGAGACGTTCAACCGCCTGCGCTTCAGCATGCCCCTCGGCCGCGTGGCGTTTGTGCAGCCCTACATCCCGCAGGACGTGAAGTGGGACCCGGCCAAGGGCCCGGGCATCCTCGACGTGCTGGAACGCACGACGCGGGCGGCCGCCGCCACCCTGCCGGACCTCATCCTCTGGCCCGAGGCCACGACCCCCTGGGCCGTGAAGGGCGACGCCGACGCGCAGGGCTTCGTCGAGTCGCTCGCCCGGCAAGGGCGCGCCCCGCTGCTGCTCGGCTCGATCGCGATCGAACACCCCCGCGCCCCGAACGAAGAGTGGTACAACGGCGTGTTTGCCGTCGACCCCGTCACCGGCCTGCAGACCGCCTATTACGCGAAACGCCACCTGGTGCCCTTCGGCGAATATGTGCCGCTGCGCCCCCTCCTCGGCTGGCTCTCGAAATTTGTGCCGATCGGCGATGATTTCGCCCGCGGTCTCGATGCCGCGCCGCTGGTCGTCCCGCTGCGCAGCGGGGCGGTGACGTTCGGCCCGCTGATCTGCTACGAGGACATCTATCCGCGGCTGGCCCGGGCCAGCGTGCGGGCCGGGGCCGAGGTGCTGGTCGTCCAGACCAACAACGCGTGGTTCGGCGAGGGCGGCGCGGCCTACCAGCACGCGGCCAACTCGGTGCTGCGCGCGGTCGAGACCCGCCGGCCCGTGCTGCGCTGCGGCAACGGCGGCTGGAGCGGCTGGATCGACGAGTTCGGCAACGTGCGGGCCACCCTCACCAACGACGCCGGCAGCATCTATTTCCGCGGCACCCAGACCGTCGCCATCACCCGCGACGCCCGCTGGGTGAACCGGCTGAGCTATTACGTCGAGCACGGCGACTGGTTTGTCGCCGTGTCCGCGGCCCTCGCCCTCTTCGGCCTGGGCCTCGTGGGGTGGGGCGGGAAGGGCGAGCCCGCCTGACCCGCCGCCGCGCCTATCCGGCCCGGCGCTTGGGCCGCGCCCCGGCCGTCGCCGGCTCCGCCGGTTTCCCGGCCTGGCGCAGCTTCATCGCCTTCCCCGCCGTCCGCCGGCGCGCCCGGCTGACGGCCGGTTCCGGCAGCCACGGCGTCCCCAGCAGTCGACAGGCGTCACACATAAGAATTTTCACGAGAACGGGGAATTTCACGGCTGACAACCTCCGTTTGCTTTCGCACAAAAGGAGTTCCCATGACCCCGAAACTCCTCCGCCGCGCCGTCGAGGCGCTCGACTCCTTCAACGTGGAAACGCCCTCGTGGGGCTTTGCCGACACGGGCACGCGCTTCGGCAAGTTTTTCCAGGATGCCGCCGCCATCGACACCAACGACAAGCTGGCCGACGCCGGCCAGGTGCACGCGGTCACGGGCTGCTGCCCGACGGTGGCGACGCACGTGCTGTGGGACTTCACGCCGGGCGAGGACCCGAAGAAGGTCGCCAAACAGGCGCGGAAGCACGGGGTCAAGCTGGGCGCGATCAACCCGAACCTCTTCCAGGACCAGTGCTACAAGTGGGGCTCCTTCGGCCACAACGATCCGGCCGTCCGCCAGCACGCCCTGCAGCACTGCCTCGACTCCGTCGCCATCATGCAGGCGGTCGGCAGCGAGTACCTCTCCCTCTGGTTCGCCGACGGCACGAACTACCCGGGCCAGGGCAGCATCCGCGAGCGCAAGGGCCACTTCGAGGAGAGCCTGAAGGCCCTGCACCGCAAGCTCGGCCCGAAGCAGACGATGCTCGTCGAGTACAAGCCGTTTGAGCCGGCCTTCTACGCCACCGACATCGCCGACTGGGGCATGGCCTACCTGCTCTCGAAAAAGGCCGGCCCCCGCGCCAAGGTGCTGGTCGACACCGGCCACCATTACAGCGCCGTCAACATCGAGCAGATCGTCGCGTGGCTGCTCGACGAGGACATGCTCGGCGGCTTCCACTTCAACGACCGCCGCTACGCCGACGACGACCTCACGCTCGGCTCCATCGACCCGTACCAGATCTTCCGCATCTTCCACGAGATCCACCTCTTCGCCGCCGACCGCGGCCGGATGCCGAAGATCGCCTACATGATCGACCAGTGCCATAACGAGAAGGCC
>CAIKTR010000253.1 GCA_903830425.1 uncultured Opitutia bacterium
ACATCGACCTCCTTGATCACGTCATCCTCGGCCGCCTGGCCGCCGACCCCGTTGGCCGGGGCTACTTCAGCTTCCGCGAGTCCGGCCTGATCTGACCGGGGACCGGGGGCGAACCACCCCGGCGACTGACACAAGGTCGGGGCGGTTGGGCCAAGTATTACGGACTGGACGCCAGCAGCCACTCATAGGCGGGCTGCACCTGCACCCCGTCAGCGCCGGTCCCAGACACGGCGTCGCGGTCGAGCACCAGCAGACGCCGCTTGGCGCGAGGGTGTTCGCCGGCAATCGCCGTAAGCGCGCGGAGTTCGCGGGTGCGGGTGGATTCGTCCGCCGGATCGGAACAGACTTGGATCGCTTCTTCCCCGGCGGCCGGATGCCGCGCGAGGAAGTCCACCTCCAGCCCGTCGGCCGTTTTCAGGTAGCCCACTTCCGCCCCGCGCCGCTCCAGCTCCAGCAGCACCGCCGTTTCCAGGGCATGGCCCGTGTTCGCCCTGCCGCTCGCATCAAAAGCCCGGATCAGCCCTGGATCCGCCGGATATATCTTCCGCGGGTTGGAATTGCGCTGTCGCTCCGACTCAGTGGCGAGCGGCACGGCCGACAGCAGGAACGCGTCCTGCAGGTGTCCCAGCATCGCATGCACGGTATCCTTGCCCACGGCGTGCCCCTGCGACTTCAGGTCCTGAAACAGTCGATGTCCGCTGAAGCTGCCCGCAGGGTTACGCAGGCAGTGCCGCACGATCCAGCGCAGAGCCGCCACCTGCGTCACCTCGTACCGCTCCACCACATCGCGGAAGAGAACCGTGTCCACGTAGCCCTGCAACAGCTCCACCCGCAGCGCGGAGGTCAGGCCCTGGGCCTCGGGAAAGCCGCCGTCGGTCAGATACTCGCGGAATCGCTTCTCCACCAGCGAGCGTTCCGCCGCCGTCCAGCCCGGCGGTTCCCGCGTCGGCTCCTCGCCCCGGTGGCGCAAAAACTCCCGGAAGCTGAACGGTCGGATTACCGTGGCCATGCCGCGTCCACGCAATGACGTGTGCACCTCTTTGGATAGCATCCGCGCCGAGGAACCGGACACGACCAGCCCGATTTTTTCCGTATCCATCGCCCGGCGGACGAATCGCTCCCAGCCCGAAACCAGTTGGATCTCGTCCAGATACCAATGCACCGTCTCCTGGCCCCGCAGTGCCGGATACCTCCGGTAAAACTCCTCCAGCAGGAATCCAAGCTGCTCCACTCCCAGCTCGGCCAGCCGGTCGTCGTCGAAACTTAGGTAGAGCGATCGTTCGGGGGGCAGGTTCTGTCGCTGCGCCTCCAGCAGTTGCCGCAAAAACGTCGTCTTACCTGAGCGCCTCATTCCGATCACCGCATGCACCTTGCCTGGTATGGCAGGCAGGCTGGCGTCTCTCCGGGTTAACCCCAGTCCCTGCAATGGCTGCAGCGCCAGACTCAGTTTCTCGGCCAGGACGGGATGTAAGCTCATGGCCTTTAGGCTTTCACATATGTGTCCTTTAGTAAAGGACACTTATATGTATATCGGTATTTATAGGAATGACACATATCGATCACCAGATGCGCCCACATATTGGCAGGGGCTGCGGCGAGCCCAAGGTCATCCTTTGCATTGGGCGGGGCGACCGGGAGCGACGCCAGTTCCGGGGTCAACCATGCCGTCAATCCGCCCGCGACATGTGTCGCCTTCTGCGCCCGATCGCTGGCGGGGTGACGGATGGTGGTAGGACCTGGATTCGAACCAGGGAAGGCGTTAGCCAGCAGATTTACAGTCTGCCCTCGTTGGCCACTTGAGTATCCTACCGAAAAACCGAACGCGCACGGTCTCGACTCGACTCACACAGTTCAAGGTTTTTTTCACCGCCCCGCCCCTTCGGCCCGGCCGCCCGGGCCGGGAGCGCCTCAGGCAGTCGCGCCGGCCAGCTCGAGCAGGTCAAACGCCCGGCTCACTTCCCGCCGGATCTCGGCGAGGGCCGCCCGCGCCTGCTCCACCTGCAGGTCCTTCTTTTCGGCATACTCTGCCTTGACCGCCGTCCAGCGCGCGCCGAGCTCGTTCAGCTTGGCCTCGGAATTCTGCAGCAGCAGGCGCACCCGGCCCGGCAGCGGCGCCACCGGCGAGGTCAGCCGCTCCTCCAGCCGGCGGCAGGCCTCCGCCAGTTGCTGCAGCAGGACCTTCTCCTCGGAGACCCGGCGCAGGTCGCTCGCCAGCCCCAGCTTTTGGAGCGTCCAAATCGTCCATTTCGTCGGGTCCCACTGCCACCACTTCACCCCGTTGCGGTAGTCGTGCTGGAATTCGTGGTGATAGTTGTGGTAGCCCTCGCCAAACGTGAAGATCGCCATCAGCCCGCTGTCCCGGGCGCTGCACCGGTCGGAGTACGGCCGCCGGCCCACCGTGTGGCAGAGCGAATTGATGAAAAAGGTCATGTGCTGCACCGCCACGACGCGGGCCACCCCGGCCAGCAGCAGGCCGCCCAGCGCGCCCATCCCGCCGCCATGCAGGTAGCCGAGCAGCGAGGGGATCACGAACCCGACCCCGACCGCGATCGGCACGTAAAAGCGCTCCTGCAGCATCACCAGGGGGTCCTTGCGCAGGTCGGCGACGTTGTCCCACGGCGGCTCGGGATCGAGCCGGAAGAGGATCCAGCCGATGTGCGCATGCCAGAAGCCCTTCGTGATGTCGTAGGGGTCGTCGTCGCTGTCGACGTTCTTGTGGTGGCGGCGGTGGTCGGACACCCACGCCAGCGCGCTGTTCTCAAAGGTCGCCGCGCCGAAGAGCAGGGTGAGCAGCCGCACCGGCCAGCGGGCCGCAAAGGCCTTGTGCGCCAGCAGGCGGTGGTAGCCGAGGGTGATGCTCAGCCCCGTCGCGCAGAAGAACACGAAGAACATCCCCAGCTGGAACGCATCGGCCCCGCACCGCCAGAGGTAGTAGGGCACGACTGTGCAGGTGGTTACGGCGGTGCCGATGAGAAACGAGCTGTTGGTCCAGTTGACGCGGGAGGAAGGGATGCGGAAGGGCACGGCGCGGAGTGTGGCGGAGCCGACCCCCGCGGCGAGTGCAATTTCCGGGCCGGCCCCTAGCTCCCGGCCTGGCGCCCTACACCCCGTGGGCCGCGATGAAGGCCTTGATCGCCCCGGGCTCCGCCCGGATCCGGTGCTTCGCCAGCGGCCGCTGCTTCAGCTCCTCCAGCGAGGGGTGCGTCGGCGCGGCGCCGATCGCCGCCTGCATCGTCTCGGGAAACTTCGCCGGGCTCGCCGTGGCCAGCACCACGCTCACCCGCCCGGGGGTGAGCTCCTTGAACGCGCAGGCGGTGTGGGGGTCGACCAGGTAGCCGTGCTCGCGGTGCACCCGCCGGATGATCTCCGGGATCTCGGCGTCGGTGCAGCGCGAGGTCGTGAACGCCGCCTCCTGCCCCGGCTCGAACCGGCACCCGCCCGTCGCCTGGAACTGCGCCATCACGGCCCGCACCCGCGCCGGGTCGCGGCCCAGCCGGTAATAGAGGAACCGCTCGAAGTTCGACGCCACCTGGATGTCCATCGAGGGCGCCAGACTCGGGCGCAGCGCCCCGACCCGGTACTCCCCCGTCGTGAACAGCCGGTAGAGGATGTCGTTCTGGTTCGTGGCGATCTTGAATCCCCGGATCGGCACCCCCATCTGCTGCAGCAGCCAGCCGGCCAGCACATTGCCGAAATTTCCCGTCGGCACGACAAACTCGACCTCGTCCCGCTCGCCCGCCGGCAGCTGCAGCCAAGCATAGAGGTAATACACGCACTGCGCCAGGATGCGGGCCAGGTTGATCGAGTTGACCGCCGAGAGCCGGTGCCGCGTGCGGAAGTCCTGGTCCGCGAAGATCTCCTTCAGCGCCGCCTGCGCGTCGTCGAACGTGCCGTCCACCGCGAGGGCATAGACATTGGCCGCGCCCGTGCACGCCATCTGCCGCTCCTGCAGCGGCGACACGCGGCCGTCGGGATAAAGAATGAAAATCGCCGCGCCGGGCTTGCCCCGCAGGCCGTGGATCGCCGCCGCCCCCGTGTCCCCCGAGGTGGCCCCGAGGACGTTGATCGACTCGCGCCGCACCCGGCACTGGTGGCCATACAGGTTGCCCAGCAGCTGGAGCGCAAAATCCTTGAACGCGAGCGTGGGGCCGTGGAACAGCTCCAGCACGTGCAGCCGCGGCCCGAGTTGCCGCAGCGGCGCGATCGCCGGGTGCGCAAACCCGGTGTACGACGCGGCAACGAGGGAGCGGAGCGTCTCCGGCGGCAGGTCCGTCGCAAAGACCCGCAGGAACTCAAAGCACAGGTCCGCGTAGCCGAGCCCGGCGCAGCGCGCGAGCTGGCCGGAAAAGTCGGGCAGCGTCTCCGGCAGGAACAGCCCGCCGTCCGGCGCCAGCCCGGTGGCCACGGCGTCCGCAAAGCCGAGCGGCGGCGTCTGGCCCCGGGTGGAGATGAACTTCATGGCGGTCCGGGCGGTCGTCCGCGCCCAGCGCGGCGCGCCGCGCGCTCAGGTCTGGTCGAGCTGGAACGCGGTGTGCGCCACCCGGGCGGCCTCGTCGGCCCGGTCCAGGTCCAGCACGATGGAGATCTTGATCTCCGAGGTGCTGATCAGCTCGATGTTGATGCCCACGTCGGCCAGCGCCTGGAACAGCGTCGCCGCCACCCCGGAATGGGTCTTCATGCCCACGCCCACCACGGACAGCTTGGCGATGTGCTCGTGCACCGTCACCTGGCCGCCGCCGATCGCGGTCAGCACCGGCTCCAGCGCCCGGACCGCCTTGGCCGTGTCCGTCTGCGGCACCGTGAAGGTGAGGTTCGCCACCCCCTGGCGGCCGACGTTCTGCACGATCATGTCCACGTTGACGCTCGCGTCCGCCAGCGCGCGGAAGACCTTCGCCGCCGAGCCCGGCTTGTCGCGGATGTTGCTGACGATGACCTTGGCCTGGTCCTTGTCCACCGCCACGCCGCGGACAACGACCTTTTCCATGTAGGCGACTTCTTCTTTCACAATGGTTCCTGGGTTATGGTTGAAGGACGAACGGACCTCGAAGATGACGTTGTATTTCTTGGCAAACTCGACCGAGCGGGTCTGCATGACCTTGCTGCCGGAGGACGCGAGCTCGAGCATCTCGTCGTAGGAGATCTCGGTGAGCTTGCGGGCGGTCTTCACCACGCGGGGGTCCGCGGTGTAGACGCCGTCCACGTCGGTGTAGATCTCGCACTTGTCCGCCTTGACCGCCGCCGCCAGCGCGATCGCCGTGAGGTCGGAGCCGCCCCGCCCGAGCGTCGTGATCTGGCCTTCCTCGTTGATTCCCTGGAAGCCCGCGACGATCACCACCTTGCCGGCGCGGAGGTCCCGCTCGATCGGCTTGGCGTTGATCGTCTTGATCTTCGCCTTGGTGTGGACCTTGTCGGTGAAGATGCCGGCCTGCGCGCCGGTGTAGCTCACGGCGTCCACCCCGATGCCCTGCAGCGCCATCGCCGTCAGCGCGATCGTCTCCTGCTCGCCGGTGGACAGCAGCATGTCGAGCTCGCGCTCGCTCGGGAACTCGCACACGGCCTTGGCCCGGGCGAGCAGCTCGTTGGTCACCCCGGAGCGGGCCGAGACCACGATGACGAGCTCGTGGCCCTCGTCGCGCGTGGCCTTGACGCGCTCGGCGACTTTTTTGATGCGTTCGACGTCACCCACGGAGGTGCCGCCATATTTTTGGACGATGCGTGGCATGGTCGGGAAGGTGGGTTAGTCGCCGAAGTCGCCGATGCGGAGCAGCAGCGGCCGCTCCAGGACGCAGCGCAGGCGCCCCAGCCGGACCAGCGTCGCCCGCATGGCGCGCTCGTCGCTTTGGTGGGTGGTGAGGACGAGCGAGGCCACGCCGGCCGGCTCCTGGGCGCGCTGGATCACGCTCGCGATGCTGACCTGCCGCACCGCCATCGCGGTCGCGATCTGGGCCAGCACGCCCGGCTCGTCGCGCACCGTCAGCCGCAGGTAATAGCGGCAGCGGATGTGCTCCGCGGGCGCCAGGCGGCACCCCCGCGCCGGCCGCTCCGGCGGCAGGGCCTTGCGCGCCGTGATGAACGCGCGCCGGTCGTTCTTCCACAGCGCCACCGCGTCCACCAAATCGCTGATCACCGCGCTCGCGGTCGCGTCCTGCCCCGCCCCGCGGCCGATGTAGAGCGTGGTCCCCGCCACGTCGCCCCGGACCGAGACCGCGTTGAACACGCCGCTGACCTTCGCCACCACGTGGCTCTCCGGCAGCAGCGTGGGGTGGACCCGGACGCTGAGCTCGTCCGTCGTAAAATCGCGGGCGATGACGGCCAGCAGCTTGATGCCGTAGCCGAGCGCGGCGGCGTGCTTGAAGTCGTCCGGGGTGATGCGGTCGATGCCCTCGACGATCATCTGCTCGGGCGCCACCCAGGTGTGGTGCGCGAGAAACGCCAGCACCGCCGCCTTGTGCGCCGTGTCCCAGCCTTCCACGTCCAGCGACTCGTCGGCCTCGGCATAACCCAGCTGCTTCGCCTCGCCCAGCACCGACGCATAGGGCGCGTCCTGCTCCTCCATCTGCGTGAGGATGTAGTTACAGGTGCCGTTGAGGATGCCGTAGATCAGCGGAAAGCGGTTCGCCACCAGGCCCTCGCGCAGCGCCTTGATGATCGGGATGCCCCCCGCCACGCTGGCCTCGAAGAGGAAGTGGCCGCCGTGCCGCCGGGCCGCCGCAAAAATCTCCGCGCCATGCTGGCAGATCAGCGCCTTGTTCGCCGAGACCACGATCTTGCCCGCCGCCAGCGCCGCCAGCGTGACCTCGCGCGCCACCGTCGTGCCGCCGATCAGCTCGCACACGATGTCAATGTTCGGGTCGGTCGCAATCGAGAGCGAGTCGGTCGTCAGCTTCTTCCCGGGCACGCGCACCGCCCGGCGCTTGCGCAGGTCGCGGACCGACGCCCGCGTCAGCTCCAGCTTCACGCCCAGCCGCAGCTCCAGGTCCGGCCGCACGCGCGTCAGGTGCTTCCAGACCCCCTGGCCCACCGTGCCCAGGCCACACACGCCAATGCGGATTAACGGCAGCGGGTTCATGGCGGGGGCGGGTTGGTCGGCGGCTGGCCCATGCGGTTTTCCGTCCCCGCCCGCAGCCGGGCCAGGTTGGTCCGGTGGCGGAAGATGACAAAGATCATGACCCCGGTGCACACGCCCTGGAGCAGCGGCGGGGTCGGCCGCAGCCAGGCCACCGCAGTGAGCGCGACCGCGGCCATGATGGAGGCCACCGAGACGTAGCGCGTGAGCGCGGCCGTGAGCCCCCAGGCCACGGCAGCCACCGCCGCGCCGAGCGGAAACAGGACGAAGAACCCGCCGGCGCCGGTCGCCACGCCCTTGCCGCCCCGGAACCGGGTGAAGCAGGAAAAGGAATGCCCCAGGAGCGCGCCGAGCAGGCCGGCCACTCCCACGCCCAGCCAATTGGACCCCGCCACGGACACCTGCAGCCAGGCCGGCAGGCCGTCGAACGTCGCCACCACGGAAACCGGCGTGTGGGCCAGCAGCGCCCACCCGGCGGCCAGCGTCCCCTTGAGGCCGTCCAGGACCAGCACGGTGTTGCCCGGTCCGCGGCCCAGCACCCGCCGGACGTTGGTCGAACCCGGGTTGCCGCTGCCCACCGCGAAAATATCCACGCCCCGCGCGCGCGCCACCCAGTACCCGAAGGGCAGCGCCCCCAGCAGGTACCCGACGATCGCCGCAAGCAGGAAGAAAATCAGCATGGCGCTACAGTTGGGCGAACTTCGCCAGTTTGATCGCCCGGTGCGACTTCAATTCCTGCCGCGCCGCCGCACTCGGCTCGCTGTCGAGATTGATCACCATCAGCGCCGTCTCGCCCGCCGCCTGCCGGCTGAGGGACATGTTCGCGATGTTCACCTTGTCCCGCCCCAGCAGCGTGCCGACGTAGCCGATCATGCCGGGCTCGTCGTGGTTCTCGATCACCAGCAGCTTGCCGTGCGCCTCGGCCTCCACCTCGCGGCCGTTGAGCTCCACCAGCCGGGCCTTGCTGCCCTTCCCGAGCAGCGTCCCCTTCGCCGAGTGCGTGGTGCCGTCGCCGGCCAGGGCCTCCACCGCGATCAGCTCGGTGTAGTCGGTGTCGTCGGACGACTTCGTCACCTCCACCCGCACGCCCAGGCGCTGGAGCAGCAGCGGCGCGTTCACGAAATTGGCGGAGTCCCCGCTGACCCGGCGCAGCCAGCCGACCTGGATCGCGCGCGTCACGGCGGTGACGTCGAGGTCGACCATCTTGCCCCAGTAGGTGAGGCGGAGCGCCGCGATCTGCGGCGGCGCCAGCTGCTGCACCAGCGTGCCGAGCTTCTGCCCCAGGTCGAGGTAGGGCCCGAGCAGCTTCAGCCCGGCCGCGTCAATGCTGGGCATGTTCACCGCGTTGCGGATGATGCCCCCCGCGAGGACGTCGGTGATCTGCTCCGCAATCTCGAGCCCGACCGCGTCCTGCGCCTCGGCGGTCGAGGCGCCTAGATGGGGCGTAAGCACGACGTTCGGCAGCGTCCGCAGCTCGCTCGTCGCGGCGAGCGGCTCGTCCTCATACACATCCAAGCCGGCCGCACCGACCTGACCGGACTTCAGCGCCGCGATCAGGGCGGTCTCCTGGATGATGCCGCCGCGGGCGCAGTTGAACAGCCGGACGCCCCGCTTGCACTTCGCCAGCGCGGCCGCGTCGATCAAATAGTGGGTCGCATCGGTCAGCGGCATGTGGACCGTGATGTAGTCCGCCTGGGTGAGCAGGCCGTCGAGTTCCACCGCCTCAACCTGCATCGCCTTGGCCCGGCTCGGGGCGAGGTACGGGTCGTAGGCCAGCACGCGCATGCCGAACGCCTGGGCGCGCTTCGCGACCTCGGAGCCGATGCGGCCGAGGCCCACAATGCCGAGGGTCTTGCGGAACAGCTCGCCGCCGGAGAGGTTCTTGCGGTCCCACTGGCCCGCTCGCATGGACGCCGCGGCCTGAGGCACCGGGCGCGCGCCACAGAGGATGTGGGTGAAGGTCAGCTCCGCCGTCGCGATGGTGTTGCCCGTCGGCGTGTTCATCACGATCACGCCCCGCTCCGTCGCGGCCTCGACGTCGACGTTGTCCACCCCGACCCCCGCCCGTCCCACCACCTTGAGCAAGGGGGCCGCGGCCAGCACCTCCGCGGTGATCTTCGTTTCCGAGCGGACTGCGATCGCGTGCACGTCCCGCACCAGCTCGAGCAGCTGCGCCGGCGTCGCGCCGTAGGCTTCGCGGACCTCAAAGCCCGGCTGCTGGCGCAGGTGGGCCACTCCCTTGGGTGAGATCTTGTCGGCGACGAGGACTTTCATGGGCGAAAATTGCCCCCGAGAGAAATCTCACCGCGCCGGGCAAGCAAGGAAAAGGTGGCGTATGACAAACGGACCCACCCCCTCGGAGGGGGTGGGTCCGGGGGCCGGAGCGGACCCCGCCTAGAGTTGGAGACCGAGGGTGTGCGCGGCAAAGCCGAATAGGTCGGTCCACTCGTCAATCGTCTTGGTCACGGGCGTGGTGCCGCTTGAGCCCCCGTGGCCGGCGTTCGTCTCGATCCGGATGAGCGCCGGGCGGGACGATCCCGCCACGGCCGCCTGCAGCGCGGCGGCGTACTTGAAGGAATGCGCCGGGAACACCCGGTCGTCGTGGTCCCCCGTCGTGATCAGCACCGCCGGGTATCGCGCCCCGGCCCGGAGGGTGTGCAGCGGCGAGTAGGCGCGCAGGTAGGCGAAGCCCTCCGGGGTGTCACTGGTGCCGTAGTCGCCCGCCCAGGCCGCCCCCACCGTGAACCGGTGGTACCGCAGCATGTCCATCACCCCCACCTGCGGGAAGGCCACCGCGGCGAGGTCGGGCCGCTGGTTCAGCACGGCCCCGACGAGGAGCCCGCCGTTGGAGCGCCCTTGCAGCACCAGCCGCGCCGGGCTCGTGTAGCGCTCCGCCACCAGCCAGTCCGCGGCGGCCAGATAGTCGTCAAACACGTTCTGCTTGCGCTCTTTCGTACCCGCGAGGTGCCACGCCTCGCCGTATTCACCCCCGCCGCGCAGGTTGGCCACGGCATACACGCCGCCGAGTTCCAGCCAGACCAGGGTCGGGACGGAAAACGCCGGGTGCAGCATGATGTTGAACCCGCCGTAGCCGTAGAGCCAGGTGGGCGCCCGGCCGTCGCGGACCAGGTCCTTCCGGCGGGTCACGAACATCGGGAGCCTCGTGCCGTCCTTCGACGTCACCCACACCTGCTCCGTCACATAGCGCGACGGGTCGAACCCGACCTTGGTCTCCTGGAAAACCACGGTCTGGCGGGTGTCCAGGTCGTGCCGGAAGGTCGTCGGTGGGGACAGGAACGACGAAAAACTATAAAACAGCTCCGGACTGTCGTCCTGCCCGCTGACGCCGGCGACGCTGCCGATGCCAGGCAGCGCCAGTTCGCCCAGCGCCCGGCCGTCCGCCGCAAAGACCGCGAGCCGGCTCTTCACGTCGTGCACGTAGTTGATGACGAAGCGACCGCCGATGAAGCTCACGGC
>CAIKTR010000254.1 GCA_903830425.1 uncultured Opitutia bacterium
GGCCTGCCCGTGGAGGAAGCCGCCGACGGTGAGCTTGCTCTCGCCGGCGCCGGGGCGGACCAGCACGGGCGCCGCCCCGTCCTTTCCGCCGAGCTGCTTGCGCAGGTCCGCGTTCTCGGTGGCGAGCCGCTGGACTTTCTGTTCCAGCAGCTGGAGCCGATCCTCGAGGGTGGGCGCGGTCGACTGGGCGGAGAGACGCGACAGGGACAGGGCCGCCACGGCGAGTGATCCGGCGAGGTGGAGAAATTTCTTCATGGGCGGGGGGGTAATCGGGCAGAGGGTGGAGGGAAGCGCAAGGCCGTCCTGACGCGCCGGGGCGCGGCAGGCCGATCCTGTCCCTTCGGCGCGAAGGGCCGCCGGCTTTAAGCCCTTGGCCCGCCTGGGGCGAGAAATCCGAACCCCCTCAAGTTTCCCTCCGGCCTGCCGACTGGAAACTAGCGCCGGTTCGCCCGCGCTCTGCATGCCTTTCCACCCTCCTATTTTGCCCCCGGCCCATCGTTCCCCCGATGGCTGGGTTGGCTGAGCTGCCATGGCCGGAGCACCGACCGTCGCCTCCTTGTTTGCCCAGCGGGTCGTGATCGGCGTGGGCGACCTGGCCGTGTCCAACAACACCCAGATCACGCTGAGCACCTACGCGCTCGGCTCCTGCGTGGCGGTGGCGGTCTACGACGCGCAGGCCAAGGTGGCCGGGGTGCTGCACCTGATGCTGCCGGACTCGCAGCTCTCCCCGGACAAGGCGGCGGCCCAGCCGGCGATGTTTGCCGACACCGGGCTGCCGCTGCTGTTTCGCTCCTTGATCGGCCTCAAGGCCGAGCGCGCGCGGCTGCGGGTCTTCGTTGCCGGCGGCGCCTGCGTGCTCACCGGGCCCGATTCCTTCAAGATCGGCGACCGCAACGTCCGCGCCACGCTGGACTACCTCGCCCGCCAGCGTTTCGCGGTGCCCAGCCCGGCGGTGGGCGGAACCGTGAATCGCACGCTGCATCTGGAGGTTGGCAGCGGCACGCTGACCCTGAAGACGCCCACGGCGACGGAGAGCTTCTCCCTCGCCGGCTGAGCCGCCGGCGGGCGACCCCCGCCGCTCAGAAGCTGACGGAACCGTGGGTGGCCTTGTCGCGCAGGTGCGCCACGGCGCGCTCCATCACCGGCACCATCGACCGCTCGAGCAGCTCGGGGGTGTAGCCGTGCGCCGCCACGAAGGGGGCGTTGAAGGCGAAGAGAAATCCGTCCTCGGACACGCCCAGCCCCAGGGAGGTGGCCAGGTACTTGGCCGCGTGGAGGAGCGCGAGGAGGGGCTGCGCCTCGCTCGGCCCACTGGCCGGCTCGTGGCAGAACTCCGCCGCGACCGCGTAGACGGCGGGGAAGCGCCAGGTGCGCAGCAGCTGGGCGCCGACCTGGGCGTAGTCGTAGCCGAGCACGTCGCGCTCGGCCTGCTTCCAGGCGCACACCTGGTCCGCCTGCCGGGCGCGGATTGCCGGGAAAAAAGCCGCGCACGCGTGCGCCACCGCGAGCTTGCCGATGTCGCACACCAGGCCGGCGGTGTAGGCCGACTCCGGGTCGATCGGGGAGCCGGCCTCGGCCAGCACCTCCGCCGCGAGGGCCGTGCAGAGCGCATGCCGGCAGAAGTCGCCGGGGTCGCCGCCATAGGCCCCGGTGCTGGCCTCCCAGCGGTTCACCAGCGCCAGCGCCGCCAGCCGGTAGATCTCCCGCTGGCCGACGCGGATCACCGCCTGGGCCACGGTCTCCACCGTCTGGCCGGCGCCAAAAAAAGCCGAGTTGGCCAGCCGCAGGGTCGCCGCGGTCAGCGCCGGATCGAGCTGGATGATGTCCTCGATCTCATTGGCGCCGCTGGCGTCGTCCCGCAGCACGGCGATCAGCCGGGGCATCAGGGACGGCGCGCACGGCAGCCGCAGCGCCTGGGCGCAGACCTGATCGAGGGTGGGGGGCGACGGGGGAGGGCTCACGACGCGGCGGGCGTTAGGCGGCGAGCAGCGTGCCCGGGTCGAGGATCAGGGCGATGCTGCCATCCCCGAGGATGGCCCCGCCCGCGACCCCCGGCAGGTTCTGCATGAAGGCGCCGAGGCTCTTGATCACCACCTCCTGCTTGCTGATCAGCTCGTCGACGAGGAGCGCCGAAATCTTGCCCGAGTGCTCGACGATGACCGCGATGCCCTCCCAGGGGTTTTCCGCGTCCGCCGGGATGCCGAACCGCCGGTGCAGCCGGTGGACCGGCACGAGCCGGCCGCGCAGGTCGAGGACCTCGCCCTGGCCGTGGATCGTCGAGATGGCCTCGCGCGCCGGGCGCAGCGCCATCTGCACCGAGGTGCTCGGCAGGATGAAGCGGTCCCCGCCCACCCGGACCACCAGGCCGTCGATGATGGCCATGGTCAGCGGGAGCTTGATCTTGAAGGTCGAGCCCAGCCCGACCTCGGAGGTGATCTCGATCTTGCCGTGGAGCTTGTCGATGTTGCGCTTCACCACATCCAGCCCGACCCCGCGGCCGGACACCGCGGTGACCTTGGCCGCCGTCGAGAATCCCGGGGCGAAGATGAGCGCGTTGATGTCCTCGCGGCTCAGCACGGTGCCGGCCGCCACCACGCCCTTCTCCACGGCCTTCTGGTAAATCCGGTCCGGATCGATGCCCCGGCCGTCGTCCTGGAGCTCGATGACGATGTTGCTGCCCTGGTGGTAGGCCTTGAGCAGCAGCGTGCCCATCTCGGGCTTGCCCCGGGCGACGCGGTCGGCGGTCGACTCCAGGCCGTGGTCGAGGGCGTTCCGGACCATGTGCACCAGCGGGTCGCCGATTTCCTCGACGACGGTGCGGTCCAGTTCCGTGTCCTCGCCGCCGGTGGCGAAATGGACCTTCTTGCCGAAATCGCGCGCCAGGTCGCGCGCGAGCCGCTCCATCTTCTGGAAGGTGGGCTTGATCGGGATCATGCGCATCGACATCGCCGTGTGCTGCAGCTCCTTGGTGATGCGGCTGAGCTGGGCGACGTTGCGCTGGAGCGGCGAGCCGTTGTCGGCGTGGGCCCGGGCCGTCTCGAGCAGCTGGCTTTGGACGATCACCAGCTCCCCGACCAC